>JACPVB010000061.1 GCA_016191985.1 Chloroflexota bacterium | reverse complement strand
GGTCAAAAAATCGAAATAAAAACCCGTGTGCCGCGTCATTGCATTTTCGAGCGCATCTGACAGGGCCGCTAATTTCTCGGCGGCATATTGTTGCAATAATGGGTGGATGTAAAAGCGCTCATCAGGCTGCCGTTGAATCAACGATTTATCCGTAAGGTCGGCAACCAGCCTTGATTCTCCAATCACAGCCTGCGCTGCCTCCAGAGTAAAGCCGCCGTGAAAAACAGACAACTGCGCGAAAGCAATTTGTTCGGCAGCGGTAAGCAACGACCACGAACGCTCGAAGACCACACGCAAACTGCGGTGCTTTTCCGGCGCATTGGCGTAGGGGCTTTCCAAAAAGTCCAGGTCTTTTGAGATCAACGACGCAATTTGCTCGCAGGAATGGTGTCGCCCCCATGCCGATGCCAGTTCAATTGCAAGCGGCGCGCCTTCCACCATTCGACAGATGGATGCGACATGACCCGCATCCTCGCCGGTGAGGGAAAACTCGCGTCGCACGCGGCGCGCACACTGGACAAACAGCCGCATCGCATCGGACTTTTCAGCGGGCACATCGTCCCCGGGCAGTTCCAACCCGTGAACATTGAAGACGATCTCTTCGTACAAGTTAAGTCTCTCGCGCGAGGTTACAAGCAGTTTCACCCCCGGCGCATGGCCTAAAACCTCCACTAAAAATCCAATCCCTTTTCCCGATGGATCAAGCAGATGCTCAAAGTTATCCAACAAAAGCAGGCTTTCCTGTTCGCGCAAATGTTCGAGCAGTTGACTGGTGGGAGGTTCCAACCCGCGAAACGAAAAACCAATAACCTCGGCTACACGGATGGGCATCTCTTCAGCGTTTTTCAGGGTTTCCAGCGGAATAAAATGGATGCCCTGCAAAAAACGCCCCGGCTTTGTTTCTGCGATGCGCCGCGCCGCCTGCACTGCCAGCCGCGTTTTGCCCATTCCACCAGGGCCGGTGATCGTCACCAGGCGCGATTCAGGCGCAAACAGGCGTGATTCGAGTTCGGTCAGTTCCTCGTCACGGCCAATGAATTCGGTGGGAGATGTGGGTAGGTGAATTGGAGCGGGGACTTCAATTTCTCGAAAACGACGATACAGATCAGTAGTCGCAGAGACGGGAGAGACGCCCAAATCTGCTGAGAGTTTTTGTTTTAAGTTTTGATAACACTGCAATGCTGTGGTGCGCTGACCCGTCCGCAGGAGGAGCCACATTTGAGCGCGGCATGCCTCTTCGTTATAGGGATCGAAGCGGCTCCAGCGCGTGGCCGCGAGTTGTCCCTCGGCATAAAGTCCGCGTTCGAGGCAGGCCAGGGTGAAGACTCGGAATCCGTTTTGCGCCAGCCTTCTGAAATGCTCGCGTTGGAGCAGGCTCCATTCTTCGAAGCCCAGGCCGTCCCGAAGATAAAAGCCCTCGAGGAAGTCACCCCGGTAAAGGTCCAGAGTGAGGCGAAGTTTTTCCAGAGTAGCTGAGTCAGCGGGAAGGGCTGCGTGGTCAGGGAATCCCATCTCCTGCATCTGGTTTTCGAATTCAAGCGCATCGAGAGAGAAGTCGCTTTCTGTGTTGAAAGACAGTGTGTCGCGCGTGACGATGAGATGGTCGCCCAGTTCGCGGCGCAGGGCGGTGAGGATTGTGCGTAAGTTGGTAAGTGATTGGACAGTGGAACGGTCAGCCCAGAGCAGTTCGGCTAGTCTTTCGCGCGGGATAGGCTTGGGATTGCAAGCAAGGTAAAGGAACAAGGCCTCCGCGGCACGGGAAGGCAGGCCCTTGATCGGTTTTCCATTCTTTTGGATTGAGACTTCACCCAATAATCTGATTTGGAGTTTCTTGACCATTTTTCTGAGCGTTTTCTAAGCGTTTGGAAAATATAGTTGTCTCAAGATCACATTCTGGTTTCAAAATTCCCAGGTGTTGACTGATTTCAAGCAAACCCTTCTTTATAGCGATACACCATGATGACTAAAAGATCAAACCTGGCAACGCGCCCAAATTATAGCACGCCAAAGATTCAGGCTGACGGATGTATCTCTCCGCGCCGCTATCATGCCTATCTGCTGCGCTTCTGGCAGGAGGAGGAAGGCGAGCCATGGCGCATTCAGGTGGAGCACCCTCACACTCGCGAAGTGTTTGGCTTTTCCAACATGGAGAGGTTGATGCAATTTTTAAGTGGTCAGCTATCGGTCGAAGAGAAAAGGTAATCCAACAAATGAGTTACAAATTTTATATATCCTTTGGAGGTTTCGCATGAAAAAATTTCTTTCCCTCATTCTGGCAACCCTGGTGGCATTTACCGCACTGGGCGTTCAACCTGCGCGCGCAGTGGTCAACATCATCTACGTAAATGATGACGCCAGCGGCGCGGGTACTGGTGCAGATTGGACCAATGCTTTTAAAAAATTGCAGAACGCCCTGGATGCCGCAGTGGCGGGCGACCAGATTTGGGTGGCCGCGGGAATTTATTACCCCGATGAAGGCACGCTCCAGACCAATAATGATCGCACCGAATCATTCATTCTGGAAGATAACGTTGACCTATATGGTGGCTTTGCAGGAACGGAAACCCAGTTGAGCCAGCGAAATATTGCCGCCAATCCCACCATCCTCAGCGGCGATATTGATAAGAATGACACCAATACCGATGGGAACGACATCGCTGAAACTACCGCCGATATTGTGGGAAGCAATTCCTATCACATTGTCCTGGGTGATAATTCATCCTCTGCCACCACCTTCGATGGATTCATCATTACCGCCGGGCAGGCAAATGGCGCAGGCGGCGACATGGTGGGAGCCGGAATGTATAATTTTTACTCCACTCCAACCCTGGTAAACCTGACCTTCAGCGGAAATTATGCCTCCAGCCAGGGAGGCGGGTTATCCAATTACAACAGCGACACCATTTCGCTTACGAATGTGGTATTCACCGGCAACAGCGCTGGATTATCCGGCGGCGGCATGCAGAATATTAACAACAGCAATGCCGTATTGACGAACGTCACGTTCAGCGGCAACGAAGCTGGAGCTGGCGGTGGAATGGAAAATTCACTCAACAGTCAGGCCACCTTGACCAACGTCACCTTCAGTCAAAACGATGGCGGCAGCCAGGGAGGTGGCTACTACAATACCACTGGAAGCGAATCCACGCTCGCAAATGTGGACTTCCTGAATAACAGCGCCGGCTATGGCGGCGGGATGTTCGATCAAAATGGCTATGCCCAGATATTGTCCAACGTTACCTTCGACGGTAACACTGCTGGCGCCAACGGGGGTGGGTTGTACACTGCCAATAACGGTCCTTATGAAGTGCGCCTGACTTATGTTACTTTTAGTAACAACAGGGCCAGCCAAGATGGAGGCGGATTGTATGGCTCCGGCAGTGGTTACCAAAACCTGACCAATGTTACGTTAAGCGGTAACACTGCCTTTCAAAATGGCGGTGGGTTATACACTTCCGGTAACAGTTTCCCTGCGTTGACCAACGTCACCTTAAGCGGCAACACTGCCTCCGGCCTTGGAGGTGGAGCCTACTTTGACAATTCCATGTCTATTCCGCTCATAAATACCATCATCGCAAACAGCGTCTCAGGCGGAGACTGCGTTCTCAGTGGAGGCGCTTTTATCAACCCGACTTCGAGCAATAACCTGATCGAGGACTCATCCAATGCGTGTGGATTGACCAACGGCGTGAGCGGCAATATCGTCGGTTTGGACCCGCTCCTTGGGCCGCTCCAAAACAATGGAGGTGTGACCGAAACACACGCCATAACAGGCGGATCGCCTGCCTTCAACACCGGCACAAATATCGGCTGTCCTGCGGCGGATCAGCGGGGAATACCTCGTCCACAAGGAGGGACTTGTGACATCGGTGCGGTGGAAGTTCTATATGTCAATTTTGTTGCGCGATCCATCAGCGCGCACGATGGCTGGATTCTCGAATCCACTGAAACCAGCGGTAATGGTGGAAGCAAGAATTCCGCGGCCGGCCTGTTCTATCTCGGCGACAACGCCCAGAAGAAGCAATATCGCTCCATACTGTCTTTCAACACCTCCGCCCTGCCCGACAACGCGATCATCACCAAAGTTACGCTCAAACTCAAGCGGCAAGGCGTTGTGGGCGGCGGGAATCCAGTTGCCATGTTCCAGGGATTCTATAGCGATATCAAAACGGGACCATTCGGCGGGGTATCACTCGCGCTTCTGGATTTCAAGAGCGCCGCAACCATGACCGTTGGTCCGCAATCGCCTGCATTGTCCGGCGGCTGGTATAGGCTGAACTTGACGTCTGCGAACAGCAACATCAACAAACTCAACACAGGCGGCGGGCTGACGCAAATTCGCGTACGCTTCAAACTGGACGATAACAACAATGCCGTCGCAAACATTCTCAAACTCTACAGCGGCAATGCGGGTGTACTCAATCGCCCACAGTTGGTGATTGAGTATTATGTCCCGTAGATTGATTCCATGAAAATGAAAAGATTCCACATACCTCATACTGGAGATTTTGTATGAAAAAAATTCTCTCTCTTGTCCTGGCAATCCTGACGGCTTTTACCGCCTTGGGCGTCCAGCCGGCGCGTGCAGTGGTCAACATCATCTATGTAAATGATGACGCCAGCGGCGCGGGTACTGGAGCCGATTGGGCAAATGCCTATAAAAAACTACAGAATGCGCTGGGCGCTGCCACATTCGGCGACCAGATCTGGGTGGCAGCAGGTGTCTACTACCCAGACGAAGGCTCGACGCCCGTCAACAATAACCGCGGTGAATCATTTGATTTGATCAATGGCGCTGCCATTTATGGCGGCTTCAATGGGACCGAAACCCTCCTCACCCAGCGCAACCCAACGGCGAATGTGACCATCCTGAGCGGCGACATTGACCAGGACGATACCAACACGGACGGCAATAATATCGCCGAAGATGTCACGCACATTCAGGGCAGTAACGCCTACAATGTGGTGAGCGCCACCTTCCCGAATGTGGATACCAGCGCGGTTTTGGACGGTTTCGTCATCACCGCCGGGAAAGCGGACGGTTCTCCTTTGCAAAATACCACGGTTGGAGGCGGGGTGCGTCTGATTAGCGGAAACAGCCCCACCCTGGCAAACCTGACCATTATCGGCAACAGCGCTCTAGCCAATGGCGGCGGTATGTTCGCCAACGATAACAGCAACCCCTCGCTGACCAGCGTCCTCTTCACCGCCAACCATGCCGATAATGGCGGCGGCATTTATGCGGATGACAGCAACCCAACCCTCAGCGCTGTGACATTCAATGGGAATTCTGCCGATTACGGCGGCGGAATGAGCGCTGTCTCAACGAGCATGGCAACGCTTAGCAACGTTCTTTTCCAAAATAACAGCGCGACCGGGGGTGGGGGTGGGATGGTCATTTCCAACAGTACTCCATCTTTGACAGACGTCACATTGAGTTTAAACAGCGCGGCCATCGGAGGCGGACTGTACATCAGCACTCTCAGCCATCCAGGGCTGACTAATGTCACCATTTCCCAGAACAGCGCTGCTTACGGCGCGGGCATCTACCTTCTGGGCAACACAGGCACCGACTTCGCGTACATGACAGCCTACAACATCACAGTGAGCGACAACGACGCCAGTCTGCTTGGCGGCGGAATGTATGGGTACTATGGCAACGCTACCTTCACCAACGCCACCTTCAGCGATAACAGCGCCGGGACGAGCGGCGGCGGAATCTACAACACGGAGACCAGCGCCACCTATTTCACGAACATCATCATCGCTAACAGCGTGGGAGGGGATTGCGTCAATGTGAATGGCAGCGACAGCCTGCGGTTTAACAGCCTCTTCGAAGACGCCGCTAACGCGTGCGGCGCGACAAATGGTATTAACAATAATATTGTCGGTTCAGACCCAATGCTGGGTCCGCTCCAGGATAACGGCGGCCTCACTGAGACGCACGCCCTATTGGCCGGATCTCCCGCTATTGACACAGGCGACAACGACGCCTGTGCCGCTTACCCGATTAATAACGATTCGCAAAACGGTGTCCCCCGTCCGCAGGACGGCGACAACAGTGGCACGGCCACCTGTGACATCGGTTCCTATGAAGTCCCGTCCTTGTCCCCACCGACTGTGACCTCCATCACCCGCGCGGATGCGAATCCAACCAGCTCGCTTAGTGTGGACTTCACCGTCATCTTCTCCGAACCTGTGAGCATTGTGGACGCGGCTGACTATGTCCTCTTCCAGTCGGGCGTCTCAGGCGCGACCGTGAGCGGGGTCAGCGGCTCGGGCAATACCTACACTGTGACAGTCAATACCGGTACCGGCAGCGGCATCATCCGCCTGGATGTTCCGGATACGGCTGTCATCACAGACGCGTCAGGTAACCCGCTTGACAACCTGCCTTTTACATCAGGCGAGACATACACTGTCATCAAATCATTGCCGTTCAAATCGAACGGATCACAAGATGGCTGGATTTTGGAATCTTCCGAAACCAGCGGTGTCGGTGGAACCATGAACTCCGCGGCTGCCTTCGCCTACCTCGGCGACAATGCGGCCATGAAGCAATATCGCATGATTCTTTCCTTCGACACCTCCCTCTTGCCGGATAACGCTACGATCACGAAAGTCACGCTTAAACTTAAGAAGCTGAGCCTGGTCGGTGGAAATCCTTTTGTCATCTTCAATGGCATGATGGTGGATATTAAGAAAGGCGCCTTTGGGATTCCCGCGCTTGCCCTCGCAGATTTCAATGCCACTGCCAGCAGGAGCGTTGGACCACAGTCCCCTGCGCTTGTTGCGGGCTGGTACAGCTTGAACCTGACCCCAGCGAAGGCTTATGTCAATAAACTAGGTACCAACTTCGGGTTGACGCAGATCCGCGTGCGCTTCAGATTGGACGATAACAACAATGCCGTCGCAAACATTCTCAAGCTCTACAGCGGCAATGCAGGTGCGGCGAACCGCCCACAGTTGATTGTGGAGTATTACGTCCCATAGGCTACACGCTAAAAAAGCATATAAGTTGATAACTTACCTTCCGCATATAGACCGAAAAAGCAATCTTTCGGGGCCCATCAGGTCGCTTCGCAGTCTGCCTCATCTGTGAAAGGTAAGTTATCAGGATTTTGCAACGATTTTTGACCTTGACAGCGGGAAAATTGTGCTAAAATAAGAACAGCCTAACAGATTTGAAAGTTTTTAACGCATTATTTTTTTGGGTCAAAATCTAAATTGATTTTAATTTAGTTTTTTAAACAAACTTAATAACAGGAATAACAATCGGCGTGTCATGCAATTTTTCTCATATATTTTCTTCAATGGGAGTGAGCCATGATCACTAGCATAAAACAAGGCTGGCCTTCAGGGATAGGAAGCAATAAAAGATTCATACTAATATTTAAAGTTGAATTCGTCTCCGATTGCATCCCATATAACCAAGGAGGATAAACAGGTAAATAATCACAAACACCACCGGTCTCTCTTTCACAATAGTGAAACTATTTCTTCATCCGTTTCAAATAATTAGGAGAAAAATGAATATAAAAACTTTGATAAATCGTTCATTGGCCCTGGTTCTGGCTATGATCCTGGCAGCGATGCCGCTCACGCCCGTCGCAGCCGCAACAACAGCCGAGATCGTCCCAACCGGGAATGGGACCTATACCGGATGGTTAAATGATTACACAACAATTGACGAAGGTACAGGAGCCGCGATTTGCCATAACGGAGATTATGTATATACTTCCACAGGCACTTCGCGTGAATCTGTTGTAATCCCCTTAGCCACTGTTCCGGATGGGGCCACCATCACCAGCATTGACGTCATTGCAAAGGACAGAAGCAATTCTGAAGACGGTGGGACCTATGCTACGTTTGTACGCTTTAATGGAACAGACAGTGCGGATTCGGAAACTCATACAACTACATTCGCAGAAGCTGATTGCACAGGATCACGCACCGATATCTTCGATGTCACAGACACTGCCAAAAATGGAAGCACTACGCTTGAAATCGGCGTAGTGAAGATAAACAGTGGTGGTATCACAAATAATGGGGTTCGTATTGGTACACTGTCCGCAGTTATCAACTATACGATTTCAGTCAGTGGCCCTAGAAATAGCGGAGCGGGCAGTGACGATGCCAGCATCGGCACAATCGCATGGACAAACCCCGGAAACATCATTTCCAACAACAATCTGTATGCAATGGCAGATCTTACTGCTGGCACAACCTCCCACTATCTCCAGGCTACAAATTATGGCTTTAATATTCCATCTGGCGCGACCATATCCGGAATAGAAGCCAAGATTGGGCGTCTTGGGGAAGATTCTTCGGGGTCTGATGTACGAGACAATGTAGTCAGCTTGATCAAGGGCGGAGTTGTTACCGGCGAAAATAAGGCTGTGGTTCTGCAAGATTGGCCGAGCACTGAAGCAGTGGCTACATACGGAGGCATAACCGACCTATGGGAGACAACCTGGACGACTGAAGATATTAATAGTTCCAACTTTGGGTTGGCACTAGCCGTTAGCAGTTCCACCGGCGCCAGGGAGGCGCATGTTGATTACATGCAAATCACTGTTACCTACCAACTTCCCAGTACAACAACAACGGTGGACTGTGGAAGCGGTGTTCCCATAGTGGACTATGAAGCCAGCATCACCTGTGTGGCAACCGTAACGCGTAATGCTGGCTCAAACACACCTGCTGGTTCTGTTAGCTGGAATACAAACAGCAATGGCAGTTTCGCAACCAGTCCGTGTACACTATCCGGGGCGGCTGGAACTGCTACCTGTTCCGTGAGTTATACACCCGGCTCCGTTGGAACAGGTTC
>JACPVB010000134.1 GCA_016191985.1 Chloroflexota bacterium | reverse complement strand
GCACATGAACTCGATGGCGTCCTGGTCGCCCAAATAATCCGAGCCTTTGACAGTGTCGTACATGTGCCATTCGGGTCTATCTTCTTCGTAGTTGCCCAGCGCGGCGGAGATGCCGCCCTGTGCCGCGCCCGTGTGCGAGCGCGTGGGATATAACTTGCTGATGACAGCGGTCATCGCGTTGCGCGAGGCGTACAAGCCAGCCATTAACCCCGCGCCGCCCGCGCCGACCACTACTACATCAAATTGATGAACATTTGCCATGAATTACTCCTGAATGAAATAGAAACTTTTTACCACGAAGGACACGAAGTACACAAAGGTGGGAAAAGGGTGCAACAGGTTAATGGTTTTCCTTCGTGCTCTTTGTGTCCTTTGTGTTTAAAGATTTATACAACGATGCGCTTGATGCCGTCTTTTAGATGAGGCACATTGAAGTTAATAAGAAAACCGAGACGAACTTTACTCAAACGGAGATAGGTTATTAACTGCGCCTCATAAACTGGATTCATTTTCT
Organism: Chloroflexota bacterium; assembly: GCA_016191985.1. Lineage (GTDB taxonomy): Bacteria > Chloroflexota > Anaerolineae > Anaerolineales > Villigracilaceae > Villigracilis. The sequence goes on along the minus strand of JACPVB010000134.1, from coordinate 4,440 downwards.
CAACAGACTTAAGCTCTGCAATCACACATTTTTCAACGAGCAAATCAATCTTCAGCGCTGATTCGAGTTCCACTCCTTCAAACTGGATCGGGAGTTTTACCTCTGTTTCTGCAAGCGTACCGCCTGTTGTCAACACATGCTTTATTGCAGTTTGATACACCGATTCAAGTAAACCAGGTCCGAGAACAGTATGGACTTTGTAGGCCGCGTCAAGAACCAGCTTCCCAATCTTCTCAGTTTCGGCAGGAACAGGCAGATAAAGCTTCTTTGGTGAGTTCAATGTTAAGCTGTTTCCTTCTGACTAACTCATCCTCAAACAAAATCCAAACCAATTCATTTGGCCTTATAAGGCCCAAAACCTTCGTGCCCTTCGTGTCCTTTGTGTTTAAAGGTTTACGAAGTCCAAATGAGCCACAAACCCATGCCCATCAGCGACACCATCATGATGACGCTCAAAAAGCGCACGAACTTGCGCCCGCCCGCGCCGGCGATGTAATCATCCGCAATGACGACCAGGCCGTGTACGCCGTGCGCCGTGGCGACCAGAAGTAACGCGCTGGCGGTTAATTTCCAAAATGGCGACATCCAGGGGTTGAGGTCTTGCAAGTCGGTGCTTTGCACGTGAGTGACATTGGGCATGAAGGCCCAGCGCATCACGTCCGCAAAGTTCATCTGCTCCCGCGCACCCATCATCAAGGCGCCGATCAAGCCCACGAGAATCAGACCATATATCGCCAAAGCAGAGAGGCGCGTGAAAATCCACATGATGGCTTCAAAGTTCGTCAATCCGCGCTGTTTGATGGAAAGGTTTCTTGATTTCGTGGTCATCCTAGCCTCCCAATGCCGTGCGAAGAATCACAAAAGCCGAAAGGCCAAAGAGCGGCAGGAACACCGCCCACTCGATCCAAATAGCCTCTGGCTGATACTCGATCAATTTTGGGAACAAATCCAGGATGGTGATACGCAGTCCGTTGATTGCATGGAACAACGCGCAAAAGAAAATGAATATCTGGAACGCCCAGTTTTCGTACATGCCGTTCAAAAATCCCCCGGTCCTGCCGCCGACGAACGACGCCAGAATGTGCACGGTAATGAAGATTGCCATGCCCAACCCGCCGATGCGGTGCAGGATATACGTCAGGTATCCCCCCGGTCCTTTATAACGCAACCCCGCAGAAAGGCCGACCTCTCGTTTCAAGCCCATCTATGCCTCCATATCAAGTTTTAGGAAGATTCACGCGCAATCTCACCCAGGTTATTTTAGAGCAAGTGCCTATTTTACTCTCGAACCTTTGGAATCGCAAAATTCCGTGAAATCCCGAACAAGACCGGACAAGATTGAAAAGTGACAATCATCCTAGTGATTTCATACCAGCCATCCTATAAAAAAGCGGACAAAGACCCTTATAATCCAATTCACATCGCTTGTAACTTTACAAGTTTCCTTTATTCATGACCACGATACGGCAAGCGCAACATCATCTTTTTGGAGGCGCACATGTCTGGTTCGCATGAACTTTCCCGCCGTGATTTCATCAAAGTGACGACGGGAATCGTAGGTGGATTGATCGGCGCAGTGATCGGTCTTCCTTCCATTTATTATTTAATTGACCCCGCACTGCGCGAGGGTGGAAAAGAAGCATGGATTCCCATCGGTAAATTTGAAGATATGCAGGTCGGCGTTCCTTACCCCTTCTCGTTCACCCGTGTACAGGTCAACGGCTGGGAGCGGACGGCCAGCTCCTTCGGCGGATACGCCATCCGCAAATCGGATTCACCCGAAGACCTGCTCGTTCTCAACAGCAGATGCACGCATCTTGCCTGCACTGTGAATTGGCACGAAGAATCTGACGCCTATATCTGCCCCTGCCACGATGCCAAATTCAGCATGGCAGGCGAAGTGTTGGATGGCCCTCCCCCCCGCGCATTGGATGTCTACGATGAACACCGCCTGACAGCAGACGGCTTGATCGAGATTTTCTTTAAGGAAGCCTGATCCATGTTTAAAAATATTTATGACTGGCTCGATGAACGCCTTGGCCTCAACGACCTTTACACCAACCTGCTCGACCGTCCCGAACCGAAAACCACCTGGTGGAACACCCTCGGCTCGGCCAGCATGTTCCTCTTCATCATGCAGGGACTGACGGGCATCTTCCTTACCGTCTATTACACCCCCTCTCCCGACCACGCCTATGACTCTGTACAATACATCATGGAAGGCGTTGCTTTTGGCTGGCTGATTCGCGGCATCCATCACTGGGGCGCGACTTTGATGGTGGTTCTAGTCTTCGTCCACATGCTGCGTGTCTTTTACACCGCTTCGTTCAAATTCCCGCGTGAACTGACCTGGCTCATCGGCATCGGACTCTTCCTCACCACCCTCGGCATGGGTTTCACCGGCTACCTGCTCCCATGGAATCAAAAAGCCTATTGGGCCACCACCGTCGGCACACAAATCGCAGGGACGGCCCCCTTCCTCGGCGAATTTATCCTCAAAGCTTTGCGCGGCGGCCCCGACCTGAGCGCGCTTACGTTACAGCGTTTCTTCTCCGCACATATCTGGATCATCCCTGCTGTCCTTGTTGGCTTGATGGGCATTCACCTCTACCTCATCATCAAACACGGCGAATCGCATTTCCCAACGAAGGAAGACTAGCGATGAACGACGAAACCAAACAAAAAATCAATAAACGCTACGAACGCGAACTCGACAAAGGCGAACGCTTCTGGCCTGATACCATTTTTAAAGACCTCATCACGTCGCTGGCGATCTTTCTCGTTTTGATTCTGCTCGCCACATTCATCGGCATCCCCGCTGAACCCAAAGCCGACCCAAGCGACACCTCCTACATCCCACGCCCGGAATGGTATTTCCTTTTCCTCTTTAAATTCCTCGCACTCTACGGCCAACTTCCCCTCATCGGCAAAATCGAATGGATTGCAACCGTCCTCATTCCCGGCATCGCCATCGGCGTGCTCACCCTGCTTCCCTTCATCGAAAAGAACCCAAACCGTTACTACAGCAAACGTATCCTGCCTATCTCGATTATGACGGTTATGGTCACAGGCATCGTGCTATTGACGTTGATGTCCGAAGTCCCGACTGTCTCCGAAGACGGCTCAACATTATTGGGAACACTGCAAACTACTGTAGGGATTTTCATCCCGTTGACCGCCTATATCCTGTTCGCTGTCTTCAAATCCAACACCCGCCTCATGCTCTGGACGACAAGCCTGGCCGCTGTTTCGATGATCCTTATCTCAGGGACGGTGCTTGCCCTCGCCCCCGAAAAGAAAACCGAAGAAACAGAAGTTGCCACCACCCTGGTGGATCAAATCTTCGCAGGGCAGGACTTGTATTCCGTTTACTGTACCGAATGTCATGGTGACGATGGTTCCGTCGCGGTCATCCAGGGAGTGGAAGGACTCGAAGGCGAAGAGATCACCCCCATCAACAGCCGCGATGTGCTTTACACCATCACAGACTCGGCAATGACCGAAGTCATTGCCTATGGACGTCCCAACGCGGGCATGACCCCGTTCGGAAAAACCTACGGCGGCGAACTCACACGCAGTGAGATAGATTATATCGTCGTGTTCATGCGCTATATGTGGGACGACCGCTTCGAGGTCCCGGCTGAGGCGCTTAAGCCTTTATTCCCACCGCTGGCACAAGGCGAAGTCCCTTCGTATGACGTCCACATCCAGCCCATCGTCAAACGCTATTGCGTTTCCTGTCACCGCGCGGGCAAGGAAAACAACAACTACCTGATGACCTCCTACGAGGAAATTCTCACTACCGGTGACAATGTGGACAAAAACATCATCGCCGGGGACGAGGGCAGTTACTTCCTGCAAGTCATTCAGGAACATGCCATCATGAATCCAGAAGCGCCCGATGAAGAACTCATCGGCGTCATGCCGCCCAATCGCGCCCTGAAATCAAACATCGTGGAAGTCTTCTTCCGCTGGATCATGAGCGGAATGCCAAAGACAGCAGAGGAGGCGGGAGCATTATCTACAACGCCGACGCCAACGCCGTAATTTGTAATTGGTAATTCTCCAAAAAAGCCAGGATGCCTAGTCCTGGCTTTTTTGATTCCTATCAAAACAAGTACAATTGCCCATCAAACCAAACAGACTGGAGAAACCATGAAAACCTCAAGCGGACTCGAATACATCGAACTAGAAGTTGGCACCGGCGCGCAAGCCGAGGCTGGCAAAACCGTCAGCGTGCATTACACGGGCAAGTTTCAGGATGGCAAAGTTTTTGACAGTTCTGTTGCTCGCGGCGAACCGATCACCTTTCAATTGGGTCGCGGCAACGTCATCAAAGGCTGGGACGAAGGCATCGCCCTCATGAAAGTCGGCGGCAAGGCCCAACTCATCATCCCGCCTGACCTCGGCTACGGCGAACGCGGCGCAGGCGGGGTCATC
>JACPVB010000133.1 GCA_016191985.1 Chloroflexota bacterium | reverse complement strand
GTAAATAAAACAGAAGCCGCGTCACCGATGCCGCGCCCGAAGGCCAGCAAAATGGCGGTGACGATGCCCGGCAGCATTTGCCGAGTCACCACGTGCAAGGCCACTTCAAATTTTGTGGAGCCTAATGCAAACGCGGCATGTTCCAAATCTGCGGGCATGCGGCGGATGACTTCGTCCATGGCGCGGGTCATGATGGGGAGTTCGATCAGGGCAAGGACGATGATACCGGCCAATAAAGAGGCACGCAGGCCAAAAGCGATCATCAATGCAAACCCAAACGCGCCGTAGACGACGGATGGAATCCCCCACAATACATCCAGCGAAAGGCGGACGTAACCGCCCCATTTCGAGTCACCGAGATAAGCTTTGAGATACAGGACAATCGGCAGGCTGATGAAGATGGCGAGCAATGTCCCGCCGCTCGCCAGATAAGCTGAACCAATGATGGCGTTGAGAATGCCGCCTTCCTTGCCCATGTAATATCCGCCTTTGGGGACTTGTGAGACCATGTCCCATGAAAGAGAGGGTAGGCCGCGTGAGATGATCGTCCATAAAATGAGACCGAGCGCGCCCGCAACGATGACCAGGGCAATGCGCATGATGGTCTTCATGAATAATTCAACGAGATGTCGTCTTTGGAAGAGTTTTTTCTTCATTTTCATGGGATGCTCCCGTTGCTGCCTGAAGCGTTATCAAATTTTTTCTTTATGCCCATTTTCGCCTCAACATTCTTTGAAGAACGATGGTGGAGAGGATATTAAAGATCAGAATGACTACCAATAAAACAAGCGCTGCGCCGAGCAATGCCGCATCATATAACGGGATGGACATCATCTCGCCGTAGTTATTTGCGATCAACGCCGGGAGCGGATACGCCGAGTCAAAGACGGAGGTCGGCACATTCGGGACGTTGCCCACCACCATCAACACCGCGATGGTTTCGCCGAGCGCGCGCGATGCTCCCAGCACAACGGCGGCGATGATGCCCGGTAATACCTGAGGTAGAACAATATTCCGAATGGTCTGCCATTGGGTTGCACCGACGGCGAGGGAAGCGTGCCGCAAGTCATGCGGGACGGTGGAGAAAATTTCGTAGATCACGGAAATAATGAGCGGTGAGATCATCACTGCGAGCACGATGCCAGCGGAGAGGATTCCAAACCCTGTCGGTTGGGTAACACTGAAGATCGAAATGGAACCAAGCCAACGGTCGGAAAGAGGCGCGAGTGCGTCGTCCACAAAAGGGACAATGGCGAGCAATCCCCACACGCCGTACACAACCGGTGGAATCGCGGCGAGCAAATCCAGTATGGGTTTGGCAAAGGAACGCGTGCGGGCGTGGGCGTATTCCGCAAGATAGATGGAGACGAGCAAACATGCGGGCACAGAAAGCACAACGCCAACGGTGGTGACCCAAACCGTGCCGAGAATAAAGGGCCAGAAACCGAATTGGCCGTTGTTGGGTTTCCAAACTTTGCCAAAGAGCAGGTCAGATAGACCGTACGCGCTCATGATAGGCCAGGAGCGGACAAGTAACGCGACTGTCACGATAAAGATAAGAATGACAGGCAGCAATGTGATGATGAAGAAGGTGCGTTTCGCGGCCTGATCCTGACGGGTACGAATCGCGGCAGAAGACCGGGTTGCCCGGTCTTCTGTTCGATTGTTGTGTTGGATAATAAATCGGCTCATTTTAATTTTGCAAGCGACTCAGCTTGCTGTTCTGGAGTAAGCGGAACGAAACCAGCGGATTCAAGATATTGCTGGCCGTCGGTCAAAATCCATTCGATGAAGGCCAGAGTCAACCCTTGCGGTTTACCGAGCGTCGCCAGGTTTTCAAAACGAGCGGGAGGCGATGGATATGTGCCATTTGCAACTGCGCCGAAAGCATCCTCTTTAACTTTGAAGGTTTCCTCGGCATCCGCCTGTCCATTGGCGTTGACATCAATTGGAGGGATAACGATGCCGGGCACAAGATCGCCGCTGCTCAGGTCAAAGATGCTGTTCAAATTGCCGTAGCCAATACTCAACGGGTCTTTGATAACCGTGTCCAAAATCGCAGGCTCACCGTTTACGCCAATGCCTTTGAGATCTTCCTGCGCCTTGCCGCCGCCAAACTTGGCCCACTGCTCGGCCGCGCCGGACGCATCGGAACGAGTGAAGACGTGGATTTCATCTGTGATCGCCGGGTCGCCAACGACTTCACCCCAGGTCGTGATCTCGCCAGTGATATAAATTTTTGCAAAAGTTTCCTGTGAAATACCCTTTGCAAGAATTTGTTCCGCAACGGGGTTCTCGGTACTGATGATTGGGAAGACCGCATCCTTTGTTACCGAAACCCAGAAAATTCCCTGGGCAGTTTCCTCATCTTTGATGGAGCGGGAGATCATGCCAATGTCCACGGCACCGGCGATGGTATCGGTCATACCCTTGCCTGCGCCGCCACCCTGCACATCGAATTGCACGTCAGGATGCAGCTTGGTGAATTCCTCGGCCCAGACGGTCATCATGGGGTAGAGGGCGAACGCACCGGAGACTGAGATCGTGCCGCTGAGTTGTTCTTCGGCTGGCGCCTGGGTCGCTTCGGATGAAGTCCCCGCATCATTCGCAGGGACAGCGGTTGCCTCCGGCGCGGCAGTACTACAAGCTGACAATGTCACTGCCAAAACCAGCAACGCAGACAGCCAGGTTAAAGTTTGTTTTTGCATATTAAACCTCCAATTTGTTTGAATATATTATAAAGTCTATAGTACTAGTATACTTTTAGGGTAAATAAAAATGCGTTCCCCCACAGCGCAATTTGCTATTTACCGGATGCCGAGCTTTTTGCGAACGGTGCTTTGACGTTTGGTCACATCGGCCAGCGATGTGTTATCCAAAATATCGGCGATGGCGTTGCGCACATCACTCATTGCGAGGCGCAGCCCACAGGTCTGTTCATCGGGGCAGCCGCATGGCTCGTACGCCATCTGGCTGACACATTTGATCGGAGCGACAGGACCGTCCAACACGCGGAAGATTTGCCCAAGGGTGATCTCATTGGCTGACCTGGCCAGGTAATACCCGCCGCCAACGCCCATCTTACTGTGTAGCAATCCCGCATTCTTGAGCGTAAGAAGGATCTGCTCGAGGAATTTGGGGGAAATCTGCTCGCGAAGAGAAATTTCCTTGATTTGCATCATCTGTGGGGCGTCGCTTTTTTCAGCGGGTTCTGCCAGTGCGATCATTGCCCGAAGGCCATATTCGCCGCGTTTGGAAAGTCTCACTTTATCTGTAACTCCTACTAATCCAATAGACTTTATTAACCATAATCATAATTCAGCCGCTGAATTATGTCAAGGAGAAATTTGCCGTTTGTTAGCCCAAAGTAGAAATGTCCCATTTCGCCAAAGTTAAAATGTCCCCTTCGACAAGCTCAGGACAACGCCCTTCGGATGGCAGGCAAATTAGAGACTCTATGAAGATGAACAGCACACCTCATAAGGAGACGTAGTTTGCGAAATATCAGGAAGACAATAAAACTGTAATGAATCCAACTTGACAAATTAGAACAAGTGTTCTATATTAAGAGCAGTTGATCTTGTCCCTCCCTGGTTCCAAAAAGGAGATTTCCCATGAACCGTTCCTTCCAAATTCAATGGATGCCTTTCCTTAAGAGCATTTCCCTTAAGCGTGGGGCGATCTTCGGCGGCATTCTCGTCAGCGCCCTGCTCGCCTTTGAGGTGTTCAATTTCGGTACCACTTCGTTTGCCCTGCAGGATGTGCTTGGTGATCTGAAGTTCGCGGGCATTCGCTGGTCGGCCATTCTTGCCTTTGCCTTTTGCGGTATTGACTTTGCCGGCATCGCCCGCATCTTCACCCCCGAACAGGGCCGCGACGAACCCGCCGAGGTTTGGTATTTGTTTGGCGCGTGGCTGCTTGCTGCGGCGTTCAACGCCATGCTTACCTGGTGGGGTGTGTCTGTGGCGATCAGCAATCACACTGCTCAGGGCGGGTCGCTTGTCGGTCAGGCCGCCATGATAAAAATCGTGCCGATCTTTGTGGCTGCCATGGTTTGGTTGATCCGCGTGCTGATCATTGGAACTTTCTCGGTGGCCGGAGAACGCCTCTTCACACTGGCGGATGTCCACAACCGTTATTCAAGCTATCGCAACGAACCGATGTATAAAGCCCCCACGCCTCAACCACGGACCTCGAACCTGCCCGCCACCAATAATTATCCTCACCCTGCGCCCAAGCCGCGCCCGGCTTCCGTTTCCAATTACAACATTAATCGTCCCGAGCCAACGTACCACCCTGTTGGCATGAACGCAATGAGCCACGATCAAAATCCATCCACGCGGAGGTAGTCCTTGTCGTAACAAGGTTTCGTTTCCTCTCCCTCATCCAACCGCTGAGGCGTCCGCAAGGGCGTCTCATGCGTTAAAGACTCTGGAGTCCGTCAGCAAGCTGATCGGACGATCCGATATTTCAAGCAGCAAGCTGCTTATCTCCAGAGTTTATTCAAACTCATCCAGCGTGCTTTCGCCGTGGGTTAATACATAGAGCCCACGCGGGTTGCCTTCGTTTTTATCAAAAATAAAATCGGTGACGATGTAACTTGCCTTGAAGGCGGTCTCAAAAAGTTCGCGGGTGAAGAAGCGCCAGTCACGGGCGAGAGCGAAGTCTTTGGATTTTAGCTCCAGAAAATTGACAGGAATTTCCGCCAGCAGGAGGCGGTCTTCAAAGGCTGGGACATGCTCGGGTGGGCGAGGCAGGTTATCGGTCGAATCATGAAGCGTGTAAAAGGGACGCAGACCGGAGCGGGTGACGTGATCCAGCTTAAGGGTGGGGCGAGATTGTTTACCCAGTCTGCTTTCAACGCGGCGGGTATTGATCCACCAATCCACTTGAAAACGGTCCGAGGGCAGACCCGCATTGAGGCCGTCACGCATTTCGCCATATTCCGAGCGGCGATACGTGGTGCAGACCGCGCCAAGTTTGGCGATGTTGAGATGGGCATTGCGGCTGAGCAGGGGGTCATATGTCCATGTGATGTGATCGAGTCCCTGATGGCGCACCATTTGCCATTGCGCGCGTTTGAGCGCAAAGCCCGCGCCGCTGTCACGTTGGTCGGGAAGAATGCCCATCATGTGCGAGCAATGTTTCGGGCGCGGACCATCGGGTGTTTCTTCCAGCCCAGGGAAACCAAACACAAAGCCGATGAGTTTTTCCTTCGCGAATGCACCCAGCACCAGCCCACCGTTGTGGACGGCAGTGATGAGCATGTGCAGGGGGACGATATCGGTTTCGGAATCAGGCCAGACGGCGCGCTGGAGATCTTCAACCAGCCGCATTTCTTCCGGCGTTTCAATTAGATGAATGTTGAAATTTGTCATAGTTATCTTGGGCGGATGGATGCAAAAGTTTCGGCCACCCGGTTCCATGCGCGCTGGTACCAGGGTTTGCGGAGCAGGTAATCAAGGCGGTAGGTGAAGCGCGCGGGCATGAGGCCAAAGTAGCGCGGCATCGAGTCGATGGCGCAGGTGCGGTTGACGGCGAAGTAATCGAGCCAGAAGGATGAGATCGGGAAGTTTGGCAGGACGCCTTCGAGAAAAACCGTGAATGCACGCAGGGTGATAGGCGACAACGGAATGAGAAAACGATTCCTGTGGGTTGCTTCCATGATGGTTTCGATAATCTGCTGCAGCGTAAAAAATTCACTGCCGCCAAGTTCGTAGACCTGGTTGAGGGTGTCGACTTTTTCGAGCGACCACAACATGCAGGTGACGAGGTCTTCCACCCATACGGGCTGTACCACGGTGCGTCCGCCGGCGGGAATGGGAAAAACGCCAAGCGAAGAACGGATGAGCCGCGCAAGGTTGTTTGTAAAATGATCTTCGGGACCATACACAAGCGAAGAACGCAGGATGGTATATGGAACCTGTCCATTGCGGATGTGTTCTTCGGCGATGCCTTTCGCTTTGAATGCGGGATATCCCGAAGCGCGCGCTGCGCCAATGTGGCTGAGATAGACGATTCGATCCACGCCCGCATCGGATGCCGCTTCGACGAGATTTTCCGTCCCTTGAATATCGGTTGCCAGCAGGCTGCCGCGGCTGCCCTGGTTCTCCGCGCTGGCGAGGTGGAAGATGGTATCCACATCCCGCAGGGCGGC
>JACPVB010000132.1 GCA_016191985.1 Chloroflexota bacterium | reverse complement strand
GCGCAGTAAAAAGAACGCCATCCCAATCAGCAATGCGAATGAAGCGAACGCAACCCAGTTGACGGATATATCGGTCATTTTATTTCACGTTCAACAAATGAATACACCCTTTGGTTCTTATTGCGCATGAATTACGCTGAACCGCGGATCTTTAAAAATGCCCATCGTACATAAACGTATGCGGCCTACTTCCCATTTAATACCTCACCGATGGTTTTTATGACAAGCCCGTTTTGTTTCTGGTCCGCAAGGCGCGCGGCAAATTTTGAGAAGGTATCCAGGTCTATCGCATATTGACTGCAGTCCTCGCAAACGCGATGGAAGACAAAGATCGCCCAACCACCGCCTTCGTCTTCCACACCGATAATGTAGCGTATCATTTTGGTCACGCTTGTATCGTTGACAATATATGGCATGGCTTTGAGCGCATATTTATCCGCCGGGGGGATCGTATCCGGGCCGCCGCTGACCCCGCGTGCATTGCCATAGCCGCAGTCGATGACGGTTTGTTTTGCCTCTTCATTGTAATGCCCATAGGGAAAGGCAAAAGAGGTGACGTTAAATCCATAATTCAGTAAATTTGTGCGATCCTGGCAGATTTCCATTTCCAGTTTTTCGTTCTCCGTCTCCGCAAGGTTGACATGGTTGAGCGTGTGTCCGCCGATCTCGTTGCCGTCTTCGTACAATCCGCGCAATTGCTCCTTGGTCATGTATCCCTCCATGCCGGTGAATCCGCTCACGATGTAGAACGTGGCCTGGATGTCGTTTTGGGCCAGGATGGAGCGCGCCAGATAATTATCCGCCGCGCCGTCATCGAAAGTCAGGCTGACTGTGGTATTTTCAAAATGAAGGCTTTTCTGGGGTGTTGCCGTCGAAGCCTGTTTTACAGGCGCATTGGCACAGCCGGTCAAAAAAATCAAGAGCAGAACAAAAAGTTTTCGGGGAAAAGCCATTCAAACACCTTTGTAATTTCTTTTTTATAACCACATCTGATCGATTGATTGTAGCGGATTCAATATCAGATGGCAAATGCTGGAAAGCCTTGACCGCACTTGACGCCTTTTCCCTTTCCCCGTAAGATAAGCCCCGCAATAGAACATACATTCACCAAAAAGAACATTAACCGCGAAGACTTGCACTGAGCCTGTCGAAGTGACGCTAAGAAAAAACTTTTATTTCTTCTTTGCGCACTTTGCGCTCTTAGCGGTTCAAAAAAGGATTTCCCATGGAACTCGGTATCGTACGAAAAATAGACATAGACCAGGAAATGCAGCAGGCGTATCTCGATTACGCCATGAGCGTTATTGTGGCGCGCGCGCTGCCCGATGCCCGCGATGGACTCAAACCCGTGCAGCGGCGCATCCTCTACGCGATGTACGACATGGGCATTCGCGCGGATACAGCATACAAGAAGTCTGCTCGTATCGTCGGTGAAGTTCTCGGTAAATATCACCCGCACGGAGACTCATCCGTGTATGAAGCCATGGCGCGCATGGCGCAGGATTTTTCCATGCGCACCCTGCTTGTGGATGGTCAGGGCAACTTCGGTTCGGTGGATGGCGATCCGCCGGCGGCGATGCGTTATACCGAAGCACGCCTCACTTCTGCCGCGCTCGACATTCTTTTCGACCTGAACAAAGACACGGTTAACTTCGTTCCTAATTTCGATGATACCCTCGAAGAGCCGGGCGTTCTCCCATCCGCGATTCCGAATCTTTTAGTGAATGGAGCTTCGGGTATTGCCGTGGGGATGGCAACCTCCATCCCGCCGCACAACCTCAGCGAGATCGTGGATGCCAGCATCTACATGATCGAACGTTGGGAAAAGCTCGACGATATCGATGTTGAACAATTGATGAAGTTCGTGCAGGGACCCGATTTCCCGACGGGCGGCCTCATCATTCAGGAAAAAGGTGAAGAGGGAATTGAGTCTGCGTATGGTTCGGGGCGTGGACGAGTCACTGTGCAAGCCAAGGCCCACGTGGAGGAGATGGAAAGAGGCAAAAGCCGAATCATTGTGTCAGAATTACCGTATCAGGTCAACAAGTCCAGTTTGATCGAGCGCATTGCCGAGCTGGCGCGCGATGGACATCTTGAAGGCTTATCCGACCTGCGCGATGAATCGGACCGTCAGGGCATGCGCATCGTCCTGGAAATGACAAAGAATGCCGATCCTGAAATCGTTTTGCGCAATCTTTATAAACGCACACCCATGCAAACCACGTTCGGCATCAACCTGCTCGCATTGGTGGACGGCGAACCGCGCACGCTCACGCTCAAGCAGGCGCTGCGCGTTTATATCGAACATCGCATCGTCATTGTAAAACGCCGTGCTGAATTTGATCTGGAGAAAGCCAGGGCGCGCGCGCATATCCTTGAAGGATATATGGTTGCATTAAAGAATCTGGATGAGTTGATCAATATCATCCGCTCCGCACCAGACGTTGAAACTGCCCGGCAAAAACTGATGAAGCGTTACAAGCTGACAGAGTTGCAGGCCAACGCCATTCTCGATATGCAGCTCCGCAGGCTGGCCGCGCTGGAACGCAAGAAGATCGAAACCGAATACAAGGAAGTGACCGCGATCATCAAGGAGTTGACGACGTTATTGAAGTCACCGAAGTTGATGCGCGGTGTCGTGGCGGACGAATTGTTGAAAGTAAAGGCTGCCTATGGTGACCGCCGCCGCACGCAAATTGTGAACTTGAAACAGGGCGGCAAAAGCACGGGCGCTGCATTGACCACGCGCGACCTGCTCCCTCAGCAAACCGTGTGGATTGGCGTCACGGACGATGGACTCGTCTCCCGCACGCACGACGACAAACAGCCGAAACATTCCGGCAACGACGCGCCGCGATTTTTGGTGAAAGCCTCCACAACCGATACGATCTATTTCGTGAGCAAACTCGGCAAAGCCGCCGCGGTTGCCGCACATTTGATTCCCGAAACGAATAAACTGAGTCAAGGCTCGATGTATTACAAAGTTTCGCCGCTCACCGAAACCGATCCGCTGGCGGCGGTCTTCTCCTTGCCTGCCAGTAAATCTGCGTTGGGCGAAGAGACTTGTGTCATTACCGCTACGCGTTTTGGCATGGTGAAGAAAAGTTTGATCTCTGAACTGCCCGGGCCTTCCTCGCAAACGTTTATTCTGGTGCGTGTCAATGAAGGCGACAGACTCGGCTGGGTTGGTTTGACGGATGGGAAAAAGAAGGAGATTTTACTGGCAACTTCCAGCGGCATGGCGATCCGCTTCAAGGAAGATGACGTGCGCCCAATGGGACTCGTCGCCGCGGGTGTGAACGGCATCAAGCTGGATGACAAAGACGAAGTGGTGGGCATGGAAATTCTGCCCGCCGAAGGCGAGATCTTCCTGCTCACAAGCGACGGCAAAGCCAAACGCGTGGACCAAAAAGACTTCCCCGCCCAGGGACGTTATGGCAAGGGCGTAAACGCCTGGGATTTATCCGGTAAAGTGACGCTCGCCGCAATTGCCAGTGGAAAACCAAACCACGTCGCCACCATCCACATGAGCAAAGGCGCGGCAAAGTCCGCAAGGCTCGATCTGGCCGCCGTAAGAAAACGCGCCTCGTCCAAGGGCGATGTAGTGGTCGAAGTGAAACCGGGTGAGACGATCACCGGTCTCGCGGTGGGATGGACGGTGGAGAGGTTTGTGGAAAGTGAAAGGAAAGAAGAAAGAGGAAAGAAGAAGAGCGCGCCGAAGGGGCAGGAAGTAAAGAGTAAGAAGACACAGCCCGCCAAGCCTGTGAAGAAGGTAGCGGCGAAGAAGACCTCAAAGCCCGCAAAGAAGGGTGTGGCTAAGAAAAAGAAGAAATAGATTTGCATCATAAAATATCTGAGTTTAAAGAACTCGGATGTTTTTTTATATATGTTGTAAAATAAATAAGATTTTATTTGGCGATCTCAAATGATTGATTAATTATTGAGGTTCAGTAACTTATCAATGGGAGTAATAATATGTTAAACGACCAAACCGATAAAAAACAAACAACTCCTGGTTTTCATAAATTATTTCATTTTGATAAATTTCAAAATGAAGAACAAGAAATGTTGAAAAGGTTGGGGCGTGAATGGTATTTAACCAATAGCGGGAGCGAGGTTGCTATTGGGCTTTCTAAATACCGTTATTTTTTAATGAAACCAACCCTGATTTTTTCCGAAATGTTCAACATTGAAAGAGAAATCCTTTGCGTTTTTAGTTCTTACGAAAGTTTTGAGCCTAGAACTTTAGATGCTTTTGAGCATGCAGCGAATCAAATTCCTAACTTGCGGCTAGAAAACGTCTGTAGGGTTTTGATTAGTAAAGATGAAAAGATCGAAGAAAAAATCGTTTCATTGTTGAAGGTGGATCCAGAACAACCTATAGTCATCCCGTTTAGCTATTCAGAGTTATCGCAGCAATATGATGATTATTTTATAAGGAATCGTTTTAGAAAACATTTTTATACAAGAGATTTGTTTTCCTTCCTATCACCACTAAAGAAAGATTTGTATTTTTTTGGCAGAAGCGAATTGATCCAAGACATTGTTAATAGGCATCGATCAGAAGAGCATACTGCATTGTTTGGCTTGAGAAAAAGTGGCAAAACATCCATAATATTTGCTATCGAAAGATTTATGGCGACCCATGAGGGACAGACGATTAATATTGATTGCGAAAGCCCATCTGTCCATATGTTGCGTTGGAATGAATTGTTGCACGTAGTTGCTCAAATATTCAAAGAAAAATACAACACTAGTTACGAAATTTCAAATTCAAAAAATTACACAGAAAAACGAGCTGCGGCTTTATTTGAAAGAGATATGTTGGGCATTTTCGAGAGTCATAAGCAATTAACTTTGCTGATTTTTGACGAAATAGAACGTATTTCCCCAAAAACAGGCTCGTCTGTACATTGGCGTGAGGGAGACGATTTTGTTTATTTTTGGCAAACTTTAAGATTTTTCTTTCAAAAGCACTCCAATGTTTTTACTTACATGTTGGTAGGAACAAACCCTTATTGTGTAGAGACGCCGATGTTTGGCCTTCACGATAATCCTTTGTTTAGCTCTATACCATTTCAGTATGTGCCAAGCTTCGATGTTGCAAAAACGCGAGAGATGATTAGAAAGCTTGGTAAATATATGGGTCTCAAATTTGACGAAATCATCTTTGGCAAATTGACAGAGGATTTTGGCGGTCATCCATTCTTAATTAGACAATTTTGTAGCATCATTAATTCATTGGCAATAGGTGACAGACCAGTTGTTGTTGATAAAGCTCTTTACGAAAAAGCTAAAACACAGTTTTTGATGGATGCAAAGCATTATGTAGATATGGTTATTCAAGTATTAAGGGAATGGTATAAAGATGAATACGATATGTTGATGTTTTTGGCGAACAATGATATGTCTGTTTTTGACGCATTTGCAAAAGAAGGAAACTATTACACCAATCATTTAATTGGTTATGGTTTGATAAATAAGAGTAACAATGGTTATTCGTTCAATATTGAGAGTGTAAAGGAATATCTGATTCAAAAACATAAATATGAGAAGCAGGAAATCACTCCTGAGAAGAAATTGCAGGAAATAAACGAACGTCGTATTTCGTTAGAACAAGATTTACGAAAAATTATCCGAAATCAACTTAAGTCAAAGTATGGAAAAAAGGAAGCATTACAGAAGCTACTTAGCTCATTGCCTGAAAATCGTAGAATTGCATTAGCATCAAAAGATGTCGACGAAATTCTTGAACCAGGGTCAAGCCCGCTCTATTTTTTGGACTTAGTCAACATAATAAATCGAGAATGGGAAGTCTTTAAAAATATATTCGAAATAGATAAAAACAAACTCGCCTTTATGCTTGATGAAATTAATACCCTTAGAAAAGATGCGCACTCTAATCATATATCTGATGATGACTTTTCCGAATTGAGATTATATTTTAAGAAGCTTGAATCGATGTTGGAAAATTGGCTGTAAAAAGTTTTGCAGTCACTCAAATCCCCACTCGCCGATGGTCAGCGACGTATTGCTTGTTTGAATAATGTCCGCGAGGGTTTCGACATAGGGCGTGAAATCAAGCGCGTCTTTGTCGGTGGGCTGGTCATTGACGATGTAGGTTTTTGAATCTGCCATGATGTATCCTTTCCCTTGTTGCATCCTGTAAATTTACACGCCGAAATATTCTTTTACCGCCTGTATGAATTCCTCCGCCCATTCAAACGACTCCAGCGCATCCTTATCCGAAATGTTCTTACTTGTCCCATAATGTCCATCTTCCCGTCGTTCTTCTGCTTCGATAAGGCGACGATGAAATTTCGAGTCAAGCAGGCCAGTTTTGGAAAATTCTTTTCCGTAGGCGGCAATGACCGCTGAGTGGCTTGAGTATTTCAACCCTTTGGAAAGCAACAGGGCCTCGACCAGATAAAACATTGTGTAATAGGATTGCGCCGCGGAAAACCCAATGAAACCACCTTTAATCAAAACTTTGGCGGCTTCATGGCTTTCGTCCGCATAGTTGAGAATCTGCTGAATTTCAGGAGAAATCATATCGCCGTACCCTCTGCTCGAATATTCAGGAACAAAGGCATCTTGCTTTCGGAATATTCCCTGTCGGATGCAAATTTGCGGGTGATGACCACGTCATGTTCCAGGCATAATGAGGCTACAAAATCAATCGAACGCTTTTGCGCTTCCCTGTAATTGAATTCCCCATTCAATACAACCATCACATCAATATCCGAATCGGGGAGCTTTCCCTCCCCGCGCGCGAACGAGCCGAAGAGGTACACGGCTTTCAACTGGTCGCCGTAGATTTGGACCAGTCCCTTTTTTAGTTCGCGCAGGATTTTTCGGATCGTTCTGGACATAACACAACCTGTTGGGTAAATTATACGCCACTTGGGTCATGCAATTTCATACGGCACACCGCTCAACTTGAACTGTTTCCCATTCACTTCCAAATCCACCTTTATGGACAACCTCTGCACGCTCGTGATGTGACTGGGGTCTTTGGTTGTCACGGCAAAAAGGTTGATAATTTATCGAGATTTCCCAGCAATATACCGAGCAGTGGCAGCATGAGTTGGCTGAACAAGGTCGATACAGATTTCAAATCAAAGGTGCTTGTTTTCGACGCCATAATTTGCTTATGGATATCCGCCAGGCGGAGAAGGCGTTCCGCCGTATCCTTATCGGATAGGTCGCCAGCCGCCTCCAGCGCATTGATTTTTGATTGAATCCGGTTGAGTGTCTTCCATTTTTCGCGGTTGGTGATCGCTCGAAGCGTAGAGCGGGTAAGCAGGAATTGAACAATGATTATGGTCCAGGCGATCACTAAAATTGGAAAAGAAAAGATGGCTCTATTTTGAGGAGCAACCAACTTCGATGTGCTAACCAAGGTCACATAGGCGCTTATTGTGGCCAGCATATAGATCGTCCTGGTAAGCATTTCGGAAATGTCATTGACGATCTCGGAATCCGCTGGAGAAAAGGCGTTCATTTCATACTGGTGTGTTTTCATTCTAAAAGCCAGGTAACATGTCCAAAAATAAACATGACACACCACGCCGGCCAGCAAACCATCCAGGATACTCCAAAGGATGAACCCGAACCCGGTAAATTCTTGTATGAAAGCGCTGTTACTTACTGTTCCCAGCAACGCCCACAATAAACAATACGGCAAAGCAAAGTAAAGAATATAGGGTGCAGACCACGTGTATTTGAACCAAAAAAGCAGTTTCGAAAGATCGCCAACATTGTTGATTTTTTCAACAACTTTATTGGCAGTGTCATCCAAAATGCTTTGAACGGCAAAATGGCTCATGACAATGGCGAAGATGACGCCCTCTGTGGCGAGCATCCCCCCAACCCAAAGAGAAATTAGTTTTTCGGTTTCCCTCAATACAAGGCCCAGTAAGAATGGAGAGCCTGCAAGAATAATATGCAGCCATAAGATATTGGATAACCAATATCCTGCACTTCCGGGGGTGAATGCTCTCCCCAACCGATTAAATATCCACGCAGATGGAATCTGATCTTTCAAGGCCAGGATTTCTTCCCTGACTTCCTGTCGCTTTTGCATGAGTTCCGATTCTGTAGTCATAGCCCATCTCCTGATGCTGTTGTTTGCTTTTATACTGTAACCCTATCCCCTTGCAAACGGAACGCCTTATGATCCTCCAATTCATCAAATCATGGAAACACCACGCCAAACAGTTGAAGGTGGAAGTCTATGCCCTGTATCTGGCATATCGTGACCCAAGAGTCCCCTGGACCGCGCGGATTTTCACGGCCTGCGTGGTGGCCTACGCCTTCAGCCCCATTGACTAATTTATACGCCACTTGAGTCATACAATTTCATACGGCACACCGCTCAACTTGAACTGTTTCCCATTCACTTCCAAATCCACCTTTACAGACAGCATCCGCGCGGGGACGCCGGTGTTCGGATACCAAATGCGGTTTTCAATCGGCAGGATGAGCAGGCCGTCCTCATCGCCAATCGGGGTGAAGGTCTCGTTCGGTTCCTGTTTGTAAACGGAGACGCCCAATTTTTCGCACAGTTCTTTTGCAAAAGAAATCACATCTTTTGAGGGCAGGCCGATCTCGCTGACTTGCAGGATATGTCCGCTGTTGAAGGGGGTTTCAACCGCGTTCTTCTGGTCGTGCCTGGCGATGAATTCAAGGATGTTGCCTGCTGCGTCTTTGAAATATAAGGAGGTGGCATTCCAGGTCGGGCTTTTGAATTCGTCGTTCCCCTTGTCATCTTGCAAAAGGGATGTCTTTGCCGAGAGCCAGGCTTTTGCCTGCTCAAATTTATTTTCGGGGACGTTGAAGCAGAAATGATATTGTCCCACCCAATGGACGGGGGCTTGCGTGAAGACCAGGTCCGTTTTGCCTGCCTGCACAAACAGGGAATCACCTTCGAGGCGGACGGGTAACTCCAAAAGGCTGGCGTAATATTCCTTTTGGGCGACCAGGTCCAGGGTCAGGATTTCGAGGCGGCGGATGAACATGGTTATTGCGGAAGATTCCCCACCAGGTCCAACTCAGGCGCGATCT
>JACPVB010000140.1 GCA_016191985.1 Chloroflexota bacterium | reverse complement strand
GATGCGCCAATGACAACGACGCCTTGCGGTTGAAAGAAGGGGAGGAGGGAGTTTGTCATCAGCAGTTGGCTTCCAGTGGGTTTTGATTATCGGATTAAACTTTATCAGAAATTAAATCGGGACGCTGATTCACGCAGAAAAACGCAGATTCTCTTTTTAGGACTTACGCAAAACTCCAACAGAATCCGCTAACCCTTCGACAAGCTCAGGACAGGTCTACGCCAATCTGCGCGAATTTTTAAAAGATTAGCGAAAATTCGTGAAGATTAGCGGACGAAAATACCATTCTGCGTAAGTCCTGTTTTTTATATCAGCGGAAATCAGCGTTTTTCTGCGTCCAAAAACTGGTTCTTCGCTTATGACTAATAAAGTCTATTATATATCACCCTGCTTCTTGACACTGCCAGAAGGGGAAGATAGTCAATAGGCATTCGGCGGGCTTTCCGTGATAATGAAAATAATGTCTTGAAATATCATTTGATTTATCACAGGAGATCGATACATGACTTTGTCTGCCGAACTTGCAGAAGCGACTCTTTTAGGGGAGTATTCCTACAAACTGCGTTCCGTGGAGCGCGGATATGCCAACCGAACGCTGTACATCAATTTGAGCGACAACACGATTTGTGAAAAACCCGTCACCCAGCAGATGAAGGATTTGTTCACAGGCGGGCGTGGATTTGCGCTCAAATTGCTGTGGGATGCGGTGACTCCTGAAACGAAATGGGATGACCCGCAGAATGAACTGGTGATTGCCAACGGCCCCATTTGCGGGATCACGGCCTATCCGGGCAGCGGCAAATCCACGGTGGTGACGTTGAGTCCGCTGACCGAAAACGTGATTGACAGCAACGTGGGTGGGTACTTCGCGCCGTTCTTGAAATTCTCGGGTTTCGATGCGCTCGAGATTCAGGGCAAAGCGGCTGGAGATGTGATCATCTTCATTGATGGCGATACGGGCAGGGTGACGATAGAACGGGATGTTCTCACAGCGGTGGATTCGCATGAGATTGGCAACCAGCTTACGGCGCGATACGGAGGCGATGAAAAGGGTAGGCGTTCCATCTCGGTGTTGTCCGCTGGTCAGGCTGCGGAGCATACCCGCATCGCGTTGATCAATTCCACCTGGTACGATGTGCGCCGCAAAGAAGCGCGGTTCAAGCAGGCGGGGCGTGGTGGACCGGGGCGCGTCTTCCGCGATAAAAAAATCAAGGCGATTGTGGTGCGCTACTCCGACATGGGCGGCGACAAAAACGGCGTGGCGGATATGGCGCTCATCCGCAAGGCGGGCCAGCGCATCAACAAGGAAATTGCGGACCTCGATGACAAGCAGAATCAGATGCGCAAAGTGGGCACGGCCAATATCGTCGAAGTGATGGATCACTTTGACCTGCTGCCCACGCATAACTTCCGCTACGGCTCCTCGGCGGAGACTCACAAGATCGATTCGAAAGTTTGGAAACAGGCTTTTACGCAAGGCGTGCCTGATGGATGCTGGCTGGGATGCAGCATGTCCTGCTCGCACGGGGTGGATCATTTCCCGCTTCAAACTGGACCTTATGCTGGTGACTGTGTTCTGGTGGATGGACCTGAATATGAGAACGCCGCCGGGCTGGGGTCGAACATCGGCAACTTTGATCCGCAAAAAGTTTTGGAACTTAACTTTTACTGCGACACGTACGGCGTGGACACGATTTCATTTGCAAACTGCGTTGCCTTTGCGATGGAATGTTTCGAGGAGGGGATTTTAACAAAGGAAATTACAGGTGGCTTGGACTTGAAGTTTGGCAACGGCGCTGCGGCGTTGGAACTGCTGCACCAAATGGCGCGCGGCGAAGGCTTTGGCCTGACCGTGGGACAGGGCGTACGTTACATGAAGCAGTTGTTCGTCCGCGAATACGGCGCTGACCCGAAATTTGTGCATGACATCGGCATGGAGATCAAGGGTATGGAAATCTCCGAATATCTCACCAAGGAATCGCTTGCCCAGCAGGGCGGCTACGGCATGGCGACCAAGGGTCCGCAGCATGATGAGGCCTGGTTGATTTTCATGGATCAGGTGCAGAACCTTTTGCCATCCTTCAAGGACAAGGCCGAAGCCCTGCATTACTTCCCCATGTGGCGGACGTGGTTCAGCCTGCACGGACTGTGCAAACTTCCGTGGAATGACATCTCGCCCGCAGACAACAAGCAGACCAAAGAACCTGCAAAAGTGGAAGAACACGTTGAAAATTACACGTGGATTCACGAGGGCGTGACCGGCAAGCCAACGAAGGTCGAAGATTTACTGCGCCAATCGGAGCGGGTCTATAACTTCCAAAAAGTTTTCGCCCTGCGCATGGGACGTGTGGGGCGCGGACACGATTATCCGCCCTACCGCGCGATGGGGCCTGTGACAGTCTCCGAGTACGAATCTCGTCAGGAGCGTTACGATGAGCAGCTTAAACGTTTGGTCGAGATTGACCCTGCGGGCATGTCCACGCAGGAAAAGATGAGCCACCTGCGCAAATACCGCGAAGCGCAATACGAACACCTGATGGACGCGGTCTATCAACGCCGCGGCTGGGACTCGAACAGCATTCCCACCGTTGAGAAACTCCGCGAACTCGGCATGGACCTGCCCGAAGTGATCGAAGTGATTGAGAACGCAAAGAAGATGTAGCGCGAGGGATTTATATTTAAGAAAGAATCGGTGGTTGAGTAGCCGCGCTCTTGTTCTTTGCGGCGTATCGAAACCACCCGTGAATGGAAATACTCTCTATCACTTGTTGGTTTCGATACGGCGGCGGTGGTTGAGTAGCGTTCTTTGCGTATCGAAACCCGCCGCCTACTCAACCAACGGGGTATTGCTTATCACCTCGCGCACATCATTGAGCAAGCCTTTCTCATCGCATTTGACCAGTTCATCGAACAACCTCAACACAGACTTGACCACCCCCGCATGGGGCGCAATCTCCCGCGCCTTTCTAAAGGTTTCGATGGCACGTAGGTGACAGTCATCTTTAAGATGACTGTCACCTGTGGTTATCGCCAACCCACACAACGCCAACCCCTTCGCATCCAGCGCGGAATAATAATCGGGCGTCTTGGCTAGGATTTCATCCCCCTGCGCAATGGACTTGGTAAAAGCCTCTTGCGCGGTTTCCCTTTCCCCTTGCCGCAAAGCGATGATTCCGTGCAGGGCAGAAACATTGAAAATGAAATTGGGTTGATTATACTTTCCAGCCTCTTGAATAACCTGCAAAGCATCATTAAGTTTTGCTGAAAGCAGAAGTGCAAGAGCAAGTGTATAACCACTTTCAATGCAAACTTCAGGTCTACTCATTTCCTGACCAATCTGAAGTGATTCCCGCGAATGTTTAATAGAATTTTGTAAATCATCTTCTTCAATGAAAACTCCCGCTAATCCATTCAATCGTTTGCTTTCACCGTATCTATTTCCAATCTCGCGAGCATTCTGTAATGCTTGATTATAGTAATCAATAGCCTCTTCATATTCTGCTAGACTTGAATATTGGCTTGCAATGTTGCTTAGATCAATGCCTTCACCTCTGCGGTCGCCAATCTCACGCCGAATAACAAGCGACTGTTCATAAAATTCGATGGCTTTGCGCGCATCGCCTAAGGTGGCGTAGCGATTTCCCAGATTACCCAGACTAGAACCTTCGCCTCTGCGGTTGCCGATCTTACGGTCAATGGCCAATGCCTGTTCATGGAATTCGATGGCTTTGTGCGCATCGCCTAAATCACTGTAAGCGCTCCCAAGATTATTAAGGGCATTCGCTTGTTGTTGTAGTTTACCAATTTCTTGAGCAATTGCTGACTGTCTTTCGTAATACTCAATTGCTTTGCGCGTATCACCTAAATCGGCGGAGGCAACCCCAAGGTTGCCTAGAAACGCACTTTCCCAACCTTGATCCTTTGTTTCACGAGAAGTATTTAAGCCTTGATGATACAAGTCAATGGACTCTTTGACTTTGCCAATGCTGTAATGTGCCAATCCTAGCCCATTCAAATTGAGCATGCGTAAATTATTATCTGAAATATTATCTTCCAAACGTTTGTGCAAATCAATCATCAAGCGATAATGTCCCCATCGTAGCAGGTATTCGCCGTCAATTTCAGTTAACACACGTGTGGCAGTATCATAATCGCCTGCGGCGTAGTGCAGGTCAAATTCTGCTAATTGCGCAGCGAGGTCATCAAGCTTTTTCCATTCTGTACGAGGTTTGCGGGCCTGGGCGAAATAATTCGCGGCGTGGTCAAGTAATGCGTACTGCGTAAATCGTAATTCTTCTTCCCCTTTCTTCTTTCCTCTTTCATCTGTGGGAATTAAACCAAATGCAAACTCTCGATCCGCAGGATGTAAATAATACCGTCCTGCCTCGCGGCGGGCGAAGTGCATGTTCACCAGACGGTTCAGCACCAGCGCGCTGTCTATGCTTGGCAAGTGCGGTTGCAACAGATAATCAACTGCGGCGGGGCTGACGGGTCGGTTATACACAGCCAGCGCCTGCATCACCTTTTGCGCGCTCGCGTCAAGGCGGTTGAAGGCTTCGCCCACCAGTTTCTGCACTACTTCATCGGGCAGGCTGAGCTCCAGCAGTTCTTCGAGCGTGGTGTAACGGTCAACCGACAGGATGGCATACAACGCTTCCAACGCGCGCGGGTAGCCGCGTGTCTTTTCGCGGGCTTTATTCAGCAGGGCATCAGGCGCGGACTTGAGTCCCACGCGTCCGTCCGCATCCATTTCACGCAGGACGTTTTCCGCATAAGGCGATTCGAGTCCTTCATCCAAACTTAAGTGTTGCTGCCTGCCTGGCTCGCTGATCGCCAGGTCGCGCGGCGCAATGCGGGTGGTGATGACCGCTTTCACGGCATGGTGCTGTCCGCTGAGCAGGGCGTTCAGCGCGTCGCTCAATTCGCTGTCACGCAGGCTCAGGCTTTCGGGGTCAACCAGGGTTTCAAAGTTATCCAACAGCAGGATCACACGTCCGCTGGGGAAGGCATCCAACAGCGCGCGCATTTTATCGCCTGTGGATGTCTGCGGGTTTTTATAGATTCCCTCCAGCCGATCGGCGTCATCTTTCGGAAGGAGTTTGCTCAAATCCGCGAAGGCGTTCGCAAAGTTGACCCTGTGACTGCCCGTCTCGCTCAAATAGACGATCCCGTCCACTTTCATCTCACCGAGATCATCGGGAAGCTCGCCTCTTTCCAACGCCGTGAGCAGGCGACAGACCATTGCAGTTTTTCCCACCCCCGCGCGTCCCACGATGGTCATCAAGCGCTGAGAGTCATTCAGTAAAAAGTTGACGAGTTGCTGAGTTTCAAAGGAACGGTCTTGGAAATAGTTGGGTGCGATCCCTGGAGGAGGGTTGATGAACTTCGTGAAGGTCTCTTTACTCGTTACTCGTTTCTCAGGACTTCTCTCCCGCTCGAGTCCGCTTTGGATGTTCTTCTCAGTCTTCTCTTCCGCCGCTTTGGGATTCCTAACGATCTCTTCCTGACGTTTGATCTGGTCGGTCAATTCGTCGAGTTCTGCTTTAATCCGAGGCTGGTCATCAGGGCGGGCGCGGCGTAAGTCGCGGGTGGCATCCGCATGACGGTGTTTGAGTTCGTCTAAAATTCCTTCGGCTGAATCAAGATAAGTGAAATGCTTGCGTAGCTTTGCAATCCCCGCATCAAAATTGGAAACGAAATCAATAAACTGACGGCTTCCCAAGCGAAATGGCAATTCAGCTTTTGTATGCAAACGAATGGGAATGACAGGCTTCTTGTATTTCAACGCCCACGTCCATTCATCCTTGCAGACTGAGCCTTCGGATGTGCTGTCTTCGGTCAACACGAACACGAGACATTTGCATCCACGAATGGCGGATGAAATCTGGTCGTCCCAGTTATCACCAGGTTTCAAATCGCGTTTATCGAACCAAACGCTCGTGAACGGATGTCCGCCCTCGAGTTCATCGGACAGCTTGGTAGCAAAGTCCGCTGCGTCTGCGTTGGAATAACTGATGAAGCAATGTCCGTCGGTCATATTTTCCCTCGCTTAAGGGTGGGTGACTAGGTGCTTGTCTCAAATACACTATGTCGCTCTGAGGGAGCGTTCTTCGCGACCGAAGAGTCTCGTATTTTCGGAGTAGAGACCCTTCGCTATCGCTCAGGACGACATTTTGAGATGACTTGTAATTACCATAAATTTTCCCTGATTATACCCACTATATAAAAGACTTCCGAATTCTGTCAGAATTCGGAAGTCTGGTGTTTACTCTGCTATTGAAGAGACTTGATACTCGATCCTGCTGGGCGCGTTCACGCGAATGGATGCGTCCATGATCTCGAGCGAAACCAGATTCCCTTTTTCATCGTAATCAAGGATTATGCCTGGCTTTTCTTCATCACTTTCGGCAACAGGCGCATCTGTGAAGATGATGGTCAGCGTGTCTGTCTCACTATCGTAATTGACTTTCATGATTTTATCTCCAATATTTTCTGACCTTGCTGGTTCGATAAACAGTCACAACACTTGGGGGAATATCGTCTATGTCAACAAAAACGCGCAGCAAATATTGTTTTGGAGGTTCACCTTGTTCAATTCGCGCCTGATATATTGCGCGGGTTGGAAGAACCTTGTCAGCTTGTTCTGGGTTAGCCAATACCTGTGCCACTTCCACTTCGCTGATGTTGCGTCTCTTCATTTCTTGTAACGCATGGCCTGTAAAGCGAAAAGATATGATTGGCGGCAACGACATAGCCTGATTTTACCACTTGCCATTTCTCTCAATACACCACTTCATCCATCAGGAGTGGCTAATCTCGTGGGCTTGCCAAAAGATTTAACCACAGAGTCCACAGAGATCACGGAGAAAGACCTCTCAAAAATCTCTGTGGACTCTGTGATCTCGGTGGTAAGAGGTTTCCTTAGCCCATCCTTTTAGCCACTCCCCATCCATCGACATGCATCCACCCTTCTTTATTCTTTTTCAATCTCTCTGGTACGCTGTCGCGAATCCTGGGCGCGGATAAAGCCCGCTCTTATCAGGAATGCGTAAAATCAAAGGGTTTTCTTGAAAACCATTGCGCCTTCGCGTTAAAAATTGGATTTTTTGCAACAGCCCTTACGCCTGCCAAAAAGGATTAATCACATAATTAATTCCTAGTGGGTTTCTTCAAATTCCCGTAACTTTCCCCCCGCGTTTTACGACTATTAAATGGAATATCGATCCTGACGGCAATCCATGATTCATGTTTTCAATCAAACAATTTGCAAGGAGCAAAAAATGAGAGCAAAGTGGTTATATATTCTGATCTGTCTTGGCCTGCTGTTAACTCAGGCAGTCACACCCGTCTATGCGGCGGGGGCGGTCAACGGGGATGGCTTGATGTCCGTCAGCCCGACGAGCGGGGTGTATGGCAGCAGCGGCAATACCTTCGTTTTTACGTTCACAGCCAATAACGACTTCCCGGACGGGTCACAGGTGCAGTTGATCATTCCCGCAGGCTGGACGCCTCCAGTCAGCACGGTGGGAGCGGGGCATATCAGCGTGGACCCCGGCACCTGCTCGTTGACCGGCGCCCCGCTCTTTGCCATCACCGGCTCCACCATCAAGGTGGATATTACAAGCTGCCTCACTGGGGAATCCTTCACGATCACCTATTCCGGTGTGACAATTCCCTCGCCTTCCGCTTCCCCCTACTCCTTCACCACAATGACGGACATTCCGGGCGGCGATGGCTTGTATGAAATATTTTCAGGCTCCCCCATGGTAACGGTCGACCCGAAACTGGTCACCGTTTCGGCGGCTGGCCTGACTCCAACCAGCAAAGTCTATGATGGCGACACCTCGGCGGTGATCGTCGTGGGAAGCCCGTCCCTCACGGCGGCGGACATCCTCTCCGGCGACGATGTCTCTCTCGATACCACTGGTCCCATCACCGGCAGCTTCGCGGATAGAAATGCCGGCACGGGCAAAACGGTCATCATTAACGGCCTGGGCCTGTCCGGCGCGGATGCGGCCAATTACATCCTCGTTGACCCCACCCGCACGGCGAACATTTCTCAGCGGCCGATCACTGTCACAGCGGCAACCGATTCAAAGGTCTATGATGGAAGCGTAAGTTCAAGCGGCGTACCAACCCTGTCAGCGGGCACGCCGCTCATCGCACCGGACGTTGAACCCGCCTGGACTCAGACCTTCGCGAATAAAAATGTCGGCACTGGCAAATCCCTCGTCCCCACCGGCCTGGTGGACGATGGCAACAGCGGTCTCAACTATCAATATAATTTCGTCCCCGACACCACAGGTGAGATCACGCAACTGCCGATCACGGTCAATGCGGTGACGGATTCTAAAACCTATGATGGGACTACCGCTTCAAGCGGCCTTCCCCTACTGGACGCCTCGACTCCGCTCGCAACTGGTGACGCCGAACCGGTCTGGACTCAAACCTTTGACACGAAAAATGTAGGCACCGCCAAAACGCTCACACCCGCTGGCCTGGTGAACGACGGCAATGGCGGAAACAACTATTCCTATACCTATGTCCCTGACTTGACTGGCGCCATCACCCTTCGTCTCGTGACCATTCAAGCCGATGCAAAAAGCAAAGCGGTTGGATCACCCGACCCCGCTCTAACCTACAAAGTGACGAGCGGATCATTGGCAGCCGGAGATACTCTGACGTTAAAACGCGCCTCTGGCGAAGCCCCCGGCTTGTATGCGATCTCGATCAACACCTTCCCCGCCTCAGCCAATTACGATCTGACGTACATTGCCGCGAATCTGACAATCACCCCGGTCCTCACCTTCAAATCCCAGGGCGCAAACGATGGCTGGATTCTTGAACGAACACGGGCATCCGGCCTAGGCGGGACGAAGAATTCCGCCGATGCTACCTTCCAACTCGGCGATGATTCTTCCAAACGCCAATATCGCGGAATCCTTTCCTTCAACACGGGCAGTCTCCCCGATGGCGCAGTTATTCAGTCCGCTGTGATAAAGATCAAGCAGAGCGGCGCGCCGGTGGGAGCCAATCCCTTCAACGTGCTCGGCAAGTTGATGGTGGACGTGCGCAAGGGAACGTTCGGAACCGCGCCCCTGGCTGTCACCGACTTCCAGGCCACCCCCTCCGCTTCCCAGGTAGGGACGTTTAGCAAAGTCCCCGCTGCGGGCTGGTACAGTGTCACGCTCAATTTGGCTGGCAGGAACAAGATCAATACCATGGGCCTCACCCAGTTCCGCCTGTATTTTTCAAAGAGCACCAATAACGACGCAGTCGCCAACTTCATGAAATTCCTCAGCGGCAATTCCGCCAGCGGGCAACCCCAGCTCATCATCAAATACACATTGCCGTAAAAGCAAAAGAAGACCTCTTATTACGAAAGTCAATCGTATTCAATACGAAAGGAACTCCGGGACATCCCGGAGTTCCTGTGATATTGTCTGAAAGCTCAACTTTAGATATGGATTGTGTACATGCAAAGATTATCAGTGGTGTAGCTCAAGCCGCCGTCCCCGGCGGCGTGTTGTGAGGGAAACCCTGCGCCGGGGACGGCGCAGGGAGCAATCACCTGATATGTTTTGCGTGCGCACTACAGATTTGTAGGGACACAGCGAAACGGTGGATGGTTAAAATCATAAATCGGCTCGCTGTGTCCCTACTTTCAGATATCCCTGTTTCTTCCTCAAATCGTAAATCGCCAATCGTAAATCCAAAACTTGCCCTGAGCGTAGTCGAAGGGTCGCCTACCACTTCTCCCAATGCACCACATCCTCCAGTGATCTTCGCCCGCCCTTCTTCGGCGGCGCGGATATTTTTTCTTCATCCATCGGATACCCGAACGACAGTGCGATTCGCAAATGCCATTCGGCGGGGAATTTTAAAATCTCGCGTGTTTTTTCAAATTCATAAAGAGACGCCGGGCACGAGCCGACTCCCAACTCCCAGGCGGCCAATTGCATGAAGGCCGCCGCCTGTCCCGCATCGAACATGATCTGAAATTTACTTTCGGGGTCGGGCGTGAGGATGGCAACACACAACGCCGCGCCTGCGATATGCGAGGCCCACTCGCCGCAGGTGGAGAGCGCCTTCAAAACCGACCTATCCCGAATTGCAATGAACTGCCACGCCTGATTATTTTTCGACGACTGCGAGCGCCGCCCCGCATTCAGGATCGCATGAACCACGTCATCGGGCAGGGGCACATCATGAAATTTTCGCACCGCTCTCTTCAAACGAATTGCATCCATCACATTCATGTCACTCCTCGTTTTGATGAAAAGTTCCTGGTCGAGTAGACGGTTCTTGTCCGCCATGTTGAGACCACGACTTTCAAAAGTATACATGCCCTCCGGTCAATTGTGGGGATTTTGTAAAGGTTTGATTAATGTCCCCGGTTCTGTAAGAATTGGGTTTATTTTCTCATCTTTATCTAAAACATCAGCCTTATAGTATTTACAATGTATCGCGTAATTTAAAAAATCAATTTCAGTAAATCACAGGTTTCACTCTGGAATCGGACAGCTTGCTGTCCGAACGGCAAGGTACATCCAAAAATTTATCATAGATAACGCAGAAACGGGCTGTTTCATCGGTTTGCTTCTCGCTTTTGCCCATTAGCACCCACAGGGCAAGTGAGCTGATGGACTCCAGAATCGTGATTTACTGAAGTTAGTAATTTATGGAACAAACGATATGACGTTTGAATTCCTGGTTTTGTGAAAGCTCGTCTCTTTTATTGATAAGGAATAGTGCATGAGCGAATCGTCCGAGTCGAAAATGGAACAGTGGAGGGGTCGGTTCAGGGACTTCGCTTCGCGTCTACGGCGCGGCCTGCCTTTTGCTTCGGGGGTATTTGCCACACTGCTGGCTTTTCTCATCTATCACTTTGCACTGGTTCAACCCAATCAACTAACCGTCGAGGATGTCAACGCTTCGGTGGCGCAGGCCATGGCGTCCGCCACCCCGCGGGTTTCGTATTCGGCGCAGGTATATCAAGTGATAGAGCCTTCGCTGGTTTTGATTCAGGTGGAGGATAAGCATGAGGAAACCGAATCAGATTTCGGCTTGGGAAGCGGCGTGGTGGTCGATAGCTTTGGCAACATCCTCACCAGCCTGCACGTCGTCCAGGGTTCGGACCGCGTCACGGTCACGTTTGCGGATGGCACCAAGTCGGAGGCGCAGATCGTCTCCGAGATGCCCGAGCTTGACCTTGCCGTCATCCAGGCATTGGATACGCCTTTGATTGTTGTGCCGGCTGTGTTGGGAAACCCCGGCGCCATGCAGGTGGGGGATGAGGCGTATGTGGTCGGCAACCCGTTTGGATTGTACAGTTCGATGAGCGCGGGGGTGATCTCAGGCTTTGACCGCGTCTTTCGCGTGCCGAACAGTAACCTGGAAATCCCCGGCATGATCCAATTTGACGCCGCGGCAAACCCCGGCAATTCCGGCGGCCCGCTTCTCAATCGTTCCGGGCATGTGATCGGAATCGTGACGGGACTCATCAACCCAACAAATGAAAGTTTTTTTGTCGGCATCGGTTTTGCAGTGCCGATCAATGTAGCCGTTGGCGGAATGGGTTCACCGCCGTATTAATGATGTGATGCGAGTGCGTCGCACCAGACGGGTAGCCTCGCCTCATTAATCAGTGGAATCTACTCGGTTCGTTTCGCCTTGTTCATTAAGGTGCGACGCACTTTTATAAAAAGGAGACCAGGCATGGAACAAACTTCAAACCGCGAGAACAAACTACCCATGGAACGTGTTTTGTACGAAGTGAAGAAAGTAATTGTGGGTCAGGATCATTTGCTGGAGCGTTTGATCGTGGCCCTGCTGGCGCGCGGACACATCCTTGTGGAAGGTGTGCCCGGGCTGGCGAAGACGATGGCGATCAAAACCCTGGCCGATTCCATCGGCGGCGAATTCAAACGCATCCAATTTACGCCCGACCTTGTCCCCGCCGATTTGATTGGCACACGCATCTACAACCAGAAGACGGGCGAGTTCAACACTTCGCTTGGCCCGGTATTTACAAATTTATTGCTTGCGGACGAGATCAACCGCGCGCCCGCCAAAGTGCAAAGCGCCCTGCTCGAAGTGATGCAGGAAAAGCAGGTGACGATTGGCCGCGAGACTCACAAAGTTCCGAGTCCGTTTTTGGTGCTTGCGACTCAAAACCCCATCGAAACAGAAGGCACGTACGCGCTCCCCGAAGCGCAGGTGGACCGCTTCATGCTTAAGGTGTTGGTTGGTTACCCCAACCAGACGGAGGAGTTTGTCATCGTTGAGCGGATGACGGGCGCGTGGACAGATGTGCAAAAGGTGTTGACCACCGACCAGTTGGTAGACCTGCAAAAGAAGACAGACCAGGTGTACGTAGACCCGTCTCTTATTGAATATTCGGTCAGGTTGGTGACTGCCACGCGTACTCCAAAGGATGTTGGCCTGGGCGATATTCAGCGCTACATCATGTTTGGGGCCAGCCCGCGCGCTTCGATCAATTTGATTCTCACCGCCAAAGCGCTGGCCTTCGTGCGCGGACGAAATTATGTGCTCCCGCAGGATGTGCTCGATATGGCGCTGGATGTCATCCGCCACAGGCTGGTGCTTTCGTATGAAGCGCTTTCGGATAGTATCAGCAGTGACGATTTGCTAAAAAAGATCTTCGACCGTATTCCGATCCCCGTGGTTCCATTGCATGAACACTTCAACGTCCACGCCAACTCCTGAACGGATTCTGCACCGGCTGGACTGGCAGGTCATCCGCAGGTTGGATGGTTACCTGCAGGGCGATTACCGCAGTCTCTTTCGCGGCTTCGGTGTGGACTTTGCCGACCTGCGCGAATACCAGCCCGAAGATGATATCCGCTATATTGACTGGAACGTCAGCGCGCGTATGAACACGCCCTACGTCCGTCAGTATATGGAAGACCGCGAAGTGATCGCATGGTTCCTGCTGGATTTGAGTCCCTCGGTGGATTTTGGCGCGCTTAAAAATCAAAAGCGCAATGTGCTGATCGATTTTGTGGCGACGCTTGCGAGGCTGTTGACCCGTCACGGGAATCGTGTCGGGGCGATGATGTATGGGAGCAGCGTCCAGCGCACGGTCCCGGCCAGAAGCGGGCGGATGCAAGTCCTGCGGCTGATCAACGATCTGTTGAATCAACCGTATTTATCCCGCACTCCGCTCACCGACCTTGGAGCATTCATTAAGGGCGGGCTTCATGCCATCAAAAAACGTTCGCTCATCTTTGTGGTTTCAGATTTCATTAGTGTTCCGGGCTGGGAACGTTCGTTGAATTTGCTAAGCCAGCGCCATGAAGTGATCGCCATCCGTTTGTGGGACCCGCGTGAAATGGAACTGCCCGATATTGGGCCGATTGTGATGGAGGATGCCGAGACAGGCGAGCAATTGTACGTGGACACGCATGATAAAAAATTCCGTCAGCGTTTTCAAGAGGCCGCCAATCAGCGGGAGCTTGCTTTGAATGAAGCGTTCAAACGCGCGGGCGTGGATGTGCTGCCGCTTTCCACGGAGGGGGATTTGATCCATGCGATTGCGCGTTTTGTGATGCTGCGGCGTCAACGAAAAAGGTAATCGACGATGACCTTCATCTGGCCCATATCGTTTTGTTCTTTGGCTGTAGTACCGCTGCTGGTGTTACTGTATCTGCGGATGCAAAAACGGCGTCAGCAGTTTGCGCTTCGTTATGGAAGTTTGGGATTGGTGCAATCGGCATCGGGAAAGGCTGTTGGCTCGCGCCGTCATATTCCCGCGATTTTGTTTTTGGCCGGGCTGATCGTGCTATTCCTCGCCCTCGCCCGTCCGCAGATGGTAGTGGGTTTGCCGAAGGCGGAGGGGATCGTCATCCTTGCATTTGATGTTTCCGGCAGCATGTCGGCGGAGGATTTTGAACCCAACCGCCTCGAAGCTGCAAAATCGGTGGCAAGGGATTTTGTGGCGCGCCAGCCTTCCACGGTGAAGATTGGGGTGGTGGAGTTTAGCGACAGCGGTTTTTCCGGGCAGATTCCAACCGACGACCAGGTAGCCATCCTCGGCGCAATCAACCGTTTGAAGCCGCAGCGCGGTACGTCGCTTGCGAATGGGATTGTCGTTTCGTTGAACACGATTGCCACGTTAACAGGGCAGGCTCCGATCACCGGGTTTGAAGGGTTGGAAACGTCCGGCGGCGCCCCGTCGGAACCGTCCCTTGTGCTGGATGATTCCGCTGTAATTATCCTGCTGACTGACGGTGAGAACAATATGGATCCCAACCCATTGATAGCGGCGCAATTTGCCGCGGAACGGGGCGTGCGCATTCATACGATTGCCATCGGCAGCACGGAAGGGACGCTCCTGACCGTCAATGGGTTTACGGTCTTCACGAAAGTTGATGAAGCCATGCTGCAACAGATTTCGGAAATTACAGGCGGGCTGTATTACAACGCGCAAACCGTGGAGGACTTGCGCGAAGTGTATGAAAACATCGAGCCGCGCCTGAAGGTCGAACGGGAAGAGACCGAGGTAACTTCTATTTTTGCAGGAATCAGTATTCTGATCCTGCTGGTTGGCGGCGTGTTGTCGCTGCTTTGGTTTAGCCATGTGCCGTAACCCTCACCCTGGCCTTCTCCCAAAGGGAGAGGGCATGACTCCCTTCCCCTTAATGGGGGAAGGGCCGGGGATGGGGGCACGGCATAGGAGGATGTGATGGAACTGCTCTGGCCCGCAATCCTGTATTTGCTGGGGTTGATCCCTCTGCTGATTCTTGGATACATTTTGATCCTGCGGCGGCGCAAGCCGTTCGCGGTGCGTTTTTCGAGTCTATCGCTGGTGCACGCGGCGCTTCCAAAGCAATCGAAATGGAAACGTCACCTGCCTTTTGCGTTGCTCCTGCTGGCAATCTCCAGCCTCATCATGGCATTGACGCGGCCCATGTCCACCGTCACTCTGCCTGCTTCCAATGCCACCATCATCCTCGCCATCGATGTATCACGGAGCATGTGTTCCACCGACATTGCGCCGAACCGCCTGGAAGCGGCGAAAAAAGCGGCATTGGAATTTATCGAAGCGCAAAACGCGAATACGCAAATTGGGATTGTCGCTTTCGCGGGATATGCAGTGCTTGCCCAACCGCCAACCATGGACAGGGTATTGCTGCAAACCGCCGTCCAAAACCTGACCACCGCCCGGCGTACCGCGATTGGGGAGGGCATTCTCATGTCTTTGGATGCCATCTCTGAAATCGATGATTCTGTGATGAGTCCATATTCCGGTGCGGAAATTGTCCCTGTGCCAGAGGGACAATATGTACCTGCGATCATTGTCCTGCTTACCGATGGCGTCACCACGACCGGTATCCCTCCGCTTGATGCCGCGCAAATGGCCGCGGACCGCGGCGTGCGGGTGTATACCATCGGCTTTGGCACAATCAATAACAACTCCCCCATGATCTGCGGACTTAATTCTGAAAACAGCGACCAGTTCCTCGGTCCATTTTTTGGCGGCGGGGGCGGGGGCAACTTCCGCAGGGAGATCGACGAGGAAACGCTTAAACAGGTCGCCGAGCTGACGGGGGGAACCTATCACATAGCGGAAAGTTCTTCTGAATTGCAGGAAGTGTTCGACGGCCTTTCCACACAATTATTTACCGTCACCGAAACGATTGAAGTCAGCGTCATCTTCGCCGCCATCGGCGCGGCTTTGGTGATGTTAGCCATTTTGCTTTCGATGCTCTGGCATCCCATTCCATAAACGGATCCCCTTCTGGACTCCATCAGCTCGCTGATGGAGTTTTTTATATCATCCCCGCAAAGCCCGCCTTTACTGCGGGTATAATTCATTTAATGGACTCGCAGAAAATTACTTTCCGAACCTATCTTTCATCGGCCATATTACTCATCCTTATTGGCTGGGGCGGCTTGTTCGGCACACTTTATTTTTCACTGCCCTTCGTATGGTCGCGCTGGGCATTCTTTGTCTTCGTCATCATGGGGCTGACGGGGATTGCCTTGCCCGTTGTTTTTTATTTCCACAAACGCTTTCCAGATGAATCGCCCGTCGAAGCCAACGTCATCATTCGGCAATCTCTTTGGGTCGGCGTGTACGGCGCAACACTCGCCTGGCTCCAACTTGGCCGCCTCGTTACCCTTTATGTGATCCTCGGTCTCGCGGGCGGGTTGATCGCCGCCGAGTATTTCATCCGCATTCGTGAAAAAGCAAACCGCCGCATCCCCGCCTATCCCGATGACGACCCTTCGTAACCTCCCCTCCGTAGAACAAATTCTACAAACCGAAACCGCTGCGCATCTCATCGCGCGCTTCGGCAGGCCGTTGACTCTGGATGCCATCCGTTTTGTTTTGGATGACACAAGAGCGCGCTTCAAATCCGGGCTGATAACTGCTCTGCCATTAATTGACATGCTCCTCGCCCAGGCAGAATCCCAGTTAACCGCATGGACGAAGCCAACCCTGCTCCCGGTCATCAACGCTTCGGGCGTGATCCTGCACACAAATTTGGGACGCGCCCCATTAAGTGACGGGACCATCCGCGCCATGGACATTGTCTCACGCGGCTATTCCACCCTTGAATACGATATCGAATTGGGACAGCGCGGCTCGCGTTTGATCCACGCCGAATCCCTTTTACAAAAACTGACCGGCGCGGAAGCGGCGGTTGTGGTCAATAACAATGCCTCGGCGGTTTTGCTGGTGCTTTCCGCGCTTGCAAATAGAAAACGAGTTGTCATCTCCCGCTCCCAACTTGTGGAAATCGGCGGCGGCTTCCGCGTGCCGGATGTGATGAAGCAATCGGGCGCAAGGCTGGTGGAAGTGGGAACCACCAATAAAGTCCATATTTCAGATTATGAGGAAGCCCTTATCGAATCCACCGGGCTTGTGATGCGTGCCCACCGTTCCAATTTCAAATTGATTGGTTTTACCGAGGAACCTGAGTTAAAAGAAATCGCTGAAACCGCGCATGGGTTTGGCGTACCCGTTGTGGATGACCTCGGCTCCGGCGCGCTGTACGACACGGCAAAATACGGCCTTGCTCACGAACCAACTGTGCAAGAGTCATTGCAAGCAGGCGCGGATATTGTCTGCTTTTCGGGCGACAAACTGCTTGGCGGTCCGCAGGCGGGGATTATCGTTGGCAAACTGGGCCAGATCGCAAAGATCAGGAAGCATCCGCTTGCAAGAGCCGTCCGTGCAGATAAGGCCTGCCTGGCGGGGTTGTCTGCCACGCTGTTGCATTACCTCAAGGACGAGGCGGAGCGGGAAGTGCCTATCGTGAAGATGATGTCCCTCACGTTGAAGCAGGTAAAAGGTCGGGCGGAGGCGTGGGCGGTGGAGTTGGGTCATGGCAAAGTAGTGGAAGGTGAATCCACAGTGGGCGGCGGGTCCCTCCCAGGCGAATCCATGCCGACCTTTTTGTTATCGCTTGAAGTGAAGTCTGTGGAACGCTTTTTACGCGGATTGCGAAAAAACCATCCACCCATCATCGCGCGAACGGAGAACGATAAAATATTGCTCGACCCGCGCACCGTCCTCCCCGAACAGGAAGGCGCATTGCTGGTGGGTTTGAAGAATTTACTTAAAAATTCTTAACGCAATTCAATCCCGAAGGGATGAAGTGATATTAGAATGATTATCGAAATTCCCATCCACGATCTCAAGACCCCACCTGCGCTTAAACTCCCTGAGCGATGTATTAATTGCGGCAAGGCAAAGGATGAGAATTTAGGAATAACTTTGAGCATGGGTGTGCAAAAACGGGACAAGCCCGCGATGTTACAAATATCCGTGCCGATGTGCAAGACCTGCGCGGACAAGGAACGCAGTATTGCAAAAGTGACTTTGGTTCCGTTTTTAATAGCAGGTTTCATAATTGGCGTCATCGTTTTTGTGCCTGTGACCTTGATCTCCCCCGAAGGGACAACGTCACAAACGATTAGTTTACCGTTTGTGTTAGGCGGGTCTGCTGGTTTGGTGGCTGGCATCATCGGTGGAACAGTTGTTGAAATTTTTGTTAAATTACTGGCTGTTCCTTTTTATGGAAAGCTGATCACTCGCCGCCCATTGACTATCTTTGGATTTTTCACTGAAACCGATCAGTTGATCGGCCTGTCGGCAAATTTTTCGCGCGAGAAAAAGCTCGTACAATTGGAATTCGAGAACGACGAAATTGCTCGTGAATTTGTACAACTCAATCCTTTGGAGAAAAAATGAAAT
This sequence comes from Chloroflexota bacterium, assembly GCA_016191985.1. GTDB lineage: Bacteria > Chloroflexota > Anaerolineae > Anaerolineales > Villigracilaceae > Villigracilis. The sequence goes on along the minus strand of JACPVB010000140.1, from coordinate 5,523 downwards.
CAGACCTTGATGCCATCATGAAGTCACGCAATTTGGATGCAATTGTTGTATTTGGGAATGCCGAACACAACCCGCCCATGTACTATCTGACGGGCGGGGGACACGTCAGCCACGCCACAGTTATCAAAAAACACGGTGAAGAAGCGGCCTACTTCCACAACGACATGGAACGGGATGAGGCCGCCAAAAGCGGGTTGAAGTTAATACCGTACAGCAAATACGATTATGAAGCGCTTTTGAAAAAAGCAGGTGGAGACCTTTTGCTGGCAAGCGCATTACGCAGCCAGTTAATGTATGAAGAGGTTGGCCTGACAAAGGGGCGTGTGGGCGTGTATGGCACATACGATTTGAGCGCCATTTTTGGAATGCTTTTCCATTTGCAAAAATTGTTGCCTGAAATCGTGTTTGTAGGCGAGCCGCGCGAAGATTCGATTTTCATGCGCGCGATGGAAACCAAAGGTGTGGATGAAGTAGCGCGCGTCCGCAAGATGGGGAAGATCACCACAACCGTGGTTGGCAGGGTGCGCGAGTATCTCACCTCCTGCGAGGTGCGGGATGATGAGGTTTTATTGAAGGAAGATGGCTCGCCTTTGACCGTTGCGGACGTTCATTCCAAAATTCGTTTATGGGTCTCGGAGCACGGTGCGGAACTGCCCTCTGGTTTTATCTTCGCCATCGGGCGCGACGCGGGCGTTCCACACTCCGCGGGCAACCCCACAGACTTGATGAAACTCGGCCAGACTATCGTTTTTGATATTTATCCCGCTGAAGCGGGCGGCGGTTATTATTACGATTTTACCCGTACCTGGAGCCTGGGTTATGCCACCCCCGAAGCGCAGAAACTGTACGATCAGGTCAAGGATATTTATAACAGGCTGATGGATAATTTTGACTTGAACACACCCTTCAAACATTATCACCAGATGACTTGTGAATATTTTGAATCCAAGGGCCATCAGACGCCGCTCAACACCAAAGCGCCCGTGGAGGGATATGTCCATAGCCTGGGGCATGGCGTTGGGTTGAACATTCACGAAAGACCGTTTAGCAGTTTTACCTCAGGAGACGACCAGCGGCTCGCGCCCGGTGTTATCATTACCTCGGAGCCTGGCTTGTACTATCCCGAAAAAGGCATGGGCTTCCGCATCGAAGATACGCTTTGGGTCAACCCCAATGGAACCATCGAAAAGCTTGCAGATTTTCCATACGATTTTGTCCTGCCGATGAAGAAATGGACCAAGAAGTGATGATCGTGGACGATGGACCGGCACTGATAACTGCCTACTGATAACTGATTACTGGAATCCGATGACTGACTTAAAACCCGCTCGTATCCTTGCCATTGAAACCTCCTGTGATGAAACCGCCTGTGCCATCATCGAAAATGGGCGCGCGTTGCTTTCGTCTGTGGTGGCTTCGCAGATGGAAATTCATGCCCGTTATGGCGGCGTATTCCCTGAAGTGGCTTCACGCCAGCATGTGCTGAGCATTACCCCCGTCGTCGAGCAGGCGCTTGCGCAAGCACACCTCACACTCAACGATATTGACGCGGTTTCCGTTACGCAGGGACCTGGCCTGGCAGGCTCGCTCGTGGTGGGCATGAACATGGCCAAGGGCATTGCGCTTGGTATGGGCAAGCCACTGGTCGGCGTCAATCATTTGGAGGGACATTTATATTCGGCCTGGGTCTATGATGCAGGCGAACTCGTCCCACCCGAGCCGCAATTCCCTTTGATGGCGCTGCTTGTTTCGGGCGGACATACTGAACTGAATCTCATGACCGATCATTTGACTTATCAACGGCTCGGCTCGACCCTCGACGATGCGGCTGGGGAGGCCTTCGACAAAGTTGCCCGCCTCCTTGAGCTTTCCTACCCCGGTGGACCATCCATTCAAAAAACGGCAGAGGAAGGCGACCCGCGCCGCTTCAACTTCGCCCGGGCCTGGCTCGATGGAACCTGGAACTTTTCCTTCAGCGGATTAAAAACCTCGGTGCTGTACGAAGTGCGTGATTTGAAAAAGAAAAGCAATACCCTGCCAATCCCCGACCTGGCCGCATCCTTCCAGCAGGCTGTGGTGGATGTGTTGTTCAAGAAAACGATGACTGCGGCGCGTGAATTTGGTGCAAAAGAGATTCTTGTGGCGGGCGGGGTTTCAGCGAACCGTCCACTGCGGCAGGCCTTCAAAGCGCAGACAGAATTCCCAGTCCACATTCCCCCGCTTTCGTTATGTACCGATAATGCAGCCATGATCGCTGCGGCGGGGTATTACCGTTATGCGCTGGGTCACGTCTCCGGGCTGGAGATCGACGTCCAGCCCACCTGGCCGCTCTCTAATTAAATACCGTACCGCAAAGTTTACTTTGCGTGTGCGAATTGCAAAACATTTACCGCACACTTGCCATCTCACTCTCGCAAGTTGAAACTTGCGGTACAAAATCAAACCGCCGCTGACTTGCCCAAGTCAGCGGCGGTTTGATAAAGGGAGAATGTAATTCCAATTATATGGGGGCAGCTAAAAGGAAGCTGAACTTTGATTAAGCGTTGGATGAGAAATGAAGCCTTTCAATAGCATTAAGTTGTTTGTCCTCGCTGCGCGGATCGCCCTTAAGTTGTAAAGTGAAAAACCGCCTTACGCGCTATTCTCGTACCGCAACATTTATGTTGCCTCCTCGGGCGAGATAAATCTCGCGGTACTATGTGAAGTGAAATTAAAAACTCAGACCCCACTTGAACTTGCCCAAGTTCAAGTGGGGTCTGTAGTGGGGAGAATGTAGTTATGATTATATGCTCGGACATAAAGACAACCTGAGCAATGTATAAATTCTGGATGAGAGTTTATTCAAGAGCGGACAGTAATTCTTCCAGTGTGATGGGTCCTTCGCGCAGGATGATGGGGTCGTTTGCGGTGCAATCCACCAGTGTGGAAGGGACTCCGCCGGGCGTTTTACCGCCGTCCAATATCAATGGGATGCGGCCAGTGAGTTGTTCAAAAACCTCCTGCGCGGTGGATGGACTCGGCTGCCCGGAGATATTGGCAGAGGTCACTGCCATGGGGCCAGCGGCACGCAGTAAGGCAAGCGCATCGGGATGGTTTGGAATGCGGACGGCAACGGTGGAGGTGGCAGAAACTGCCAACGGGAGAGTCTGCTTTTTGGGGACGATGCAGGTCAACGGTCCGGGCCAGAAGCGGGCGGCGAAACGGAGAGCCATGTTTGGGACGTCGTCTGCAATTTGATCGAGGTCGCTTAAATCTCCGATCAAAATGGGGATGGCTTTTTCGATGGGGCGGTCTTTTGCGGTGTAGATGCTTTCGATGGCGGCGCTGTCGAATGCGAGCGCGCCAAGGCCGTAGACGGTGTCGGTGGGGAAGGCGACGATGCTGCCGTTTTGTAGAACGTTGAGCGCTGTGCGAATCTCGCTTGCAGAGACAACCTTAGTTTGCATCTTTCCCGACCTCTTTAAGAAACACATCCACCAGTTGAGGGTCGAAATGTTTCCCCGATTCGGATTTGATGTAATCGAGCGTCTGTTTCTTCGTCCAGGCTTTTCGATAGGGACGATTATTGGTCAGCGCGTCGTACACATCCACAATCGCAAAGATGCGAGCTGGAAGAGGGATTTCTTTTTCCTTGATACCTTGCGGATACCCGCTTCCATCCCATTTTTCGTGGTGGTAGCAGGGAATATCGGTGCTTGGTCTGAGGTATTGGATGGGATAGATCAGGCCGTAGGCGTTGCGCGGATGTTGTTTCATGATGTTCATTTCCTCCTCGGTGAGCTGACTGGGCTTGTGAAGGATGTAATCCGGCACGCCAAGTTTTCCGATATCATGAAGTAATGCGCCCCTGCGGATATGAACCAGTTCTTCCCCGCCCATGCCAATGGCGCGCGCGATTTTCAGGGTTAACTCTGTGACCCTTTGCGTATGGCCCTCGGTTTCCTTGTCTCGCATATCCAGCGCATGAGACCAGCCTTCCAGCGTGGTTTCGTAGGCATCCTGGATGTTGGCATTTGATTTGCGGAGAGTTGCAAGGAGTTCGGAGTTTTTTTGCAGGGTGTTTTCAAGTTGTTGGGCTGTGACCCATGTCATGAAGGCAAGCGCCAGCAGAGATAAAAGCGCCACGAGATTGTATTCCCAGGCATGGTTGTAGATAAAGCTGGAGATCGAGAAGGCCAGCACGGTCAGCAGGGTAAATAGGAATGAACTGAATGGACGGATGATGAAGCTTGATATCCCAATTGGCAGTGCAAAGATCACCAGGATGTATTCGAGATAACTCGGCGCCGAGGTAAGTGCAGCGATCAGGATGGTCGCAGTTATGGAAATGTAAGCCGTGCTTTGCACCTTTCCTTTTCGGTTCCGGTACCAAAAAGCGTAGAACAACGCGCCGATCAGCAACTCTTCAAGGATGTAAATGGCGTATTCGGTATTTGGGCGCAGCGCAAACTGGATGGCGTTATCCAGTAATATATAAAAGAGCAGGGCGAAAATGAGGAGGAAAAAGATAGCCAGCAATTGTCCGCGGCGGTTGACGGCTGGGTCTGCGGTTTCGATGGTGGTCAATTCAGCGATGTGCTGCCACCAATGCTGTTTTTGTTTACTGCTGGGACGATTCATAATGAAGACTACCTTATAAAGATTACCTTGCGGGATTATAGCCCACCCTTAACCTATAATTGGATTTCGACCAGACGGTCGTGCCCTGTTAAATCCTGTTCAATGTGGGTGGCCGCATTTGGAAAAGTTTCCTGCGCCAGCTCAAGGGCCGACGCTCCCTGTGTAGCTTCGATTTCAAGCAGGAGCATGGCATTTGGAGCAAGCCATTTGTGGACGAGATCGAACATACGGCGATATAGATCCAATCCGTCAGGGCCGCCATCCAAGGCGAGAGTGGGTTCACGTCCATAGATGGGGAGATGATGCAACGTTGCAGTGGGAATATAGGGCAGGTTGGCGCAAACAAGATCAAAGGCTGAAGGTGTAATATTGAATGATGATTTTGGAAATAAATCACATTCTAAAAATTCAATTCGGCTTTCGAGGTTAAATTTTCTTGCGTTACCTTTTGCCACGTTGAGCGCGGCGGGCGAAAGGTCGGTGGCGAGGATGTTTGCATTTGGGATATGCGTGGCGATGGAAATTGCGATGGCGCCGGAACCTGTGCCAACATCCACCACGCTTCGCGCTTCGGGATGGCTGGTCAGCCACGAGATGGCTTTTTCTACGAGAAGCTCCGTCTCCGGGCGGGGGATGAGCACATCCTGGGTGACGTTGAAATCGAGGCCGAAGAATTCCCAGTGACCGACGATGTAGGGGAGCGGAGTCCCTGCCCGGAGTTGGGCCACTGCTTCTTTTGTTTGATCAATTTGAGGCGGGGTGAGAGGCGTTTCGAGGTGGGCAAGCAGCCATGTGCGCGGACGTCCAATCACATGCGCGAGAATGATCTGCGCATCGAGTTCGGGCCAATCTGATTTGATCTGCGGTGTGATTTGTTTGAGGATTTCTCCCGCGCTCATACGG
>JACPVB010000044.1 GCA_016191985.1 Chloroflexota bacterium | reverse complement strand
TGCCAAAACGTTTTTGGCTATCTCTGCGCCGCTTGGCGCTCTTACTCAGTCGTGCAATTGAACGTTTATGGGGGGCGACTGAGGTCATTCAACATCAATCCTGTTTTACACTTTCGTGAAGTACTGAGAATAGTTTTCCCATTTGTGGTACTCACGGCTTCTTCGCCTCCACAATGAATTGATAACCAAGTAAAGTTGGAAACAGAAATGTTAACCATGCAAAAATGGCATATAGTGTCCTGCCAAGACGAGTAACAAAAAATGTCGATACCAGTTCAAGAGGGATGGGCGTCACCTGTACAGATACAACTTTCAGCCCAGCGTTTTGTATCATTGCAATCAGGGTTTTCCGTGTGAAGAAACGCAAATGAGTACGGTCCAAGATGCCGCGATCGGCATAGTCGAAACGTCCGATTAAAAGATTAAGTCGTACCCAGAAGTTTGCTATGTTCGGAACTGAAACAATAAACACACTGTCAGGGGCCTGCAAATTGACCAGTTTTTTGAGAACAGATTGCGGCGCAGAAAGATGCTCCAATATATCTCCAAGGACAACAGCGTTATATCCCCTTAATGACTCTTCATCCACCGCGTCAATGGATTGTATCCAAATCTTTTCATAAAACGGAGATGCAACCTGCGCCCAGGTTGAATTCGTTTCCACGCCAAAGAAACGAAGAGATTTGTTTTCGCACATTCGCGCCAGCATCCCAGTGGCAGTCCCTACATCCAAAACTTTATTTTGAGCAGGAAGGCTATTCAGGCGTGTAACGATACGTGAATGGCTTGACCAGCGGCTGGGCTTATCATGATATGGCAAGGTTGAGGTCATTGTTGATATTTTGCAAAGAGAATAACCCCAGGGGTATACTGCATAATGGACAAAGCAACAAGCCACATTAATAATCGTCTCGATACACGTGGAATCCCATAGGCGGTCAATAAAATCAATGGCACAGTAAAGTCGAGTGTATAGCGGGGGCCATATTGCACCCACCCCGTCCCCATCAATAAAAGGATGGGGATGCTGGTTGCAAGAATTGAAATGAATAGCATCCAAACATTTGGATTCCTCCGTTCACGGAAAATTCCTCGAAAAGCAAAAAAGAACAACGGGCTGAGTAAAAAGAGTGAACCTCCCATATACACATCCGAGTTGCGCTGCAAAATAGAAAGAATCGGATAATGAATGTATTGATAATAAAAGTTAATAGGAATGTAATGTACACTAAATGCTCCATATTTTTTGTAATCATCAACAAAAAACGGAGACATTTTATGATAGGCAATCCCAAGATCAAAAGGGCTGCCAAAGCGAGCGAAGTTGTAGGCAAGGAACAACGAACCCATAACAAGGGGCAGCAGCAAGGCAAGCAAAACAAATCCGTATATTTTCGGGCGATTGTTCCAATTTTTTGACAGTAAATAATATGCAGGCCAAATACCTGTGAATAAAAGATGATTACGCGTGAGCATGGCACAAGCCATAAATAATCCTACCGCCAGGAAAGAAAATGCCCCGTCAAGTTCTAACGCGCACAAATAAGCCAGTGCGACAAAAAGGAAACCTAATAATTGAGCGGTAAACCACACGGTACCGAAGATCGCCAAAATTATATGTACCGTTCCAAACGCAAAAAAAAGTACAAAAGCCAAGCGGTCATTAAAATTCAGAGGTATTAATCCCTTACGATCTGCGGCACGCAGAAGGGCCGCAATCGTCGCGACATTAGCCGAGGCAAGCACGACAGCAAAGAACACATCACTAAAACCTACTCCAAAAACTGCAACAAACAGCATTAATACAATGGCAGGCATTGGAGGCCAGTAAAGGAAGTATTGGTCGTTAAAAAAAGAGAGGTCGTGTAAATTTGATGGCAAAATCCGCAAATTTAATTGTCCATGCAGAAATGCATCGGCAAGGTAATTGAAATAGGCGTGTTGTCTCACTCGAAACGGCGAACCACCTGATATGGAAAGGATAAAATAAATCACAAACGCCAACCAAAACCAAAACAGCGGTTTTTCCAACAAAGTCAACAAGAAAGGTTGTAGAGAAGATTGTTTTTTTGAGTTCATTGCGAAAATTATACCTTTGCACAGAAATATCCCAATAGACCTCTTTCGAAAGTCAATCGTAGGTCAGGCTTTTAGCCTGACGCCCTTGGAAATTTGGTACAGGACAGGTCGTGTGCAGCACAAGCAAACCTGCCCTACAAATACTTATACAAGAGGTCTAATAACGTAAACAAAGACGCTGTCAAATTCAACTTTGAAAGCGCCTTTGTTTCCATTTACACCACCGCGTCGATCATCAACGCCAGGAAGATAAACATCAAATACATACTGGACCAGCGGTACATCGTCCAGGCCACTTTGTTACCACCCACTTTCCACACCCGCCAGGCCGCATAAAGCAGAAATCCACCAAGCACCAGGGCAGAGACAAGATACACCGTCCCCGCCAGATTGAAGATGGGGAGCAGTAACGTGACAGCGAATAATTCAATCGTGTAGATCAGGATTTGCTTGCGTGTCTTTTCCTCGCCATGGACTACGGGCATCATCGGCACGCCCGCTTTTTCATAATCTTTCATGCGGACAATCGCCAGCGCCCAGAAATGCGGAGGAGTCCACATGAAGACGATGGCGAACAAAATCCATGCGGCGAGACCAAGATGCCCGGTGGCAGCCGCCCAACCCACCATCGGTGGAATCGCTCCTGCCCCGCCGCCGATGACGATATTCTGCACGGTGGCTTTCTTGAGCCACACGCTGTAAAAGAATACGTAATAAAAAATTCCCGTCAACGAAAGCAAAGCCGCCAGCAAATTGACAAAGCCCGCCATCACATAATAGCTGAGCAGGCACAACGCCAGCCCATAAGATAAGCCCTCTGCCGCAGTCAGGCGTCCTTCCGCAAGCGGACGCTTTGCAGTGCGCTGCATTTTCTTATCCAACTCGCGGTCGATATATTGATTTAAGGCGCTCGAACCAGCCGCGGCCAGCGTCCCACCCAGCATTGTCCAAAACGTGAGTGAAGTGGAGGGCCAGGCCTTGCTCCCCGCCACAAGGCCGCTATATGTGGTGACCAAAAGCAAAGCCACGATCAACGGCTTGGACAGGATAAAGAAATCCTTCATACGCTGGCGAATATCAAATTTCACAATTTCAGTTTTATCCTGCGCCAGCACACCCGATGTAAAAACCAAAAAGCCCAGCGAGACCCACAACGCAACCGCCGTCAGCGCATGGAGCACAACCAGATGCATCGGGTACGCACGCGACATTTCGATTGCGCCCACAAATGCCTGCCCCAAAAATAATATACCGGTCACAGTGGTGAGCGGCAGGAGCAGGTTTTGTTCGCGCTGCTCGCGCCACGCCTTTCGCCACACCAGCGCCATGAACACCGAAGCCACGCCCACCAGCGTCAGATGCGCAAGTTTCAAATATCCAACGGGTTGTGTAGGCACGCACACAGGCCAGCCAATGCAATACGCCCATGCGCCTGTCACGGTCACGATGCGCCCGACGATGGTCAACAGGATTACAAACGCAAAAAGCGCCAGCACCAAACGGGAGAAGGATGATTTCAAGGAATATTTCATTTCCACTACGCCTGCTTTCGCAAATAAAATGGATAGCCAACGAACAAAATCGCGGCAAACGTAAACCACTGCAAAGCATACCCGAAATGCGAGCCTTCGGTCAACTCAACCACAGGCTGAAACGGGATCGGGGGAATTGTATCGTTTCCATTCGTATTTGGCTGAATATAAACATCCAAAATGGCGAATTCCAACTGCACAGAGATTTGCTCCACGTTGAGATTATTCCACACGAAAAGCATTTCACCGTTCCCCGGCAGCGCATCGGCCACCCCGCCGAAAGCTGGTTTGCCCTGCCCAAGCCTGATCTGCCCAGTGACAGTGACTGTTCCCGCTTCATCGTATTTACGCCAATCTGCGGGCACAGAATTTCCGTCAGCGGGGACCCAGCCACGGTCTACCAGAACAGCCGTCCCTGAGAAAAGAAGCGGCGTGATGAGATGATATCCATATTGATCGCCGTTGTATTGATTCCGCAAGGCAACCTGGTTCTCAAAATCATATTCGCCTTTAACGGTGACAGCCCGCCACTCCATCATGGAAATATTTTCAGGCAGTGAGTGATTCAAATCCAAAAGCTCTGCAGCGCGCATGGATTCGACCTGGGTATTAAATGCGCGGCGCTGCTCAAGCCTGTCCAACTGCCAGATGCCGAGGCGAATACAAACTGCGGTGCCTAAAAATACCAACAAGCTCGTAAGCAGCCATTTACGGCTGAACATTTTTTTGAGGATCATTTTTTTTCTTCGCAGGCAAAATAATGGCATACAGGGCGATCAAAATTCCAAGCGGGAGGCCTGAGTATAGAATTCCGTATAAGCGTGTGCTGGTGGTAAGCGGTTCGCGCACGTCAAGGCCAAAGTAATTGCCCTTCTGGAATGAGCAATCATAAGCGTAGGATTGAACCGAATTCAAAGGCAGGCTGGCGGACGTGCCGGCGGGAATCCACAACGGACCAAGCTCGTGGTCTGCCGTATCATCGTTCCGCACCAGTAGGGTATCACCCACTACGAAGGTCATGGAGTCGGGAATGGAAGGCGGCGTTTTGCCGTGCGCAATGCTATCCGCTGTGCCCGCAGGAATGACCAACTCGATCACTTTTGGCGCGCGGGCGGTTTCGCGCAAAAAAAGGTAGGTCACTTCGTTGATGAGTATCCCTATGGCAATACCAATCAACATGGAAACGAGAATACGCTTCAATACAATCGAAACAGGAGGCATAAGATTTCTTTCGATATTTATTTCAACAGCAAATCGAGATCGTGGACGATATCATCCACAGGCGTGCCAAATCCATAAGAGAGGCGCATATTGCCGTCCTTGTCGATCAATGTCACCCGCGCCGTGTGGTTGATGATAACACCCGCCGCCGATTCGCTTTCTGAGGTCTCGCGGAACACACCATAATCCTGCCAAATTTTTTCAAGCTCATCCAATGAACCGCTTAAGCCGATAAAAGATGAGTTGAAGCGGCTGGCGTACGCTTGCACAGCCTGCGGGGTATCACGCTCAGGATCCACAGAGACAAAAACGACCTGAACCTGGTCCGCTTTTTCAGGGATTTGATTCAACGCAAGGTTCAATTCAGCCAGTGTCGTCGGGCAGACGTCCGGGCAGGATGTGTACCCGAAGAAAAGCAGCACGATCTTATCACGCTGGTCACTCAGGCGAAATGTGTCGCCGTTTGCATTCGTTAATTCAAAATCCGCCGCCGGGGGGAACGGCTCGACAAAAGCCGTGCCGCGAAAATTCGCAGGCTTTGAGAGAAGCAAGCTCAATGCAAGCCCAAAACCTACCAACAAAAAAGAAGCTATGCCGACCCAGATGATCCTTCTATCCATATTTTTTACTCCAAAACGGGGCGACCCTCTCAGGCCGCCCCGTTCGTTTCTTTCAGTATTCTGTTATACCAGAATTCAGCAATCGCAACAAACAAATAACTTACAAAACTTTTCCAATCAAATACAGGGCCGGGTAGAAGAAAATCCAGACGAGGTCTACGAAATGCCAGTAGACGGCGGCGGCTTCCACTCCCCAATGCTGCTCGGCGGAGTAGATATTTTTGCGGGCGTTGTTCCAAACCACCACAAGGAAAATCAACCCGGTAAAGACGTGGAAGGCGTGCATACCAGTCATCATGTAGAAGATCGCGCCTGTCGCGCTGCTGCTGGCGGTAAGACCTTCTTCCGCGGCCAGAGGCCATTCCACAGCCACCACGCCGAGCAAAAAGCCGAGGCCAAGCAGGAAGGTGATGATGGTGTTGGTCATGAATCCCTTTTTATCCCCATGCGCCATGGCGGTCTCGCCGCGGTTCATAAAAAAGGAGGAGATCAAAAGCACGGCAGTCACAGCCAGTCCAAGGAGTTGATTCAAGTGCGGACGGGTGAGTCCCAGCAGGTTGACGCGAGCGGTCATCAAGCCTGCAAAGACAAATGAATCGGAAAGTAGAAAAAGCCACAGACCAAGCCGGTTGGTATCTGTCTTGTATGAATAAGAGTGCGCATCCGCACCACTCTCTTCATTCAATTTATAGACGTGCATGTAATAATACATGACCAGCGCAGCCTTGATGACGGCGACTACAACGAGGATCGAAACAGCATTGAAAGTAACCGCGACAAAATATTCCAGCACGGTTAACACGGCGAGGTAGACAAAGATCACCACGCCCTGGCGGAAAGCAGAGGATTTATCTAATATGTGTGACATTGGAGTCCTACCCCTTATTTATGTGTATTCTTGGCAGGCGCGGAAAACTCAACATACTTCGAGCCGGGCAGGCCGTAATCGTAGGGTTCGCCAACAACTTCAAAGGGCTGGTCGTAGTTGTGCATGGGCATGGGGGAAGGAACCTGCCACTCAGGCGAGCGGGAATTCCAGACGTTGCCGTCCGCCTTTTCGCCGTTCTTGATGCTGTTGAAGAAGTTGAAGAAGAAAATCAACACCGAAAGGCCGATCAGGTAACCGGCAATGGTGAGAATTAAATGGGTTGTGTCGAAACCAAGCGCGGGATCATAGTCCGCGATGCGGCGGCGCATCCCAAGCAAACCAATGCGCATCATGCCGAGGGTCAGGACGAAGAACGAAGGGGTCATCATCCAGAAATGCACCTTGCCCCAGAACTCGTTCATACGGCGGCCGGTCGCTTTCGGGAACCAGTAATACAACGCGGCAAAGAAGGGGAATACAAACCCGCCAAAGATCGTATCGTGGAAATGACCCACGATGAAATATGTATCGTGGAGGTGAAGGTCAGTCGAAACGGTGGCATTTGGAGGTCCAGAAAGACCGCCCATCAGGAACACCACAATGCCGCCCAATACGAAGAGCATCGGGGTGGGCGTCTCGATCTTACCTTTCCAAAGGGTGGCAACCCAGGAGAAGAACTTTACACCTGTGGGAATGGCAACCAGAAGCGTGCTGTACATGAAGGGCAGGCGCAGGTACGAGTTCATACCGGAAGTGAACATGTGGTGCGCCCAAACAACAAAGCCCACCAGGGCAATCCCCAGCGAGGACATTGCGATCCAGCGATAACCAAACAATGGCTTGCGGGCAAAGACAGGCAAAAGTTCAGAAATCACACCGAGACCGGGCAGAACAAACACATAAACCGCGGGATGTGAATAGAACCAGAACAAATGCTGGAAAAGCACGGGATTTCCGCCTTTGGCAGGGTCGAAGAAACCCATGCCAAAGAGACGCTGGAACATCACCAACTGGAAGGAAAGGCCGATCAACTGTGTGGCAGTTAATGCAATGAGGGAAGTGGCGACAGCTGCCCACACAAAGATGGGCATGCGCCAGGCTGTCATTCCCTTGGAGCGCATACGAATGACCGTGGCGATCACGTTCAACGCGCCTAAAATGGAAGACCAGCCCGCCGTAAACACACCCAGAAAGAACATCTGCACGCCAACAGGAGCGCGCGCCGAAAGCGGCGGATAACCCGTCCAGCCTGTGTCAAAACCACCGAGGACGAGGCTCATCAACAGAAGTACAGCCGCAGGCACGGCTACCCAGAACGAAAAGGCGTTCAAACGTGGAAAGGCCATATCCTGTGCGCCGAGCAGCAGCGGTACAACATAATTGATGATGCCCGCAACCCCCAGCAGAATGGACACGATCATAATCATGCCGTGCAGGGACATCAACGTATTGTAAAGTTGAAGGCCATTCTGCCCGAACAACAGCAAATCCTCGGTCAGGAATTGCAATTTGGAAGCGGCAAGCTCGGTGCGGAAGATCAGCGCGAACAGACCGCCGATGCTGATCAACGCCAGCGCAACCACGGTGTATTGAATGCCGATCACTTTATGGTCGAGAGAGACATGGAAATATTTCTCCCACCCGGAGTAATGCTCTTCATGATGTTCAGGAGTGTCGATACCGCGCGCCCACTTGAACCAGTCACTTACCGAACCGTTGCCGCCCAGGAAGAAGAGCACGCCGATAAAGCCGCCCAACACCCAGGCTGGCTCGGTAAAGAAAAATTTGTCAGTTACACTCAGCCCCATTGCAGCGCGGATGCCAGTAATCAACCCGGCGCCCAACAATGTCCCAACAAATTGCCAGAACAATCCACGCGCGAAGGCAGTCGCAAAGAATTTCTTCATATTATTCAATCCTCCGCCAATTATTTCAGTGTCTTAAGATACGCAATGATATTTGCGATCTCTTCGTCAGTTAATGTGAAGGGCGGCATGGTGGACGGCGAGAAACCGAGCACTTCATGCGCCAGCGGCTCACGAATCGATTGAGTGATGTACGCATCGTCCGCTACCGCGGATGTGCCATCAGCGAATTCACGCGTGGAGCCATAAATCCCCAACCAGGAAGGGCCGACCAGCTTTGAACCATCCACAGAATGGCAGCCGATGCAACCATATTTCACTGTCAACAACTGGCCCTGTCCTTCGGGTGTTTGGGCGGCGGCGGCATTTGCTTGTTGTTCCGCGATCCAAACATCATAGTCCGCCTGCGTATCCACCACCACAGGGTTTTCCATTTTATAGTGAGACATGCCGCACAGTTCGGCACAGCGCACTTTGTAATTGCCAACCAGCGTCGGGGTGATTCGGTAGTCGGTCACGCGCCCAGGCACAACGTCCTGTTTAACGCGGAATTCAGGAACCCAGAACGAGTGAATCACATCCGCTGATTCCATCTTAAGCACAACCTGTTGATTGACAGGCAAATGCAATTCGGTGGAAACAAATCCATATTCCGGATATTCAAACGTCCAGGTAAACTGCTGCGCCCGCACCTTGATCTCAATGGCTTCAGGGTCTACACGATTCGTCTCCCCCAGCGAATATGCGCCCATATAAGCAAAAGCCAACACCGCAAACAATGGGAGCACAGTCCATGTGATCTCCAAAGTAGTGTTGCCTTCGATATGTTCGCCATCACCTGTCTCGCCCTTCCTGCGCCGAAAAACGACCAGGCTGTAGACCAGCGGCACAAAAATAAGCGCGAACAGGGACGACATCGCAATGACCTGCCAATCCCAAAGCCAATCAATTGAAACCGCCTGGGCGCTTGCCGACACAGGGTGCATTTGCTTCGCAAGGCCGGCCGCATCCAGACCGAAATATGTGAGAATGGACATGATAACGATCAGTATTCCCACAATTACAAAATGTTGCATATGCTCTCTCCTATTTAAAAAATCAAAGGGGGAACCACCCCAAATTACACAAACTTCAAAATAAGACAAATTTTGTGCGAATTGTCACTATTTTCACAACCTGACCAATATACCAAATTCTTCGTCATTTGTCACTATTTTTTGTGGACATTGTGCGCTTCTTCCTTAACCGACAACTGATCCAGCTCAACAGGCAAAATCAAAGCTGACGATGTTTTCACAACACCGTCAGCTTATACGTGGATACGATAATTTATCCGAACGAAGAAATTTCTTATTTAACGCCCAGATCAGCGAGCAAATCAGCGCTGTGTTCAGATGGGCGAACATTTTCAAATACCCGTTTGATATTTCCCTCTGTATCGATCAGGAACGTGGTGCGGAGCACACCTTCATATTCCTTGCCCATGAACTTCTTGGGACCCCATACGCCGTAGGCATCGCATATTTTGTGCCCGTCATCCGAAAGCAGTGGAAACTGCAATCGAAACTTCTTTTTAAACTTGACATGTGATTTAACAGAATCAGGGCTGACTCCTAAAATAACAACCCCGGCATTTTCATAGGCAGAATAATCGTCACGGAAATTACAAGCCTCCTTCGTACAGCCGGGGGTATCGTCCTTTGGGTAAAAATATAGAACAACATTCCTTCCGCGATAATCGGAAAGTTTACGAAGGGTATTGGTATCATCCAATAGTTCAAAATCAGGCGCAGGGATTCCAGACGAGATGGGCATGTGAAAAAGTTTCTCCTTTTATTAAATGAGCGGGTATGGTTAGAACTATAAGTAGGCCGCCTTATTTTTGACGGCGGTTTGGCAACTCATCTTACACCCTATCATCCAAACAGCGAGAAGAAAACAACTGGAGATGCTCACCATCCAAAAAATTTACAAATCTACAAATCAGCTAACGCTCAAGCCGCCGGGGACGGCGCAGGGAGCAGATTGCGAAAACAACTGGAGATACTCATCATCCAAAAATTTACAAATCTACAAATTAGGCATACCTTACGGTATAATTTCGCCGCTCATTGCAGACCAAACCGCAAAGCTGGGGATGTGCTGGAACTGGCAGACAGGCATGACTTAGGATCATGTGCCGCAAGGCGTGTGGGTTCGACTCCCACCATCCTCACTGAACATAAACCATAAAATCCTAAAGGTCTTAAAGACGTTCAGGATTGAAAAAAGAGGAAACTACTTTGAACATCGAAAAACAATACCAGGAAGACCACTCCGTCAAATTAATTGTGGAAGTGGATCAGGAAAAAATGACCACCTACAAGCGTCGTGCTGCGACCAAGATCGCATCACGCGGTAATATCCCTGGCTTCCGCCCCGGCAAAGCCCCGTACGATGTAGTGGTCCGCACGTACGGCGAAGGCGCGGTAACCGAGCAGGCGGTTGATCTCTTTATTGACCAGGAATATTCCAACGTCCTCAAGGAAGCAGACGTGAACCCAGGCGCCGCTGGGTCGCTTGAATCAATCGACAGCCTCGAACCCCCCAAGTTCACCTTCGTTGTCCCGCTTGCCCCGGAAGTGGATTTGGGCGATTATCATGCCATCCGCCTTCCGTATGAATGGAAAGCCCCCGAACAAAAAGATGTGGACGCGGCCCTTGAGGAGTTGCGCCAGATGTATGCCACCACAGAAAACGTTGACCGCGCCATCGAAATCGGCGATTACGTTTTGGTGGACGTGAAATCTGAAACCACCGAATTGAACCGCACAGGCTTTGCCACCTTTGTCCGCAACGAAGACCGCGATACCGAATGGCCTTACAACGGCTTCGCCAGGGAACTCCTCGGGTTGAAGGCTGGCGAAAGTAAAACCATTAAACATAATTTTCCCGAAGATTGGGAAGTGGAAGAATTAAAAGGCCAAAACGTCGAGAGCGAAGTCACTGTCAAAACCGTGCGCGGCGTGACCCTGCCCGACCTCAACGATGAATTCGCCAAGATGACCGGCACAGGCGAAACGCTGGATGCCCTGATGGAAGCCGTGAAAAAGGACGTGGAAACACGTTCACAAAATGAATATGATGACAAGTACTTCGTTGAATTGATCGAAAAGGTCAAGGAAGGCGCGACTATCAAGTACCACGAGCACACCATCGAGCACGAAGGCGAGCACGTGCTTTCGGATTTATCCAACCGCCTGGCCCAGCAAGGCATGGATTTGGAAACTTATTTCAAAGTCCGCAACACAACACGCGAGCAATTCATTGAAGATGAAGTAAAACCCGTTGCGAAGAAACGCCTTGAGCGCGGCTTGATCCTCGATGAGATCGTCCGCAAGGAAAACATCCAACTGGACAACGAAGC
>JACPVB010000139.1 GCA_016191985.1 Chloroflexota bacterium | reverse complement strand
CGAACGTATTTTTTACGAAAATAATTATCCCGCCAATATCAGTTGGTGGTGGCAATTCCGAGTGGATTATTTCGACCCGAGCGGCTATGTGGATACCAGTATCTATAACGGCGGCTCATTCCGTCTCTACACCAACGCGGTTTATCTCAACGGCGCACACTTTTTGGATGAACTGCGCGAACGGATGGGCTACGGCAATTTTTCGAAATTCCTGAAAGAATATGCCCGGCGCTATTCCCATGGCCATGCCACCTCCGCCGATTTCTTCGCGGTAATGCGTGAGACGGTCAACGTGGATATCAGCGATTTGCTGGATAAATATTTTTCAGGCTCTTATTAATCTCATACTGCTTCTGTGTATTCTCATCGTTTTGCTTCATGTTGAAAATATAAAACGCCGAGAATTACTGCCAACACGCCCGCCACCGCGCCATAAATCCCGGTGCTCGTGCTCATGCTCAATTGCCCCGTGGCAAGATTGAGCAGCCATACCGCGAAATGCCCGCCGAAGAACAGCATGAATCCCTGAATCCCCATACGGATTTCAACCCAGTCCTGCGCGAGTTTCATCCTTGCCGCCCAAAATACAATCCCCGCAAAAAAGGACGACATAATGCGCGCATCGAACACGGCCAACGGCCAGGGCCAGAGAGCGCCAATGAATTTTGCGGGATTGATAAACAACATTGCGCACAGCGCCGCAGCGACGAACATCACAACTAATAATGTGTTCTGCATGGCGGCTGAAATTCCGCCTCTTTCCTGACCTTTGGGTATGCTCCCGTTTCCATCAGCACCGCGCGGCTCGACGAAAGGAATCGCCAAAGGCTCGCCTGTGTAGGCGATCATCCAGATGACTGCCGCAAGATTGAACGGAACCCAATTCATCAGGTCAATGTGCCAGTAGGTGGCGGCGAAGATGAAGGTCAGGAACGCCATTGTCCCCCAGCTCATCCAGCGGATGCGATACCAGTTGGCTTCACGCCACATGAAATATCCCTCGAATGCGCGTAACGCAAACGATGTGCCAATGAACATGGCGGTCAGGCGGTTTTCGATAGGCCAGGCAAATTTTCCGCCAAGCCCGGGCAGGAAAACCAGCCAGATCACGAACACCGAAGCCAGCAGGAACTGACCCAACCCCACATTACGATACGAACTCGATGTCATAGATGCCTCCTTTGGCAAGGGGAATTTTCTGCGATTCGTTACTTAATTTTGGTTGCCCGGCGGAACAACCTGACTGCGTTGAAAAGAAAGAACACGATTGCCGCCAGAATAACAAGCGCCACCACGATCACAAGCAGTACATTGAATAGGGTTAGCGCCTTGCCTGGGTTAGGCTGTACTTCAATCGCTAAAAAGCCGGTGCGCTCGATGACGGACCCATCGGGCGCGCTGCCGGTGACGATGATATCAACAGCATAGACACCAGGCTCGTGCGGCGTCCATGAAGTTGAAATCTGTCTGCCGGTTGGGAAACTTAGTGTTTCAATATTTCCGTCCTGACCCTGAATGACCGCCTTGGCATCCTGTATTTCAAGCGACAGTCCCCCCAAAGATAAATCCGCGGTGAATTCAACCGTTTCATTAACCTGCGGAGTCAACGTGCTGGATTCCGCAACGAGCGTCGCGCCGCCGACAAAATAAACGGATATGGCAAAGTCCGCGCCGCTTGAAGGCGTGGACTCTGATGCCTGCAAGGTGATATTCCAGGGACCCGGCTTGGGATTCTCAAAACCGTAGCCCAGATAGAACAGTGATGTGGGATCGTCGATACGGATGAAGCCGTTTGTCTGCGGATCGAGTTCGATGATGTTGCCGCTTGCGCCGCGCACGACAGTTGTCATGGAACGCGATGTGTCATAGAGCGCGAAGCCCGCGACATTTACATTTGGATCTATGTTGATGGTCAATGCAATAGAGCCGCCCGCGTCCACGTGGCCGGTGTAGACGCGCGTAAATTGTAGCGATGACTCAGCCTGCGGCACAGGAGCAGGATCCGGCGCGGAGAGAAACGCATCCGCGGGTCTTTGAAGCAGGGGTTTTACATAATCCTGGAATGTTTCGTCGGAAAAAGTCAGGTCGTTGTGAAGCACATTGATTTGGGCAGACTGCAGTTTAATGGCGTTAATGCTCCCAAACGAAACGACGGTATCGTTCGGGATATCGGTACATGGGGATTTGAAGGCCTCGTTGATGGCGGTGCCGCCGAGGTCAAAAAACTCGATGCCATGGCGGCGGGTGATCTGCTGGTTGAAAACGCCCGTCATATAACTTTCGCGAATCTCAATGGATGCGGGCAGATAGAAACCAAGCGCGGCGGGAAGCACGGAACAATCTGAGCCACCCATGGGGGAGCCGAGCATGATGAGTTGCGCCACATCGCGCTCCCGCATCACGCGGTCGATGTAGTAACGTGAGATCATCCCGCCCATGCTGTGCACTACCAGGTCCACCATCTCTGCGCCGGTCTTTTGTTTTACGCCGCTGATATATTCCCCCAATATTTCGGCGTTTTCCTTGATTGTATTTGTGCGTCCAACAGGGTTCAAAAGGCTGCCGGTTTCCAACTTGCCGGGAACTTGTCCATCACCAATGGCGAAGCCCGCCAGGTTGAGGTCTGCCAGAAAACCGTCCGCACCAAGATAAAATTTCCATGCATCTGAATTGGATATAAATCCATGTACCATGACAACCGGGCGGGGAAATATGCGGATGGGATTGGACTGAGCGGCTATTTCACCATCGTCCACTACTGCCTGGATGGTTCGAGTGTCGTGCGGAGTTCCGTTGGCATCCCAATACCATCCCAGGGAAAGGAATGGATCGGTGATACAACTCGTGCCCTCGCTTGCAATGGCGCATGAACCGACCGGCAGGGCGCCATCCAGTGAGAAATTTATTTTTTCCGTTTGGGTGACGGGTTGAGGAAGCGTAACCTGGATTTGGATGCTGTCTCCATCGGTGATTTGCGATGCGGGTTGATTCTCCCGGTTGAGGAGGGTGACGATTCCCCCGGAGGTTTGTTGTATTGGAGCAAATCCATAAACGGACAGGACACTTAGGAGAACGGTCAAAATCGGGAATTTTAGACGCATGTTTCCTCGTTTGGTCAAAGACGAATAGTGAAAATACGAAAAGAACATCTCACCACAGAGATCACAGAGATTTTTTATGAGTTTTTCTCCGTGGTTAAATCTTTTGGTAAACCCGCAAAATCAGCCATTCTCGGATGGTTTTAAAAATTATAGCAAAGTGCGGGTATGAGAGCAATCATTTACTCGGCCAAAAGAATCTTTGTGATAGGCTCTTTCCCCGCAGGTTAATCATTTTTGATATGCCTTTTTCAACAGCCATGGCGCTATTTGAAACTATAATTGCTTTATGGACAGACCCTATACCATCATCAATGTTGCCGTGACTGCGGATGGGAAAATAGATACCTTTGAAAGAAAAGGTTCCGCCATTTCATCCAAACGCGATAAGGAGCGTGTGGATGAAATGCGCGCAGCGGCGGATGGAATCCTCGTCGGGGGGAAAACGCTGCTCGAAGAGCAACCCAGGCTCACGGTTAAGTCTGAGGCGTTGCGTGAGGGGAGAATCCAGCGCGGGCTTTCGCCAAATCCAATAAAAGTGGGCATGGCTACCATCGCCGACATCCCGCTGGACTCAGATTTTATTAAGGCTGGGCCTGCGCGGGTCGTAATATTTACAACATCACGAACATCTATAAGGCAACTCGAAACCCTGCGCGTGCAAGGTGTCGATGTATTTGTGGATGATGCTCCACGCGTTGACCTGAACAAGATGATGACCACATTAAAAAAAATTGGTGTGAATCATTTGATGGTGGAAGGCGGCGGGACAATGAATTTTGAATTGATACGCCTGGGCCTTGTGGATGAACTTGCCATGTATATCGCGCCCATGATCTTCGGCGGCGTGAATTCCCCCACACTCGCAGACGGCCCCGGCATTCCCCGCGATGCGGCAATCGAGTTGAAGTTGATGGATGTTGAAAAATGGGAAGACGGCGGGGTCTTCCTGCGATACAAGTTTTAAACACGAAGGACACCACGGACACAAAGGGGAATCGTGGGCACCCCGGCGATGACCCTTTGTGCACTTTGTGTTTGATTTCAAAAGAGGAAACCATGTCTGGATTTACACACGAACAAATCGAATTATTACTTGAAGAAGAATGCTGCCACGAATGCGAAGGCTATGGCGAGGATAAAATTTGCGTACACATCGAGGCGATTGCGGAACTGCCCACACGCTTCGGCGATTTTCATATTGTCGCTTTTTCGAATAACAAAGATGGCAAGGAACATGTTGCCATCATCAAAGGCGAAGTGCTTGGCGCGGAGGATGTGCCTGTGCGTTTGCATTCCGAATGCCTGACGGGCGACGTGGTTGGTTCGCTGCGTTGTGATTGCCGCGATCAACTGGAAGCGGCATTAAAAAAGATCGGCGAAATGGAAATGGGCGTCGTCCTATATCTTCGCCAGGAGGGACGCGGCATCGGCCTCACCAACAAGATCCGCGCCTACAGTTTGCAGGATGCCGGCCTCGATACGGTGGAAGCAAATCTTGCGCTTGGCTTTCGCGATGATGAACGCGATTACGCCGTGGCCGCACACATGCTACATTCGCTCAAAATTCAGTCCATCCGCTTGATGACCAACAACCCGAAGAAGATCAACGAACTTACACAGCATGGCGTGAAGGTGAACGAACGCCTGCCCCATATTTTGCCAAGCAATGAGCACAATCGTTTTTATCTCGAAACCAAGGCCGCCAAGTCCGGTCACATGATCGATTTTCGCGGCAAGGCCCACCTTGAGGAACAGAGCGATAGACCCATTGTTCAGGGCATGACAGAGACACAAGTCAGGGCGTTGTTCGAATAAATGAATCCAAAAACGATTGTCATCACCGGCGCAACGGGCGTGCTTGGAAACCTTGTTGCCAAAACTTTTGCAGAACGCGGAGAAAATATCGCGCTTCTCGACAGGGATCAAACAAAATTGGATTCCCTGAGCCGGGACTTAAACCTGCCATCGGACAGACTCTACGCTCAGACCATTGACCTGCTCGATGCGCATGCGCTTCACGACTCAGCCGAAGCTGTTCATTCCAAATTTGGCAGTGTCCACGCTTTGATCCATCTCGTGGGCGGGTGGGCCGGCGGCAGGACAATCCCTGAATCATCAAAAGAGGATTTTGAATTCATGCTCAACCAGCACGCATGGACGACGTTCAATCTCCTTCATTCTTTTGTGCCGCACATCGCGTCCAGTGGTTGGGGACGGGTCATCACTGTCTCACAGCCGGTTACAGTGAAACCTGTTGCAAAGTCTGCACTATATGCGGCGGCCAAGTCTGCCCAGGAGAGCCTGGTGCTGACCCTGGCCGAAGAATATAAGGATAGCGGGCTGACTGCAAATATCATTCATGTGAAATCCATTGATATCAAAGGCACGTCCCCGGCAGAGATTGTCTCTGCCATGCTCTACATTTGTTCAGAGGAGGCAAACAAGCTGACTGGAACTAGAATTCCACTATATGGGTAGTGGAAGTTGATCTTTATAAAGCTGAAAACCGATCAGCCGCAGAGGCGAAAACTCTGCGGCTGTTTTTTTTGGGGATTTTGCCTGTTTTTTCGCCATTTTGCCCCAGTTGCAGGAATTTCGGAAAAACTACAATGTTTCAAATATTGACTCAGGGCGAAATTATATTAAAATGATATGAGTCCTTACAAATGTGCAAGTTCCCAAAGGGATATTTTTTTAACTTCTTTTCCAAGTATGTTTAAAAATAGAAATTCAATTTAGTTCTTAATTTAATAAAATCGGTTGGTATATGTAGAAAAAATCATCAAGGAATCCACAAAATGAAAAGCAGAGTTCAAGAACTGGCCGAAAAGGTCAACATGACCTATGATGAATTTATTGGGGAAATGCGCAAGAAGGGTTGCAGTGAGCCGACTGCGATTAAGATCTGGAATGGCGAATACGAAAATTTCGAAAATTATGAAGATAACAACATTCAGTTGAGTAACCTCCGCAAGGCGGCGGCGGTGTTGAGCGTGGGTACTGCGACACTTATCCCGAAGTAAAAATTCAAACTTAATATTTAAAGAAATTATTTTGCCGCCACTATCCGGTCAAAAGTGAGGAAAGAAATATGAAAAATCAATGGCTCACCAGGGTTTTATCGGCGTTATTGATTGCGATATTAGCTGTGACGGTCCTGCCTGCCACACCGGCAAGGGCGGCTACCATTAATGTCAATACTACGGCGGATGAAAATACAGCAGTAGGAACTCTTTGCTCCTTACGTGAAGCCATCATCGCAGCAAACACGGATGCGGCCTACAATGATTGCTCTGCCGGGGCCGGCAATGACACAATCGTTTTACAAAGCGGCTCCACCTACCTGCTTACGATATCAGGGGGCGGCACCAGCGGAGACTTGGATATTACGTCCAATATCACAATTCAGGCTAGTGGGGCAGGCGTAGCTATTATCGATCCCACAACTCCAGTTTTTAATGAACGTGTTTTCGAGGTGTCCGCGGGTGGGGACCTGACTCTCGATACGATTCAAGTCACAACCGCAAGCACAGCGAATACAGGTGCGGCGGTTAACAATGCCGGTACGTTAACGATTCAGGGTAACAGCGTTATCAGCAGCAATGCCACTACCGCCGGTGGCGGTGGAAGTGACGGTGGGGGCATTGCCTCGACCGGCACACTGACCATAACCAATACAACATTCACAAGCAACTCTGCCACAAGGAACGGTGGCGCAATCTACATTAATGGTGGCACGGCAACCATTGCTTCCAGCGCGTTCAATACCCAGAACGCCGTAGCCATCGATGATGGTGCGGCGATTTATTTAAATGCCGGCACGTTGACGATTAACAGCACAACCTTCACCAGCAACGCCACTTCAAACGGCGACGGCGGCGGAATATTCCAAAATGCCGGTACGTTGACCATAGGCAATACGGCAGCTGTTACTTTTACCGGCAATACCGCATCTGGCGATGGTGGGGCAATCTTTACTGGCGGGGGGACGCTCACGGTCAACAATACGACATTCACAAATTCGACCGCCGCGAACAGCGCGGATAACGGCGGGGCGATCTTCCACGATACTGGGAGTGCTCTGACAGTCTCGAATTCAACCTTTACCGGAAACCGGGCTACGAATGG
>JACPVB010000114.1 GCA_016191985.1 Chloroflexota bacterium | reverse complement strand
TGGCTTTGGTGCATGAAGGTTTGACAAAAGTGGCGTGAGCCTGTAACTTTGGGTTTATGCCTAAACAAACAAAGCCACACTCACGCCAAAAAGCATTATACCGTGTCAAGAACTGGTCTGAATACGACAAAGCGCTGGTGCAGCGCGGCTCGATCACGTTCTGGTTGTCGGACAGATTTGAAAAGAACTGGCTCTACACTGGCGAAAAGCAACGCGGCAGTCAATTTGACTACAGCGACAAGGCGATTGAGATCATGCTGACTGTGAAAGAAGTGTTCCATTTGACGAACCGCCAAACCGAAGGCTTCATGCGTTCCTTGTTTGCCATGCTGAAGATTGGCTTGCCGGTGCCAGATCATTCAACCTTATCCAAACGCGGCAAGAAGTTGAAGGTGAACCTGCCAAAGAAAACCAACCAAAGCCTGAACATCGTCATGGACAGCACGGGCTTGAAGATCTATGGCGAAGGCGAGTGGAAAGTGCGCCAGCATGGCGTCTCGAAGAGGCGCACGTGGCGCAAATTGCATGTGGGCGCCAATCCCGAAGATGGCGAAATCCAAGCCGTACTCCTGACGGAAAACAGCGTGAGCGATGACGAAGCCGCGGAAGCCTTGTTGGCACAGATCGAACCAGAGATTGACAAGTTTGCTGCGGATGGCGCATATGATAAACGCAAGGTCTATGACAGTCTAAATGCGCACTCGCCGGACGTGGATATTTTGATTCCACCACGCAAGAATGCGCGCATCTGGAAACACGGCAACACCAAAGCAGAGCGTCTCAAACGCGATGAGAATTTACGCTCCATTCGCAAGCACGGACGCAAAGAATGGAAGGAGAAATCCGGTTATCATGTTCGCTCGTTAGCAGAAACGGCCATGTTTCGCCTGAAAACCATCTTCGGAGACGAACTCTCGGCACGCTTGATTGAAACACAGACCACGCAGGCATTAATCCGTTGTGCGGCGCTCAACAAAATGACGCACCTGGGCATGCCGCATGCCTACAAGCTTGCATAATTGCCCGAGGTTGATGGATGGATTGCGCCTATGGTCTGATTTATGCACCAAAGCCGAACTGCTTTGTCGCGTGGAGATCGGCTACATGTAAATGTACATGCCCAACGGACGTTCCCGCGGGCAGACCTGCCCAGGGGGTAGATGCACTCTGCGCTTCCGCGAGCAGTCCATCGATATCCAACGGCTGGCGCGCCACATTCATCAATTCCTGCATCTTGCCTGCACGCATCTTTTCCACTATGGGTTCCCAAACGGGTCGCGGAAAATCCCAGGCCAGTTCGATGCCGTTGCCTTCCGCATCGGGCAGATAGAGCGCCAGATGGGTGCCGTGGTTGCTGCCGCCCTGGATGCGAGTGCGTGTCTCGACGATATTTTCAATGACCTGAGCCAGCGCCAGGCGGGTTGGGAATAGGAATGCTGTGTGATAGAGACCGGTGACGCCGCGCACAGAACGCGCGCCGGGCAACTCGGTGAGCCTGAGCAGATCCTGCTCTCCCGCGCCCAAGCCTGCTTTTTTTCCATCCCGCCAGTGAAGTTGAAACCCAAGATTCTGTCGATAAAAGTCGATCTGGTTCTCAAGATTTGCGACACTCAGCGAAACATATCCGATATGCGCTGCAGGATGTATGGAGAACTCTGTTCTCTCTGCGGTCTGTGTTTGATTCATTCTTACTTTCTTTCCGTAGCTTATTGAATTTGAATGACGACCTTACCAGGTGAACCTGCTTCAGGCTGGTAGTAAAGCGCCGTCTGGGCTTCTTCGATGGGGAATGTGCGGCTGACGAAGACCTTGAGCTTGCCGGCGTCGATGGCTTCTGCCAGCTTTGTGAGTTCTTCGACGGTGGGCTGCGTAAAATGGCCCATCGCCACGATGCCCTGCTCTTTACCGGCGCCCTCAGGCAGCATGTTAGCTGTGGTCACATAACGCCCTCTTGGCTTGAGGATGTTATAGGAGCGTTCCACATATTCTCCGCGGACGAGATCGAGGACCACATCTACTTTATCTACGACATCTTCAAAGCGCTGGCTCTCCGCGTCGATGACTTCATCGGCGCCCAGTTGCCGGACAAACGCAATGTTGTCTGCTTTCTCATTGCCGATCACATACGCGCCGATGTCTTTCGCCAGCTGAACGGCGAAGGTGCCGATCCCGCCGCCTGCTCCATGAATGAGGATGCGCTCACCCTTTTGCAGCTTCGCCAGGTCTACTAGCGCCTGCCAGGCGCTCAGACCAACAACCGGGACGGCGGCAGCCTGAACATCGTCAAGGGACTTTGGCTTGTGCGCCACGCCGTGCGCCTTGACCGCCGCATACTCTGCAAAGGTGGCTTGAATGGGGCTCATTCCGTACACAGCGTCCCCGGGCTTGACATGCTTCACGTCCTCCCCGACGGCGACGACTTCGCCTGCAAAGTTACGTCCCAGCGTGAGCGGAACACTTAACATCGACTGTAAATAACCTGCGGCGACCCCGGCTTCCATCGGGTCTACGCCGGCGGCATGGACTCGTACCAGCACTTCGTCGTTCGCAGGGGAGGGCTGGGGTATTTCTTCGACGTTCACAGGTTTTGCCCATTCATTAACTCGTACAGCTTTCATGATTTTCTCCTTCTATTTCTAATGGTTGAACAACGGATTATTGAAAAATTGACCAGCGCCCGATGACGACAAACACGGCGAGCGCCGCCAACACGACATTGACCGGGATCACGTTATATTCCTTCTTCGGCAAATGAACCGTGAAAATTGCCAGCAGCTGGATCAGCGTGAGACCGATTGCGGCAAGGACCGTCAGCCAGGGCAGGATGCCTGTGACCAGCGGCAGGATCAGCCCCACCCCGCCGAGCAACTCTGAGATCCCCACGAAGCGGATAAATCCGTCCGAACGGTTCTTTGCCCAGGGGAATTGTTCCCTGGCTTTAGAAGTCTGAAGTGCTTTCATGACTCCCGCCATCAAGTACATGGCAGCGAGCAAACCTTGTGCAATCCATAGTGCGATATTCATCTTGACTCTCCTTGAATTGAGTGATAATATACAGTTGTTAACTAAGCAACTTATGTTCAATAATATACACCTGTTGATTTTCAAAGTCAATCATCAAAAGAGTGATTTTGTTGAATAATCAACACTGGAGCAAAAATGTTGTCTAACCCAAACGAAGAAGAAAAACTGGATCCCCGCATCAAGCGGACACGCATCTTGATCCTGCAAGCATTCGAGAGTCTCCTCGCGGAAAAGGGATTCGAATCCATTTCGGTGCAGGATATCGCCACGAAGGCTGATATCAACCGGGGTACGTTTTATCTGCACTTTCCGGATAAGCATGCTCTGCTGGATTATTCGGTTGCGCATCTATTCCGGCAGGAAATCGAGAAGCGAACTTTGAATGCCTGTCATTACACTCCTGAGAACTTGAAGAATCTGATCCTTGTAGTGTGCGAGTTCCATGGGCACATCCACGGCGGATGCGCCCAGCCGCACGAGCAATTCGAATCACTGACGGAAAGAACGATCAAGAGCATTCTCTTTGAGCTGTTATCCTATTGGTTGAAACAGACAGGCACGAAAATCCAAACCGATCTCCCCGCCACGGTTGCTACGTGGTCGATCTATGGCCTTGCCTCCTATTACGGCCACTTGAAAAAACGCCCCGCCCTGGATAAATTTGTCGACGAGGCGCTGCCGCTCGTGGCGGTTAACTTGGAACAGTTTGCATGAAATTGGAAAATCATCTCAACATCCGAAGCAGATGAGCTTCGGATGTTTATTGTAGACCCCTACTTTGACGTAATTCTTATTGTTTATCAATAGGTAGGAGAAAGGATTGGGAAAGAAGCATTTCTACCAAAGATCTTTGCCCCAAAATTACCCTTACTGTCAGTTCAATCGAGATTGCCGATATGAATTTGATGAAAGCGATATTGGGCGAAGCTTGGGCGGGCTGTAAGGTCTGTCCCACTTGGCACTGATTTCGACGTTCATCGCCCACGGAGTTGACCAATCAAGCCGACCCTATGCACTATGAAGCCGACAAGGCAGGGCGAAAACATGTTTGTTTTTCAGCGGGGGAATCCACAAAGAGATGGAGTCCCTCTGCAATAGGTTTCCTAATCAGCTAGACACAGTAGCCTTAGAATTTGTAGATTTCCAAGGGGGGGCGATTGACATACAAAGGGATTACATTCATCCCTTGCCTCACCTGTCAGACAATCTAAAATTCGCTCCCGACATGAAATACAAAAATCTCTCAGTGCATAATTTTCTGGCGCCGATTCTGTGCTCGGCAATGGTCGCGTTGGGCGGAGCAATTCCTGATTCCATTTCCGCCAGCCAAAGTATTCGATGAATAATCTCATTAGTGCATCCGGTGATTCACGATTGGATGCACTTTTATATTTCCGGTGGCTCTTAAGTAACTGATGTTACGCACGAAGCAGTTGCGAAATCGGATAAGATTGGAGCATGGACAAAGCACAATTAGAACTGTACACCGATTATCTGCTCAGCACCTTTGGATATGCCACCGCAACAGGACTTTCGGCGATGGGAACGGACAAGTCAGTCATGATCAAGTAACACGTTTCTTATCAGGCGAGGAATATACGTCAAAAGACCTATGGCAAGAAGTCAAGCCAACGGTTCGCCAGGTGGAACGGGAGGAGGCGGTCTTGATCTTTGACGACACCGTCCAGGAAAAGCCCTACACGGACGAAAACGAGGTGATGTGCTGGCATTATGATCACAGCAAAGGTCGGGCGGTGCAAGGCTTCAATCTGCTCAACTGTCTGTATCAGGTTGGAGACATCTCCATCCCAGTGGCTTTTGAGTTGATCCGCAAGCCGCTGGAATACTGTGATCTCAAAACGCACAAACAGAAACGAGCCAGTCTGGTCACCAAGAACGAGTTGCTGAGAGCCCTGTTGGAAGTATGCGTAAAAAACAAGCTAAAGTTTCGCTTTGTTTTGTTCGACATTTGGTTTTCATCCAAAGAAAACATGGGCTACATCAAGGAAACGCTCAAAAAAGACTTTGTCTGTGCGCTGCAAGCCAATCGCTTGGCGGCTGTGAGCGCAGAAGATTACCAAAACAACCGTTTCACTTCGATTGAAGAACTGCCCTGGCAAGAAGAGACCCTGTTTACAGGCTGGCTCAAAGACGTGCCTTTTCCTGTACGCCTCGTGCGCCAAGTCTTTACCAACAAAGATGGCAGCACGGGCATTCTCTATCTGGCTTGCAGTGACACAACGGTGACACGGGAGTTCATTCTAACGACCTATCAAAAACGGTGGCCGATAGAAGTCTTCCACAAATCACTCAAACAGAATGCCGCTTTGGGCAAAGCGCCCGTGCGCCGGGTTGTAACCCAGAACAATCATGTCTTTGCTACCCTTTATGCTTTCTTCAAACTGGAATGCCTGAAGATCAAACGGCGTCTCAATCACTTTGCCTTGCGCGCACATTTGTACCTCAAGGCGATTCGCGTGGCCTACGACGAACTCCAAGTCCTCAAGGCTGCGTAACATCAGTTATTAAAGTGCGGATTGGTCATGAAGCGATCAGCGCACAGCTGGCATCCGAAGTTTTGCCTAAACTTGGCTTTACTGTCGAACAGGTTCGGATTGTCAAAGGCATGATCATGGCAACCGTTTCCCCCAGTCTCCACAGACTCATCTAGAACAAATCATGGCGGACGCCGATTTGGATGTGCTGGGCCGTGAAGATTTTATGTCGCGTAATTGCGACCTACGTCACGAGCTTGCCCACTATGGTCAGGAGTTTACCGACGCACAATGGTTTTCAGGACAATTAAAATTTGTGGAAAACCACACATATTTCACCACATCTGCCTGTGTACTGCGAGATGCCGGGAAGATGAAGAATGTGGCTGAACTGAAGAAAAAGCCGGAAGAGATCAAGTGTTCACCCGACCATTGAAATTGG
>JACPVB010000131.1 GCA_016191985.1 Chloroflexota bacterium | reverse complement strand
GAAAAAAGCCTCCCGCCGCTTCAAACGACGGGAGGCTTGGTTCTAACCATCCAGCAGGTTCTTACCGCCAGAAATTTTGCGTAAACGGTAGGATTCTGATCACAATATCCAACAGCAGACCAACCATGAAATACATGCCGAAGGCGCGGTTATTGTAGAAGGCATAGCCCACAAAATACAGCGGCCAGCCGGGCTGGCCTTCGGGTTTGGTCTCAGGCTTGGGTTTGAGAAAAACGGGGTAGAGCCGCAGAAGAGTAGGGACAGCCAGGAATACGATCAACAGGATCGGCGTGAAGAACTTGATGGCGATCAAGTAAATGGTCAGAAAATACGGAATAACCATCATTGTCAGCACGGTAAAACGGGAGGCTTTTTCTCCGATCACCACCGGCAGCGTGTGAATGTTTTTTTCTTTATCCTTTTCCAGCTTGTCAATATGCTTGCCGAAGATCACAGTTGTAACGCCCAAGGCATAGGGTAAACAAGCAAGTACGACATTCCAATTCCATTGATGCGCCAGCACGTAATAGCCGCCGCCGATCATCAACGGGCCCCAAACCAAAAGGACAGCGATTTCACCAAGCGCAATGTACTTAAGCGGCCAGGTGTAAAAGAGGACAAAGAAAGCGCCCAAACCAAGCAGTACCCAAACCACCGGGTCATTGGAGTTGACGAAGATCAGGTATAACCCTGCGGTAAGTGCAAGCAGACCCGTCACCGCAAAATAGGTGAGATGCTGGCGTTTGGTCATCAGTCCGCTGGCGATGGGCTGCGCACCATAGATGTTGCGGTAGTAGTTGTCCTTATCCACGCCGCGGACAAAGTCGGTGTAATCGTTGAAAATATTGTTGCTGGCATGAGCCATGATGAGACCAAATACCAGGGCAAGCCAGGGAAGGAAAGCGAACGAGCCATCGCGCCAGGCGAACAAACCCGCGAGTGCCGCGGAGATAAAGGTCATAATGAGAACGGCAGCGCGGGTGGAGATCAACCACCGGGAAATTACATCCAGACGGTCCCATTCCTCCTTTGATACCTCGGGTATCACTTGTAATGCTTTTTTCCACATTGCAAAGTTCATGTCACTGCTCCTGGATTTTTTTATAATTATAACCAAGTCGCTCTTATTTATCTAAGATAATTGTAATGTAAATCAAAGTATATCTTCATGAAGATCGCATGAGAGAGTCGAAAAAAACAACCACCCACCTATCGCTGCCAAACCATTCAGTGCGAGGCGGGTGATTTTGAAGAGTATCAGGGAGCGGCTACAACTCACTGGTCATGATGAACAGTGGCTTCATTTCGAAATTTTCGTATTTTGGACGATAACGATTGGTGTCATAAAAGTGATTCACGTCCACGACCTTTTTGGTGGAGGTGACAATATCCAACGGCATGTTGTCGTAACGTCCGTTCTTCAAAACCACCAGCCTGCCGTGGATGCCGCCCAGCACAAGGTCGAGCGCGAGGTTACCGAAGGCCATGGGGACGATTGAGTCAATTGCGTCCGGGTCACCGCCGCGCACCATGTAACCGAGTTTCTGGTTGATCACATCCACCATCTTGCCATTGTTATGTTTTGGCGAAAGTTCCTTGATGCGCTCTGAAACCAGGTCGCCGATGCCGCCCAGTTTGGCATGGCCGTACGCATCGGTGGAACGGTCTTTAAAGACCATTTCACCGCCTTCATACATGGCCCCTTCTGAAATCAGCAATACGGAATAATGGCTGGGGTTGGCATCGCGGTCTTTCACCAGAACTTCCGTCAGGTGGTCGATATTAAATTTATATTCTGGAATCACACAACGGTTTGCCGCGCCTGCTATGGTGGGCAGCATGGCGGTAAACCCGGCATAACGCCCAAACACTTCGAGAACCATAAAGCGTTCATGCGAGCCAGCAATGGTCCGCAGACTGTTGGTGAGTGAAATGGTACGGGTAACGCAGGTGCTGAAGCCGATGCAATAATCCGTGCCGGGCACATCGTTATCCATGGTCTTGGGGATGGCGACAACTTTAAAACCCTCCTGATATAACCGGACTCCATAGCTGAGGGTATCATCGCCCCCGATTGGGATCAGATAATCTATCCCAAGAAAATCGAGGTTTTTTAGAACCTCCGGGGTCAGGTCATTTCGCTCTTCTTTATGTTTATCCTGCAAATGAATAGGGACTTCCGCCTTCCTGACCTTGCCTGGGTTGGTACGCGAGGTATGCAGGAAGGTCCCACCTGTGCGGCCCGCACGGTTGACGATCTCTTCCGTCAGCACCTGAAAATTATTGGAATTGTCGGCATCCTTTTCACGGATGACATCTACCAAGCCGCCCCAGCCGCGGCGGATGCCAATCACCTGATAGCCTTCACGCAAAGCACGGATCGTCACCGCGCGAATGGCGGGGTTTAGCCCCGGCACATCGCCGCCCCCGGTCAGAATACCGATCACCCCTTTCTTCTTATTCGTCATTGCGGCCTCGCTTGTCAAATTTATGAAAAAGCTTTTTTGTATTCGCCGATAATTCTATCCCAAAGTTGATTGGATTCACCATCTATCGTTCGGAATTGGGGGTGCGCCTCGAACCATGCCAGCGAGCGGCGCAGACCCTCGCTCCAATTTACTTTGCAATTATATTCGGGCACAAAGCGTTTGATCTTGCTATTGTCGAACACCACGCTATTGGATTTATCGCCGATCAGGCTGCCGATTGCATCGTTGTCAAACCTAGCAATAAAATCACCGGGGATGTGAACCACGTTCGGGGTCTGACCGAGGGCCTGAACCATTTCGAGATGGATTTGATCCCAACTGAGAACTTCGTCTGACGTAATTTGAAAAGCTTCGCCGATGGCTTTTTTATTTCCAAGTAAGCCGAGTAAACCGACTGCAAAATCCTCGTTCCAGGTCAGCACCCAAAGGGATGTGCCATCGCCTGGGACAATGACGGGCTGCCCTCGTTTCATGCGGTCGATCAAGGTCCACGGGTGCTGCCAGCTCCCCGCAGCGGATGGGATTTGCGAAGGTCCGTAGGTGTGGGAGGGCCGAATGATGGTGACGGGGAATCCGTTCGCGCGGAATTCATCCATCAGTTTTTCTTCGCAGGCAATTTTATTGCGTGAATATTCCCAAAATGGATTCTCCAGCGGAGTCTCTTCGGTGATGAGGTAATTTTTCACTGGCTTTTGATAAGCGCTCGCAGAGGAGATGAATACGAACTGATCCGTCTTTTCTTGAAAAAGGGAAATATCGCGTTCGATGTCCTGCGGAGAAAATGCGATGAAGTCGATCACTGCGTCGAAACGGTGATCCGCTAACAGGGCGGAAAGATGCGCTGTATCGGCGTGGATATCGGCCTGTAAAACAGCCGCATGTTTGGGCGCGGAGTATTTTGCCGAAGAGGAGCGATTCAAAAGAAAAAGCTCGTGTCCGCATTGGACTGCAAGCTCGGAACATGCGGAGCTGATGAGACCCGTGCCGCCAATAAAAAGCAGTTTCATCACCCCTCTCCCAATTCAGGGATAGGCTCGACGGGCGCGCGGTTTGCGATGATATTTTCAACCCAGAAGATGATGAGCGCGAGCCAGACGATACTGAAGCCGATCAGGCGCGTGGTGTCGAAGGGTTCCTTGTAAAGAAAGACGCCGATGAGAAATTGAATGGTGGGCGCAAAATATTGCAGGACGCCAATCATATTCAACGGGATTTGTTTTGCGGCGGATGCAAACATAAGCAAGGGAATGGTGGTGACGATGCCCGCGCCAATGAGAAGAAGATCCACTGTTGCGCCGTCGTGCAGAAATGCACCTGTGCCATTCGCCTGGATGAACACAAGGTAGATGATTGCAATCGGAAAGACGATGCCTGTTTCGAGCGTGAGGCCATACACCGAACCCAATGGTGAAAGTTTTTTAACCAGACCATAAAGGCCAAAACTGACAGCAAGGGAGAGAGCGATCCACGGCAGGCGGCCATAGGTGACGGTGAGATAAATGACGCCGATGGCGGCGATCACCACGGGAATCCACTGTACGGGGCGCAATTTCTCGCGCAGGAATAGCACACCGAACAAGACACTCAGGAGGGGATTGATGAAATAGCCCAAACTTGTTTCAACGATGAAGCCAGCGTTCACGCCCCAGACATAGATCAGCCAGTTCAGGGAAAGCAGCACGCCCGCAATGGCATAAATGCCAAGGGTCTTGCGGTTGAACGCCACAGAGCGAAAATCGTTCATTTGTTTGGTGAGCAAAATGTAAAGAATCAAAAGTCCAAACGACCAGCCGATGCGATGCCCGAGTAATTGCAGGGCGGGCACGTCGTGCAATAATTTCCAATAAATCGGAAAAAATCCCCACAACGCGTAGGCGGCAATGCCGCTGAGAATACCTTTGTTCATTTTTCTCCTTACTGGGTTAAAGGTTTGAATGTTTGCAGGTTTGAATGTTTGAAGGTTGAAGGTTACAGGTTGAAGGTTGAGAACGATAAAAAAAGACCCTGGCTTTTAGGCGACAAGGTCTTTGATGAGTATGGAGTTTATGCTCTTACAACTTTCTCAAATACCACTTGCCTGAAACCACTTCGGTTACGTCGCGGGCAAAGTCAACGGCTGTGGCGTAGCGGTCATTCGGGTCTTTTGCCATCGCTTTCGCTACCACCTCCTGCCACACGGCAGGGACATTGGCTTTCACCTGCCGAATATCAGGGACGGGAAGGTCCACGTGCGCATTAATTAATGCCGTAGTGGACTCAGAGGCGAAGGGCAGTTTACCTGAAAGCAAACGATATAAAACCACGCCGAGAGCGTAAATATCGGAACGGCCATCCACCTTGTGTCCCTTCACCTGTTCCGGGCTCATATATGCGGGCGTGCCCACCAGCCACTCCCCTTCATCGTCGGAAATGGTCTTGGATTTTGCGATGCCGAAATCGGAGAGGAAGGCTTCCCCCGTTAAATCAAACAGGATGTTGGATGGTTTCACGTCGCGGTGAATGATGTTCCTGGCATGGGCCGCATCCAACGCCTCGGACACGCGCTTGAGAATGTGTGCCACCTCAGTGAGTTTGATCTCGCCATCTTTTAGCCTGTCGTCCAGGCTCCCCCCGGACATGTAACGCATGACAATGTAAGGCTGCTTGCCATGCCAGCCGAAATCATAGACCGGCACAATACAGGGATGCTCCAGCGCGGCGATCACTTCCGCTTCGCGCTGAAAGAACTCGCGATAGACATCATCCATGGTATGCCTGTACATCAGCACTTTGACAACCACCTGGCGCTGAATGTACGGGTCGCGCGCCAAAAAGATAACGCCCATTCCGCCCTGGGTCAGTTCAGTTTCTACTTCATAACGTCCGATTGTGGATAGGGTCATTGGGTCTCTGCCAGTTTAATTTGGATGCGCGGAAGTATAAACGATTCGGAGAATATTACAATGACTTACACCCAGTCAATTAACTGGCGACCCGCAAACCCCGCTTCGATCTCGTGCCAGTATTTGATACTCGCCTCCCCAGATTGCCAACACAGATACACTTCCCTGCCATCGCGCAAAGCGACAAAGTCTATCAACCCGATGGTCAGGTCCTTGACCTCGATGCCCATCCCCTGAACCTGGTGCAGGAGCTCATGCAGCCTGTCAAAGTCTGGTAAGAGTTTACTAATGGTGGCGCTGCCTCCATTCCCTGCCGCCTTTTGCACCATATCCCACAGCTCAGGCTGGTGAGCGCGGATTTTTTCCGCGATCTGCATCATCTCCTCCACCAGCGGGCGGATGATGAGAAGAGTGTCATTTGCTTCTTTTGGGGTGTAGTATTTTGGCATGGGAGGCAGTATACACCAACAAACAGGAACTACATTCACATTTTGGCGAGATGCTTTGAGTTACGGGGTATTGTAATCAAATCTAAATTCATGTATAGTGATTTCAATAATTGACCACCAATGTGGAGGTAATGATTTTTCGATTGGTGTAGACAAATGAGTCGCACAGATTTTTTCCCTTACAAACATAACACATGCGTCATTTAACCCTGTAAGAACGGGTGTTTCTCCGGGCAATTCAATAATTTCAAAATTATAAGGAGAAGGTTATGCTTGACATGTCAAGTGAAATCATCCGAACACTGATTACCACCATCATCACAACAGCAGGAGGCATTTTAAGCGCGTACTTGATTAACAAAAGAAGAAGTAATAAGCAAACCAACCGCTCCATTACTATAGGCGCTTTCGCTGGGGTCGGTATTGGGATTGTCTTGGGAATTACCCTGGCAGTTTTTTGGCCCACGGGTGATCCATGTCTGGAGGCAAGGATTTCAGCTCCTATAGGCACAAAGGAGAAGGCACACGCAGCGGCCTATCAAGTTAATTATGAAATTCCCGTCTCCTGGACCCCGCCAAGCGGGGAGAAGTGTGTGATGACGGTACAAACATATCAAAAGGCAAATCCCGTTCCCGTGAGAGAGTATAAAAATGTTGTGATTGGAACAATACTCAATCTCGGTGACCCCGGCTCCGGGGAAACCGAAATAAAAATATGGGTGGAAGGATACGCCACGCAAGTTGACTACATATGGGTTTGGATCAAATAAGGAGGCAGAAAATGATAAACAGAAGAGATTTTCTCAAAGTCGGTGGAGCAGTGTTGGCTGGAGGGCTTGTGTCAGCAAAATTCAATCCTGTACAGGCTGCGGAGGCAGAAAGTGTCTCATTAATTCAAGGAGTAAATTTGCAGGGATGGACTTTAGCAAAGGGGGATGCGGAATGTCCGGACGGAGCTGTAAACGACAATGACATCAAAACCATCCATCAGACAGGATATAGCGAGCTAAGGGCGAATGTTTTGAAGCGCGCCATCATGGCGCACAATATCACTTATAAGAAAGTGATAAACCCGGCGCTATTAAATTACTTTCATTCATGCAGTGTTTTATTTCGTCTCCCTTATCTACCTCAGCAAGACACAAGTGCCACCACCAACGGCCAGACAGTGGAGTGCGGAATCTTTGTCTGGGATGGCCCGAATACGCGGCGCGACTATGGAATGGCTTTTCAGTGGTTGATTAACCCGTGGGGCGATCAGGAAGATCCGCAGGGCACAATACGAGTCTGGAACGGCACCGGATGGATTCATGTCGGTCAAAAACCCGTTGACACACAATGGCATACATTAAAAATGGCTGTGGATTTAAAAAGAAAAACCACACTCCTTACGATAGACAATAAATTTTACCCATCTCAATATTCAATAACGACCAAATCACCCACATGGGGAACAACCGTTGATGCTCGATTCCAGGTTGAGGCAGTCAGCATTAATCCATGCCCGGATAATATTATGAAGGCCATGCACAGAGTACAGTACAAGAATTGGAAATGGCTCTGGGAAGCTGTATGAATCTGTTTCAGGCGATTTCGGCGCGATAGCCCTTTTTCTTTACCGCCGCCACAATCTGATCATCTGTTAATCTAGTCTCATCGTACTCAATGACCATCTCCAGCCTGTGGTAACTGGCGTTGATTTCCTTTACGCCATCCAATGAATCTTCAAGAGATTCCAGTTTCATGGCGCAATTGGAACAGGTCATGTCGGGGATTTTAAATGTCTTCTTGATCACGGTTGGTTTCTTTCCTCTTTCTTCTTTCCTCGCCCAAAAAGGAGGAAAGAAGAAAGAACAGCTTGCTCTGGCAGTGGATTGAGCAAATTATTCAAACACAATCTGCCCAGTGTACATTCCCATGGAGCAGGTGAAGAAGAGAGTGCTTCCTTTTGGTTGAGCGGGGATATTGACTTGCACTGTTCCGGTATCGGGAAGCAATTCATAAAAATTCAAGGCAGGGATGACAAAGTCCCGTGCGCAAGAGTAGGTGTTATCTGTGACGAGGTTCAAGGTAAAGTCTTTGCCTGCGGGAGCTTTGAGGGTCTTCGGAAAGTATCCGCTATTTTGGACTTCGAGGATGAGTCCACCGTCCGTGGCGGGTTGGGGTGAATCTGCCTGGGCTGAGACAATGCTTTCGGACGGAGACAGGTTAAGGGCGCTGCCCTGAGCGGCCAGTCGAAGAGTTAAATTTTGAAACGAAAGCGGGGAGCCTATTAAATTGAGTCCGCCATCCAAAGTCACAAATCCCAGGATCAAAACAACAACGGCTACAAATCGCATAAAGAATTTTTCGAGTTTTGCGCCAAGTTCGGTGGTCAGGTAGGCGATGACAAAAAAGACGGGGCTTGTGCCGAGCGTGAATGCGAACATGAGCGCCGCGCCCATTACTGCGCTGCCCGTGCCAAGGGCGGTTGCCATCATGGCCTGGGTCACGCCGCAGGGAATAAAAATGGTGAGCAGGCCAAGGAAGATCGGTGTGGCGGTGTCTGTCCCTTTGGCAGTTCGGCGAATGTAGCGCGTGATGAATTTCGGCGGCTCAATGGAAAAATAACGAAAGATCGGATGGACGTTAAACATACGAAGCCCGTTACCGACCATGAAAATGCCAATGGCGATCATCAGGACTGCGCGAGACATCGGGCTGAGTGTGAGATACGAACCCAGCCAGCCAAGCAGCGCGCCAAGCAATGTGTATGCGATTAATTTTGCAAGCAGAAAAAGGGAGATGGGAAGCGCAGAATTGGAACGGACAGGCGCGCTGGTTTTGCTTTTTTTACCATGCCCACTCCGCGCGGCATGTTCAACATAATCCTGTTCGATCTGATGGGCAAGGGAACTGGCGAGCAATCCACCTTGCACTGCGAGGCAGCTTAATCCACCAGTGGTGATGCCCGTGATAAAGGCCACCACGAGTTGACTCATTGTGCCTGAACCTGGGGCAATATTTATGGAATTTGAATCGGGTTGAAAGGCGATCATGGCGACGGCGATTGCGACAAACACAACGCCAAGCATGACGATAACAACGGGGTCAATGGGTTTGTTTTGTTTTTTGGACATGAGGCAAAGTATATCAATAAACAAGTAGACAGGTACACAAGTAAACAAGTAGACAAGTACACACGTAGACAGGGTATACGGAAGTGTGCACCTGCGAACCGCTATAAATGGGGACAGAGATTTTTCAATTTGCAGAACTTTGAAACAGTGAAATGGTTCCAGATAAGTAATAGCGGGTCTCCTGATAATTCTTGAAACCTGCTTCGTGAAACATAACGGGTAGGAAACCATCAAGGTTATCGGCAATCCGCTCAAAGGGACGCGCCAGCGACATAACCGTCTTTCCAAAAATATTCCGCGGCTCGGTAAAATCCATCCCAATCAACCTGCCATCCGGGCGCAGAACACGGTACATTTCTTTGGCTGTTTTTTGCTTGGCGTCTTTTTCGAGATGGTGCAGCATAAAGCTGGTGAGAACAACGTCAAACGAGGCATCTGGGTATGGCAAATCAAATGACATGCCCTGCTCGAAGCGGATATCAACGCCCAGGCTTTTGGCTTTGGAGCGCGCAATTTCTAAAATCTGCGAGTCGCCGTCCAATCCTACAACTTCCGCATCAGGGTACATTTGCTTGACCATGGCGGCCAGCGTTCCTGTGCCGCAGCCAACATCCAGGATTCTTTTACTGTTCAAGTCTCCCATTTGCGCCAACATATCCTTCCTCATGCGCAATCCAGACATCGGCTGATCTACCAACCAATCATAGAACGGCGTCAACCACTTCAAACTCAAGGCAGGGATATATTTTTGATTTGTCATGTTTTATCGCTTGTCTCATAATTAAGTAAACTTTATGCTGAAAATTACGAGGGAAATTTGAATTTTTTGTTTACCAAATTATCCACAGGACTGCCACGCTTGTGCGATACTCTGTCATCCTTGACAACTTCTTAAGCCTAAATTTTCACACTGCGCAATCGCAGACTATTCGTCACCACAAAGACGCTGCTGAATGCCATCGCACCAGCGGCAAGCATGGGGTTCAAGTATCCAAGCGCGGCGGCGGGGATCAAGATCACGTTATAAATGAACGCCCAGAACAAATTTTGTTTGATGGTCGTAAGAGTCTTGCGCGAAAGATGGATCGCGCGCGCAACACCACGCAGGTCACCGGACATCAAGGTCACAGGCGCGGCAGCCATCGCCACATCGGTCCCTGTGCCAATCGCGAGACCCACATCGGCCTGTGCAAGAGCGGGAGCATCGTTGACACCATCGCCGACCATGGCGACGATATTTGCGATTGACGATTGACGATTTGCAATTTGGTTTTGAAGTTTCTTGACTTCAGACGATTTGCCTTCGGGCAGAACTTCCGCGAGCACGGTATCCACGCCAACTTGTTTTGCAATCGCAGCGGCGGTCTTTTGGTTATCGCCCGTGATCATCGCAACTTTCAAACCCATCTTGTGCAGGTCGGCAATCGCATCCTTCGAGCTGTCCTTGATCGTATCCGCCACCGCGATAATTCCCGCGGCGTGGTTGTCAATTGCAACGAGCATTGCAGTCTTCGCTTCGGATTGAAGACGCGCCACTTCGGATTCGAGATTCCCCAACTGGATTCCACGCGCTTCGAACATTCTCTTATTTCCGACGATCACGCTTCTTCCTTCGACCTCGGCCTGCACGCCATGCCCGGCCTCTGCTTTAAATCCGGCAGGTTCCACCAAGGTCAACCCGCGGGTTGTTGCCTCTGCCCAAATGGATTCACCGAGGGGATGCTCAGAGCCTCGCTCGACACTTGCCGCAAGTCGAAGTAATTCCTCGTTTGTAATTTGTAATTCGTAATTCGTAATGATGTCGGTAACCGCAGGCTGACCTTTGGTGATTGTCCCTGTTTTATCCAAAATTACAACTGATACCTTTCCTGCGCGTTCCAGCGCCTCACTGTTTCTAAAGAGGATGCCAGCTTCCGCGCCTTTGCCGGTGCCCACCATGATGGCAGTTGGCGTGGCAAGCCCCATCGCGCACGGACAGGCAATCACCAGCACGGCCACCATGTAAATGAGGGCGCGTGTGAAATTATCAATCTCTGCGTTGACCGGTAATGCAGGGCCAAAAAAATACCAGCCTGCAAACGTGAATGCGGCGATCCCAATCACAATCGGCACAAACACAGCCGAGACCTGGTCTGCCATCTTTTGGATGGGCGCCTTGCTGCCCTGCGCATCCTCGACCAGTTTAATGATCTGCGCAAGAGCGGTCTCTTTGCCAACTTTGGTGGCTTCAAATTTGAGCAAGCCAAGTTTGTTGAGTGTCGCACCGATGATCGCGTCACCGGGCTTTTTCTCAACTGGCAGAGATTCGCCCGTTAACATGGATTCGTCAATTGCGCTGCGGCCTTCCACCACCACGCCGTCCACGGGAATTTTCTCGCCGGGTTTGACGAGGATCATGTCACCGACGCGGACATCGTCAATCGAGACCTCAGCCTCCACCCCGTCACGAATGACGCGGGCGGTCTTAGCACGTAGTCCCATTAATTTCTTAATCGCTTCTGAGGTACGTCCTTTTGCACGCGCCTCGAGGAATTTTCCAAGTTTAATCAATGTGATGATGACCGCCGCCGTCTCGTAATAGACGTGCCCCATCAGCAAGCCGAATGTGATCGGCAGTGAATAGAAGAACGCGGCAGACGAGCCCATCACGATCAGCACATCCATGTTTGCGGATTTGTTCCGAAGAGCCTTGTATGCGCCCACGTAATACTGCCAGCCCACATAGAATTGAACAGGTGTGGCAAGGGCAAGCATCAGCCAATTCGTCCAGGGGGCGGGGGCTGCACTCATCCCCGCCATCGGTGCCATTTCATAAAACATCGCAGGCAGGAGGTTAAAGTCACGCGCCATAGCGAACAGGAATAGCGGGACCGTGAAGACCAAGCCTACAATCAGCAGGCGGCGTTGTTCGTTGATCTCATGCTCGCGCGCCATCGCCTCGGCATCTTCCGCCTGGCCGCCAAGTTCCACGGCTTCAAATCCAGCGGAGGAAACTGCTCGGCGAAGTTCCGCTTGTGTCACGATGGTCGGCACATATTTAACACGCGCCTTTTCTGCTGTAAAAGTAACCTGCGCTTCCAACACGCCTTCAAGTTTGGCGAGAGCTTTCTCCAAACGACGTGCATCGTTATCGTCTGAAAGCCGCTTGATGACCAAATCCGCTTCGCCGGTGGCAACGCCGTATCCAGCGCGGTTGACGCGCGCAATAACTTCAGGCAAGCCGAGTTTGGCGGCATCAAAGTCCACGGTGGCGCGCTCGGAGGACAGATTGACCACCGCGCTTTGCACGCCGTCCAGTTTTTTCAAATTGCGCTCAACCGTAGCAACACAGTTGGCGCAAGTCATGCCTGTAATCGGTAAAGTTAATTGTTTGGTATCGCTCATTTGTATCCTTACGCATTACGGATTACGTAATGCGTGATTCGTAATCCGTAACATTCCTACAATGTGATCAAACCTTCAGCGGGGTAGTTGATCTCAGCCAGCAAGGCCTTGATTACTTCTTCACTCGCAGGTGCATCGAAAGTGATCTCCACTTTCTTTGTGTCAATTGCCGCTTTCACAGATTGGACACCCTTCAATTCACCCACTTCGCTTTCGATGGTGTGGGTGCAATGTCCGCAGGAAATAGCGGGGACGGTATAGGTTACTGTGGTCATGGTTTTATTTCTCCTTGGGATATTTATTTTCTTCGCGCTGAGCGTAGTCGAAGCGCATGTCGCTATCGTCCTTCGACTACGCTCAGGACGTAGATTACACTTTCGTAGACATCTCGAACACTTCGGTAATTTCCTTCAACACGCGCTCGCGTTCCTTTTTGTCATTGCCTTGAATGGCGGTGGTGACACATGAATTCAAATGACCTTCCAAAATCTGCGAGCTGACTTTGTTCAAGGCTGCCTCAATCGCCTGTATCTGGCGGATCACATCAATGCAGTATGTATCCTCTTCCACCATGCGAATCACGCCGCGCAGGTGTCCTTCCACAGTCTTTAATCTTCGGATCGTGTTTTCAGTTTCCATAATTACCTCTAGCCATTCAGATAAGGCTTGGGCGGCTTGTCTTACCCCCCCCAGGGGGGTTGGGGCGGCCAAAATATAAGCGACGCGCGGAAATTAGTCAATATGACAAACAGCATCTAATAAAGGGTAAAATGGCGCAATGAAAGTCTCACCTGCCGATCTTCGCAAAGTTGTCGTTTTCGAAAAAGCGACCGACGATGACTTGCAGCTTATTTTGCAAAATAGCATTGACCGTTCCATTGAGGAAGGCGGCTTTTTCTTTTTTCAAGGAGACGTTGCCGAGCATCTTTACGTTCTCACCAGCGGACAGGTAAAACTGACTCAATCCAACCCGACCGGGCAGCTGGTCAATTTGCGGACGATCTATCCGTGGCAGATGTTTGGCGCGCTGGGAGCCGTCCGTGCGGAGGCGGTTTACCCTGCAAATGCGGAGGCGTTGGAAGATAGTTCTGCCCTGGCGATTAAAAGCAATTTTCTACGCTCCATGCTGGAAACACGCCCCTATCTTTCATTTGGCTTGATGAATTTAATGACCTCCTATATTCAGGAAATGCAGGAGCGCTATAGGGAATTGGCAACGGAGCGGGTCGAGCAGAGAGTGGCCAACGCGTTGATCCGCCTGGCGGGGCAATCAGGCGTCAGGGCGGAAAAAGAAGCGGGGATCGAATTATCCTTTTCGCGGCAGGATGTGGCCGAGATGACCGGCACCACGTTGTACACCATCAGCCGTCTGCTTAGTGAATGGGAGCGGCAGGGTATTATCGCAACCGGCAGGGAAAAAATCAGAATCCTCAAGCCGCACGGTCTGGTACGGATCGCGGAGGGATTGGAAAAATAAAGAATCCTTGCATTTGTGTTTATTTGCGCTAGCGCAAAGACGGGGCTGGGGGAATACGATATTCTGTGCTCACTATGAACGAGCACTTGGAACTTTTAGATTTGACCGTGGCAGATGTTTTGAAGTCCACACCCGCAACCGTCAAGTTCTTCATCGGACAGCACACTGCTTGTGTGGGCTGCCTGCTTTCGCATTTTTGCAGCCTCAGCGATGTTGTTAAAACCTATGAACTTGACGAAAAAAAATTTCTCGAAGACCTTTCCAAATACAACGTTCAAAAAACTTGATAAGGAGTACAGAATGAAAACTTACTTTAAATTCCCCGTTTTGGCGATCCTGCTGGGCATCATCCTGACAGCCTGTGCAGGCACGAGTTTTCAACCCATTGATAAGGAATACGTGTTGACCACCGATTTGAGAGACGGCAACCTGGTCTTTCTCGGCGTCAGCGATGAAATCAATGGAGTGGAAAACCCTACCTTGAGCGCCGCCCCTGGTTCAACCATCAC
The DNA here is from genome assembly GCA_016191985.1 of Chloroflexota bacterium. Taxonomy (GTDB): domain Bacteria; phylum Chloroflexota; class Anaerolineae; order Anaerolineales; family Villigracilaceae; genus Villigracilis. The sequence goes on along the minus strand of JACPVB010000131.1, from coordinate 13,839 downwards.
CGTCATATTGATTAATGGCGGCGAAGGCCAGCATGATATCACCTTCCCGGAAGTCAACGCCAGCACCGGCGTGGTGAAGGAAAAGGGTGAGGAAGCCTCGGTTACCTTCACCGTGCCAACTGTTCACGGAGAAATGGAATATTATGACGGCGTAGCCAACCATGCGGAATTGGGCATGAAAGGCGTTTTAGTGGTCAGCGCAACAGATGTCGCACCTGTTTCTTCGTCTTCCGCCACCACTAGCAATGGCGACCCCGCAGTACTGGCGGCCTTCCAAAAAGGCGCTTGTGGTAGCTGCCATACAATTGCAGGAATTCCCAATGCGGCAGGGGTTATTGCGCCCAATCTTACAGATGTAAATATGATGACTGAAGAACTCTTGAAGAGCGAATCATATACTGGCAACGCAACCACCGCCGAGGAATATGTGCGCGAATCAATCCTCGACCCCAATCTATTCATCGCGCCCGACTGCCCCACCGGCGCGTGCGCACCCAACGTGATGCCTGCCACTCTGTCAGATGCATTGACAACAGACGAGATCGACTCGATTGTCACATACCTTAATGGATTGCCTGATGGCGCGTACGTCGAATCGACCGGTGAATCAGCCGCAGACGCCATGGTTATGCCCCAAGCCCCCACCACTGGCGCAGATATTGTCCGTGCCCCAAGCGACCTGCCCGCTCCGCTCGAAGCCCGCGAACCACAAACCGTCCGCGTTGACCTGGAAGCCATCGAAGTGGAAGGCCAGCTTGCAGATGGAACCACCTTCACCTATTGGACCTTCAACGGTGCGGTGCCCGGCCCATTCGTCCGCGTGCGCGTGGGAGATACCATCGAAGTCCACATGAAGAACAGCACCACCAGCACCATGAATCACTCAGTTGATTTCCACGCAGTTACAGGTCCCGGCGGCGGCGCGGTTATGACTCAGACCGAACCCGGTAAAGAAACCGTGTTTACCGCCAAAGCCATCAACACCGGACTCTACGTCTACCACTGCGCCACGCCAATGGTTGCCAATCACATCTCCAATGGCATGTATGGGTTAATCCTCGTCGAGCCTGAAGGCGGCCTGGCTCCTGTTGATCGCGAGTTCTACGTGATGCAAGGCGACATCTACACCACCGGCGCATTCGGCGATAAAGGCTTGCAAACCACCGATGTAACCAAACTGCTCAACGAAGACCCCGAATACATCGTCTTCAACGGCGCGGTCGGCGCACTCACCGACCAGAAACCCCTCACAGCCAATGTCGGCGAGACCGTACGCATCTTCTTCGGTGTCGGCGGCCCCAACCTCACATCCTCCTTCCATGTTATCGGTGAAATTTTTGATCGCGTGTACGATCAGGCTTCGCTCACCGCCGCGCCCCTCACCGATGTGCAGACCACTCTCGTCCCGCCCGGCGGCGCAACCATGGTCGAGTTCAAACTTGAAGTGCCAGGCCGCTACATTCTCGTTGACCATGCTCTCTCAAGATTACAGCGCGGACTCGCCGGCTTCCTGATCGTCGAAGGCGACCCGAATCCCGAAATCTTTAACGGCACACCCAGCGGAGATAGTGGACATTAAAATATTTGAAATCAGGGAGCTTGCTCCCGAAATACGCCAGCAAGCTGGCTGACTCCAAATTTCAAAAAAGCCCTGTCAATTACGGCAGGGCTTTTCCGTTTATGAATTAGGACTTCCGCAAAACTCCGACAGAATCCGCTAACCCTTCGACAAGCTCAGGACAGGTCTACGCCAATCTGCGCGAATTTTTAAAAGATTAGCGAAAATTCGTGAAGATTAGCGGACGAAAATACCATTCTGCGTAAGTCCTGTGAATTACAAATTGCGCTCTGTCTATCAGAAAAAAGCGCAATTTGCGAACGTGACGGGTATAATTTTAGGATGAAAAAACGAACGCTTCTCTTCTTAACCCTTCGGCGCGGCTCAGTGCTAACTTTTAGCCTGATTCTGTTCCTATCAGCATCCTGCTCCCGAAATGCGACTCCCGACCCCAACCAGCAAATTCGCCAATCTGTTGCCTCCACTTTAGCCGCGATTCCAACTGCAACATCCATTCCTCCATCCACGCCGTATCCATCCCCCACGCCATTCAATCTCGCTGGGTTGTTTTGTGAGTACGCTTTCTGCATCGGCCATCCCATCGACATGGCCTTCTTCGACGTCAGCGCACAGCAAAATCCCGCCGCCCCGAGCACCTTCAGCCAGGGACTGCTCGCCGCATTCAACGGCAACCTCTTCATCCAAGTCATGTGGCAGACCGCACCCGGCGCCGCCGACCCAAAGTTCCTGCTCGATACCATCGTGGATGACGCCGTTGACACCCTCGACGGCAACCTGGATGTCATGCTCGTCCGAAACATGAATGTGATGTATACAAAGATCACCTCCACTGCCAGCCCACTCCTGCCCTTTGGCGGCGCCGGCGCATGGACTTGCCGCGACCGTGTCTTTGCATGGAAAGTCTATACACCGCAAGCAGAAGCCGCCGCTCCGCTTTTTGAAGAAGCATTGTCAAGGTTTACCTGCGGCCAGTAAATCGTAAGTCAATCCATTTCAGGAGAAAACACATGCCCACTGAACAGGATATCATCGCCTTGCGCTCCCGCGTGGCGGAACTGGAAAGACGCCTGGATTTTCTCTACAAAAAACTGGGGATCGAATACATAGACAATCCAAGTTCCATCGATTCGAGGATCATCGAATTTCTCAAAAGAGGCAACAAGATCGAAGCGATCAAAATTTATAGGGAACTTACAAACACCGGGCTGGCAGAGGCCAAGCAGGCCGTAGACAGTATTGAAGCTCGGCTGGGGCTGTAAATTTCACTTGAAATCCCCGACTATTTACTCACCTTACGCACAGACGAACTTCTTGCCGAAAATTTTAACGCCAAGACGCCAGGACGCGAAGCTTTGATTCTCTTTACACCTTTGCGCCTTCGCGTTAAATGTTCTAACCAGAGAACCAATCCTTTGGGATTGGGCTGCGTAAGGTGAGTTATTTATTGACAGGAGAGTCTATGTTTCGTGCGTGAGAATTGTGTGAGGCACTGAAAAAATCTCATCATTAACGCAGAAACGACAAGCCGCGAAGATACCTAATTGCATCTTCGCGGCTTGTCGTTAAATCTTCAACCTTCTCAATTTCGCCCATACCCATTTGGGTTGGATTTATGCCATTCCCACGCGCTGGAAAGAATTTCCTGCATGTTTGTGTGGGTCGGCTTCCAGCCCAGCTCGCTGATGATCTTGTTTGGGGAAGCCACGAGGCGGGCTGAGTCCCCCGGCCGGCGCGGAGACTCGATTGCGGGGATGGGATGACCCGTCACCTTGCGGGCGGTTTCAATTACCTCACGGACAGAGAAACCATTTCCACTGCCCACGTTAAAGATCAATTTATCGTTTTTATCGAGCGCATCCAAAGCCAGAATGTGCGCGGAGACTAAATCTGCAATGTGGATGTAGTCGCGGATGCAAGTGCCATCCGGGGTGGGATAGTCCGTGCCATAAATGGTTGCGGACTCGGCTTGTCCCAACGCAATTTGCAACACGCGCGGGATGAGGTGTGATTCGGGTTGGTGTGCTTCGCCGCGTCCGGGCAAGGCTCCACAGGCATTGAAATACCGCAAAGCGGCAAAATGCAAACCGTGAATGCTGCGATACCATTCGAGGGCTTGTTCAGTCATCAATTTTGTGTGGCCGTAGACGTTGGTCGGTCCGAGTGACGATTCCTCGGTCAACGGTTCCTCGCTGGATTGATACACCGCCGCAGTGGACGAAAAGACGATCTTCCTGACCCCCGCCTGCACGGCAGTTTCCATCAAATGCAGGGAATTAGTAAAGTTATTTCGGAAAAATTTACCGGGGTCCTTCATGCTTTCACCCGCTTCGATGAAGGCGGCAAAGTGCATGATCGCGTCATATTTTGTGGAAGTCAACGCCTCCGCCAGCGCATGGCTGTCGTCCAGGGAAGCATGGATGAATTTTGCTCCCAAGGGAACCGCCGCCCAGTGGCCTGTAATCAGCGAGTCAAAAATTGTGACGGAATGCCCGGCCTGTATCAACGCTTCGGCGGTGGCTGAGCCAATATAACCCGCTCCGCCTGTAACAAAGATGTTCATTTATTCTCCTGGGAATTAAATTTGTTCCAAAATTATATCTTATTGCTCCGCTGGTTCTTCCCGCCATGCCTGCGCATACCAGCGGAGATATTCCTCCACGTGCTCGCCCCAATAATCCTCTGAATGGGCGCCGGCATAAAAGTGATATTCGTGGAAGTAGTCATTGCGGGTCAAAATCTCTTCAAAAAGCAAAATACTCTCCGATCCCCTGTCCGCGTCGCCCACATCCAGCCACAAGCGCGGACGCGATTCTTCGGGGATGTCTTTTATGATCCTTTCCACATACGGCGCATTATCTTTGAAAATCGCGGGGGAATGTAAACCGAGTGAGCCAAATAATTCGGGATGCTCAAAGCCAAGTTCCACCACCCAGCCGCCGCCGCGCGAGAGACCGCCAAGGGAACGATGTTCACGGTCTGCAATGGTGCGGTAATTTGTATCCATGTAAGGGATGATATCCAAAATAAAGCGATTACCAAACCCCGCGCCGGGCTGCGAGTTCCAATAACGGTCATCGGGGAAAACGATAATGAAAGGATCCGACTCACCCGAATGAATAAGCCTGTCCGCAATTCGCGGGGTACCAAGCCTGACCCATTGATCCTGGGTGTACGTCTGCCCGTGGAGCAGGTAAAGGACCGGATAACGAACGTCCTCCATTTTAGAGTAACAAGGCGGGGTATAGACAAGGAATTTCTGCGGCGGATTTGTGTAGGAAATCACCTCTTGTTTGACCGTGCCAGGCTGGGTGAGGCAAGTGAGGGGCGTGGGAGTAAATGTCGGTGGGATGGGGCTGGGGGTAAACGTGACCGTGGAGGGTGGGGAGGTCACTATTTGGGTTGGGATTCTTTCATTCGAGGCGGAGCAGGCTGAAAGTCCAAAAAGAAGCGCGATGGCTCCAATCCATATAATCGCTTGACGGGTATTCATCCTTCGCATTATACTCGGCAGGTTCATTTGATCGGGGCGTGGCGCAGTCCGGCTAGCGCGCTTGCTTTGGGAGCAAGAGGTCGTAGGTTCGAATCCTATCGCCCCGACAGTTTTGGAGAGATGGAGTAGGCATAGGTTTCCCCTCTTGGGGACGATGCGAATCCTATCGCCCCGACAGTTTTGGAGAGATGGATTAGGCGTAGGTTTCCCCTCTTGGGGACGATGCAAATCCAATCGCCCCGACCACTACCGCAGAGAGACACGGAACACGGAGGTATTTCTCTGTGGGCTGTGTCTCAATCGTTTAACTCGTGTGTTAAAATTACCCGCGTGAGGAAAAATATGGCAAAAAAGATGGATGGTGTAATCGAAGCGGTCCGCTATAAAAACGGACAGATTGTAATGGCGCGTATCTACGAAAAGCGCGGGGCCACCTTTTCGGACCGGGTGATTGTGGATCGTAAAATACTTTTGGAACGGCTTCAAAAAGGCCAGCAGTATGTGACCGGCTCGCGCGAAGACCTGCTCGCCAGTACTTTCACAATTGGGAAATCTGTATTGCTTGTAAAAAAGAATGACCGTGAATTCCTTGCCACCCACGAAAACGCAAACAATGATGAACTCGAAGGCGTGCCGGTCTTTTAGTGAATTGCCATGAAAATCATCGACAAGACTCCACTTCAGGATGAAAACGGCAATATAAATATCATTGCCCGCGTCCGGGGAACGTTGAAATATGGGTTGAACTGGTACTCCGAGCTGGAAGCCCAAAAGACGGTCGTTGCCCAAATAGACCGCTTATTGGAAAAAGGCTTTGTTCTCATCCGCAACTATACCCTGCCAAACAGTGAGATCGTTATTCCGCTCATTCTGGTCGGCTCGAGCGGGATTTCCGTGATGTTTGTGACACCGGCAAAAGGCCACTTTGAAGCAAAGGGAGATCAGTGGAATACCGTCACCAGCAGTGGTCTTTCCGTCTCTGCCGGAAGAAACCTGGTGGATTTGATCGACAAATTATCGCGCGCCTTCCAAAAGTATTTGGAGAGCCAAAAGATCAACCTGCAAGTGCCCGTGGAAGCTGTGTTGATTGCAAGCGACCCCGGCGCACAGATCGAATCCCTTCGCCCAATTGTGCGTGTGGTCCGCAGTGATGCGGTCAAACAATTTGCAAGCTCTCTTTTGCAGGCGCGTCCCGTCCTGCGCACAGATAGCATCTACAGCCTTGCCGACCGCATTGTTACCCCCCGCACGCCGGAAGAATTGCTACTGACCCCGCAAACCGAAATAGGCGGGGCAGCCGATAAACCCGCGTCACGTGCGCAGGCTATTTTTAATGCTTCCGACCCGTCAAAACAATTCGACCCAAATGAGCTGGGGTTTTCGTTTGAAGATGGCAGCGAATCTGAAACGGCAGCACCTAGTATTCAAGAGTCCAGCCCGGCGCGCCCGCTCCCACGTCCCAAAGCCGCGCCCGCCCAAAAGAGAACATTTGGCATGACCAATTCTCAACTGGCCCTGCTGGTCGGCATGATGATCGTCGAATGCTGTGTTGTCATTGGGTTTGGCGCCTTCTTTCTATTAAATCAATAATCCGCATTGAAAAATCCATTCCTGTCCATCGTCATACCGGCTCACAATGAAGAGAGCCGCCTGCCTCGCACGCTGGGGCAAATCTTTGGTTTCCTAAAAAAACAAAGTTATTCCTTTGAAATCATCATTGTGGAAAATGGAAGTTCAGACCGTACCCTTGAACTGGCGCGTGAATTTGCATTGCAGCATCCAAATGTGACCGTGTATCAGGAAGAACAGCGCGGCAAAGGCAATGCCGTCCGCCACGGCATGTTGCAGGCGCGCGGCGAATATCGTTTTATTTGCGATGCCGACCTTTCCATGCCCATCGAAGAAATTCAAAAATTTATTCCACCGGGCCTCACCGATTTCGATATCGCCATCGGTTCGCGTGAAGCGCCGGGCGCCATTCGATACAACGAACCTTCCTATCGTCATTTGGGTGGACGCGCCATCAACCTTGCCATTCGCCTTTTGATCCTGCCGGGTTTAAACGACACACAATGCGGATTCAAATGTTTCAGCGCAAAAGCGGCGGAGGATGTTTTCTGCCAGCAAACCATTTTAGGCTGGTCGTTCGACATCGAAAACCTGTACATTGCCCGTCGAAAAAAATTAAGAATTAAAGAAATCCCCATCCAATGGCATTACGACCCCGATAGCAAAGTCAGCGCAGTTCGTGACGCGCTGCGAATGCTCAGCGATATTTTCCGCATCCACATCAATGCCTGGCGCGGCAAATATGATCATTCCTGATCTCTCCCACGAACAGAATCTCTGGAGCAGCTATCAACACATTGCGGGATTGGACGAAGCCGGGCGCGGCGCCCTGGCCGGGCCGGTCTGCGTGGGAGCGGTGATCCTGCCAAACGGCAACCCGCTTCTTTCCCAAACCTTGAGCGGGGCGCGTGATTCCAAACAGTTAACTCCCCGCAAGCGACTCCAACTTATGCCCCTCATTAAAGAGACCGCGCTTACCTGGGGCATTGGCTTCGCCACCGCAGAAGAGATCGACTGGCTGGGAATTGTCCCCGCCACACGCCTGGCTGCGGAGCGTGCATTGGAAATGCTCGCCATCTTCCCAAATTATTTGCTGACAGATTTCCGCCTCGAACTCCCCGAACTGGACATTTCACAAACTGCGCTCGTCAAAGGCGACCAACGTTCATTGAGTATCGCCAGCGCATCCATTCTCGCAAAGACCGCCCGCGACGAGAAAATGATGGAAATGGACGTCACCTATCCCGAATACGGATTTTCACACCACAAAGGCTATGGCACCAACCTGCATTGCCAAAAGATTGCCCAGATCGGGCACTCCCCCATTCATCGAAAGACATTCAAGTTAAAAAGTAACGCGAGATAAATCTCGCGTTACAGCCCCTACTTTTTCAAGAACCCGCCGCCTGAAAGTTTGCTTTCCGGTTTCCCGGAACGCCAGGCGTAATATCCCAGCCCCGCGCCGCCGAGCAAAAATAACGCCCCAAAAATACCGAGGATCGTAGACCTGCCGCCGTTGTTGTTGCCTTGTTCAGTTGCGCCGGGGTCCACCACTACATCCTGCGATTGGATTCCAAAAGCCACAAAGGCCTGGTCGCCCGCATTCACATCCAGCGAATAGTTCAGTTCCATGGTCGGGTTGTAATTATCGGGGATGCCAACCGTAATGTTGTAATTTCCTTCGGGGATGTCTATAAAACAAATGCCCTGATACGCATCAGGGTCAGCCTGAATGACCGTATCCAACGCGGCGGAGTACTTGCCATTATTCTCCGTCAGGCTCACCGCCCCACCCGCAACAGCAGGTTCGGTTTCTTCGCGAAGCGCATTGCCGTTGATATCGTCAAATAGTAAAACGCATACTTCAGTGGTACCAGATAAAGGCGTGGGAGTGACCGTCGGCGTCCCCGGAATGGCAGACGGCCCGGCCGTGGGAGTCAACGCCACAGAGACAACGCCGATCAGTAGTTCCTGCCCTTCGATAAGAGTACAGTTCTCATCCAAATTTGAATTTAACTGGCGGAGCTGTTCCTGGGTAATTCCATGAATAGCCGCCACAACAAAGCAGCTATCCCCGGGTTTCACGATATAAATAATACGTCCATCCGCGCCAGGCGTGGGCGTGGGAATGGCCTGCCCCACCGGCGCGGCATTCACAGGCAGCCACAGCCCCAGCAAAAGCAAACTGACCAGAATGATCAAAATAAAAAAACGCTTTGGATTCATGCGGAAAATTATATCAGATTCATTTTGATATAAAATAGATACAATGGGAGCGCCATGAACACTTTGATAAAAAACGGAACGTTGGTCACCGCGTTCGACACCTTTCAATCCGATATTTTGATAGAGGATGAAAAGATCGCGCGCATCGGACTTAATCTGACAGCTGATTCTGACCATTTGATAGACGCCACCGGCAAGCTGATCCTGCCCGGCGGCGTGGACCCGCACGTCCACCTGGACCTGCCCATGTTCGGCACCGTCTCCTCCGACGACCATTACAGCGGACACAAAGCCGCGGCCTTCGGCGGCACCACCACCGTCATGGATTTTGTCGTTCTCGACTCTCCACTTCCCGAGGGAGAAGGGTCGGGTGTAAGACAAGGAGATTTTCAATACTCCGTAGACCTGTGGATGCAAAAAGCAGAAAAAGCCGCTATTGATTATTCCTTCCACATGAACCTGACGCAGTTTAATGAGAAGATTGCCAAAGAAATCCCGTCCCTGATGAAGATGGGGATTCAAACTCTCAAAGTCTTCACCGCTTACAATGGACGTCTCCGCATCGACGACGGCAGTATCTTCAAAGCCTTACAAATTGCAAAGGACAATGGCATGTTAGTGATGGCACACTGCGAAAACGGCGATGTGATCGACACACTCGTTGAACAGGCGCTGGCTGCCGGTCGCACGTCCCCCGAATGGCATGCGTTGACTCGTCCCGCCTGGGGTGCGGTGGAAGCGACCCTGCGCATGGCGGCAATGGCAGAGCAGGCGCATGCTCCCGTCTACATCGTCCACATGAATGCAGGCGGCGAAGTGGATATGCTCAAGTATGCGCGCGAGCGCGGCGTCAAAGTGATGGGTGAAACTTGTCCGCAATATTTGTTTTTCACCATCGAGCATCTGCGCCGACCCGATGGCGCAAAATGGATCTGCTCCCCGCCGATGCGGACGGAAGAAGATAACGCCCGCCTGTGGGAGGGTTTATCGAACGGCATTTTGCAAACCGTCGGCACGGACCATTGCCCCTTTTATTTTGACGGAACCAGGCCCATCGTCTACGAAGGAAGCGAGATTGCCATCCCCGGCAAGGAACTGGGCAGGGACGATTTCACGAAAATCCCGAACGGCCTGCCGGGCATTCAAGACCGCCTGCCCGTTTTATGGACTCAAGGTGTGGGCGCAAGGAAGATCAGCGCAAATCAATTTGTTGAATTGACCAGCACCAACCCCGCAAAAATATTCGGCTTGTATCCGCGCAAGGGTTCACTGCTCAACGGCGCGGATGCGGATATTGTGATTTGGGACCCGCAGAAAAAAGTGAAGTATGGCGTGGCACAATCGCATCAACGCACCGATTACAATTTGTATGAAGGTTGGGAATTGAAAGGCTACCCCGAAAAAGTTTTCCTGCGCGGCAAGCTCATCGTGGATGGTACACAATGGCTCGGCAAAAGCGGCGATGGAAAGTTTTTGAAAAGAAACGAAGGCGAAGTTTTATAAGTATTCCGCTGGTTGAGTAGAGCGGGTGCTCGTCCCGCTCGTACCGAAACCAGCAATTAATGGCAAGTAATAAAATTCCAACTCATAACAGGTAACCATGCCCACAAAAAAACCAATCATCCATTGCGACGCACTGGTAGTCCACTGCATGGACTATCGTTTGCAAAAATTCATCCAACCGTGGATTACCGTCCGCTTTGGATATGACAACTTTGACATTGTTTCCCTTGCTGGCAGCGTTCATGATTACGAAATGGTTTTGAAATACGTGCAACTGGCTGTTCAAATCCACACCATTGAAACCGTCTGCCTTATCAACCACGAAGATTGCCGCGCCTACGGGCGCGAAGGAACCTATAAGCGTCACAAGCATGATTTGACGGATGCACAGAAGAAAATAAAGGCTCTATTCCCCCACTTAAATGTGGAAACTTTTTATCTCCATCTTAACGGCACATTCGAAAGGATCTCATAAATGAAGGACTTTTTTATCAAATTGTTCATGGACCTCAACACATTCCTGCTCCGCATTTCACGCGGACGGGTTGGCTCCAGGCTCGGCACACAGACCATTCTTTTGCTGGAAACTATAGGCCGTAAGAGCGGAAAACCGCGCGAAATCCCCATCGCTTATTTCTTTCATGAAGGAAAATATTTGATCGTCGAATCCAACTGGGGCAGGGATAATCACGCAGATTGGTATTTGAACCTCAGCAGAAATCCGCGCGCAAAATTGACCGTAAACGGGAGGATGATTCCCGTGGAAGCCCGCGATGCGCTGTTGGACGAGCATACCCAACTATGGGATTACGTCACGAAAAAACACCCTCCCTATTTGGATTATCAAAAAATGACATCACGCCGCATCCCAATCGTGGTATTCGAATCCATTTCATAAAAAGGAATCATTATGTCTCATAAATGTGAAGCCATCGTCGTCCACTGTATGGACTTTCGCCTGCAATCCTACATCAACCAATGGCTGGAGGCCAACCTCGGCAAAGGCAGTTATGATCGCGCCGTGATGGCTGGCGGTGTGTATGACGTGTACGATGTCATCCGCCAGGTGGACATCTCCGCCCGCCTGCATGGCATTTCCAAAGTCATCCTCATCAACCATGAGGATTGTGGCATGTACGGCCCCGGCGGCACCGAAGAACATCACGAGGAAGATTTACAGGAAGCCGAAGACAAAATCCGCCGCATCTTTCCCCACCTCGAAGTGGATACCTACTATTTGAATCTGGATGGAACCTTCGAGCAGAAATCGTAAAATCGCCCACAGATTACTGATACAATCCCGAAGGGATGAAATGATTATAGAAGAAGAAAATGGCGTTGCGGTTGAACCCCGAAGGGGTGTCATGACCTGTAATATCCATGTCATCCCTTCGGGATTTGGTTAGGGCATCATCGCGCTGCTAGAATCATAACATCCCTTCGGGATTGAGCAAAAAATTTACATCAACTATTTTGGAGGATATATGGCAGGTACATTTTCCCAAATCTATGTTCAGATCGTCTTTGCTGTACAAGGACGCCAGAACCTCCTTCAGAAAGAATGGCGACAGGAAGTTTTCAAATACATGTCTGGCATTATCAAAAACAAGGGACAAAAGCCCATCATCGTCAACGGCGTGGACGACCATGCCCATGTGTTTGTGGGACTTAAACCCTCAATGGCATTATCGGATCTCGTTCGGGATATGAAAAACAATTCCACTAATTTCATCAACGACCACACATGGATTAAAGGCAATTTCAATTGGCAGGAAGGCTACGGAGCATTCTCCTACAGCCATTCGCAGGTTGAAAACGTCTATAACTACATTTTGAATCAGGAACAGCATCATGCCAAACAGACATTCAAAGATGAATACATGGATTTCCTCAAAAAGTTCGAGATCGAGCATGATGTGAAATATGTATTTGAGTGGATCGAATAAGTTTTGGTCTGCTCAAACCAGACTCCAATCCTTCCATTCTCTTGTGATAAAATCCCGCCATTAAAACAAAGGACGCCTTGGGGGAGCACCGTATGCCTTTGTGAACATCTATTTATTTTCGGAGAACAATTCATGCCTCGGAGAAGTATCGCTCGCCTGTACAAGGACGAGTTTTCAGGGTATTCGCTTGCCAAATTTCAAAAGGATTTTATTGCAGGTCTATCCGTCGCTGCGGTAGCGTTGCCGCTGGCTCTTGCATTCGGCGTTGGTTCAGGTGCGGGCGCAGCGGCTGGACTCATCACCTCCATCATCGGTGGATTGGTGATCGGTGCGCTGGGCGGGGCGCCGTACCAAATTAGCGGCGCAAAAGCTGTCACCAGCGTGGTGCTGATCGTGCTTGTCAATCGTTACGGACTGGAGGGAATGTGGTTCGCCACCTTATTCTCTGGCCTGCTCATGCTTACTATCGGCCTCCTGAAACTTGGCCGTTACATCGCTTTCATCCCCGCGCCCGTCATTCGCGGTTTCACCCTCGGCATCGCCCTCATCATTATCATCCGCCAAACAGACAACCTGCTCGGCATCCACACCCCCACCACCGAAACCGCCGCTCAAAAGCTGGTTGGATATTTCAACGAAAGTTTTATCATTAATCCGCAAGCCATCGTTTTGGGATTGGTCGTCATTGCGACGATGCTGCTTTGGCCGAAGAAATGGAATTTTTATTTTCCGTCCGCATTATTGGGACTCATCCTCGCCACGCTTCTTAATTGGATGTTTCGACTCGGCTCAACACAAGCCTTGGGCTGGTCTGCCGCGACCATCATTTCCATCCCTCGAAGTTTGATCCTCGAACAGCACCTCGATCTCACCAAAATCCCGTGGACGAATCTCTCCGACTTCATCGCCCCTGCCTTGACCCTGACCGTGCTCGGCTCCATCGAAGCATTCCTGTGCGGAGCGGTCGGCTCGAACATGACCGGGATTCGCCTGCAAGTAAACCAGCAACTCATCGGGCAGGGACTCGGCAATATCAGCCTGCCCTTCTTCGGCGCAATCCCCACCACCTCTGCCATGATCCGCACCAAAGTCGCCATCCAATCCGGCGGACAGACTCGTTTGGTCAGCATCCTTCATGCCATCATTTTATTGCTGGTCATGTTCCTGTTCGCTCCATTTATCGAACGGATTCCCCTCTCCGCATTGGCGGGCGTGCTCATGGTCACCGCTGTTCGCACAAATGAATGGCAGGCGATCAAACGCATTTTTGGCAAACGCTTCAAGACCGACATGATCGCCTTCACCATTGCCATGCTCGCAACCGTCGTCTTGAATTTAACAAACGCGATCCTGCTCGGCACATTCCTGGCGGGCGCGGTCTTCCTGAACAAAATCGCCAGCATTGACATCAACCTTCAGGATGTGGATGTTGACCGACTCAAACAACGCGGCATTGAAACGGCAGGCAAATGCAAACATGTGCGCGTCGCATTCCTAACGGGGCCGTTATTCTTCGCGGCCACCGG
>JACPVB010000112.1 GCA_016191985.1 Chloroflexota bacterium | reverse complement strand
TCAGCCTGATCCTGGTCATGTATGAGCATCCGACTCTGCCGACGCATAGCGGAAAAACCGGCTGGCTCTCATGGATCCGTGCGCCAGGCCTGCCCAAGGATATTTTTGGGCCATATGAATAGCAACAAAAAAGACCACGCTGTTGTGGTCTTTTTTGTTGCCGTTATTTATCGCCTTCGTACAAGTAGCCTGTTCCGCGCACGCTGACCACCTGTTCAGACAGGGACGGAAATTGATCGAGCTTATGCCGCAAGCGGCTGACGAGCGGTCGCAAAATTTCGGGCGCCTCCTGTTGGGAGGTATCATATCCCTGAACCAATAAAACCAGTTCACGGTGTGAGAAAACCTTCCCTTTGTTTTCCATCAAAATTTTCAACAGCCTGCCTTCCGCAGGCGTGAGATGCTCGATCTTGGATTTAAACTTTATCTGGCGGCGGGAAAGATCCACAGTGGTGCCGTCCTTCAAAGAGTAAACTTCCTGGCCGCCATCATCCACAGAGGACATGTGGTTTAGGCGGGATTTGGAAGAGCGGCGCGAGAGACCTTTCTTCACCGTTGAAAGAATTTGCGCAGGGGATGCGGGCTTTAGAAGATAATCGTGAATCCTCAAGCGCAATGCCTGGATCGCGGTTTCGGTGGAGCCGTATGCTGTGAGCAGGATCACCTCCGTTTCCGGTGAGACCTGGTTCACCACTTGCACCACTTCAAGCCCGTCCATGCCGGGCATTTTCAAATCCACGATCATCAAGTCCACATTATGGGTGCGGACGAATTCGACAGCCGCCTGCCCATTGGGAGCGGAAGCGACAGTATAACCTTCCAGTTTTAGTATGTCGGTGAGGGACTGTCTTGCAACAGGCTCATCGTCTACAACCAGAATATTCGATTTCATTGCTTTCCTCCTACAGGTAAGAATATGCGGAAACATGCGCCGGGGCCGCGGTCTGGCAGATATTCCAGGACGCCGCCGTGCGCGGTAATTATATTGTAACTCACTGTTAGCCCCAAGCCGGTACCGCCTTCTTTCGTGCTGAAAAACGGTTCGAAAATATTGGTCTGTTTTTCCTTTGGGATGCCCTTGCCGTTATCCTGAAACAAAACTTCAACGCCTTCATTCAATGAGCGAGCCGAGATTTGCAACTCTCCACCTTCGGGCATTGCATCGGCGGCGTTTAAGATCAGGTTGATAAAGACCTGCTGTATCTGGCTGCTGACTGCCAGAATCGACGGGCCTTGCGCGGGGAAATTAACCTGCACTTTTACATTGGATTCATTAAGCTGCTTCGACATCAGTGTGATGATATATTGCAGCATCTCGGCCAGGTCCACTGTTTCGAGCGAGCTTGCGCCGGGGCGGTAAAAATCCAACATACGGCGGACCGTGAGCATGAGCCGTTCCAACTCGGTGCGAGCAAGGTCGAAATACTCCTTGCGTTTTTCCTCGGGCAGGTCTTCGCGCCCGGCAAGATGCAGGCAGTTCTGCACCGCCTGCAATGGGTTATTGACTTCATGCGCAATGGACGCACTGAGGCGGCCCGCCGCCGCCATTTTTTCAGCTTGCAACAATGCCTTTTGAGATTCCTCCACCTTGCGGACGTAGTCCAATTGCTCGGCATATAAGCGCGCGTTTTCCAGAGCGGCGATGGACTGGCGCGCCAAAATCTGGAACATCTCCAGGTCTGATTCGCGGAAGGGAGGCTCCCCCAGGGCGCGGGCGGCATATAACACCATGCCCAGGTTTGGGCGGAGGATCGGCGTCAGGATAACGGAACCAAGCTCGAGGTTGGAAAGATGCGCTTTCAGGGTTAAGTCACCCGGCCCGCTGGCATTGACCATCAAAGGTGTGGCAGATTCGTCCACGCGGGAAATCAAATCCAAATGGTTTTGGCTGGAGGAAAAACCGCGCGATACGAGCAGGGAATAATTTTTCGTTTCAAAATCAAGCTGATAGCAAGCGGCTTGCGAGCATTGCATGTGCCCGCAAATGGCATTGACGATGAGATCGAGCAGCGGCTCGCGGCGGGTTTCCGAGAGCAGGGCTTCGGTGACGGAAAACAACGGGCGCAAAGCCCTTGTGCGGGCGGCGTCTCGTTTGGTCTGGCTGTCTGCCAGCGCGAGCTTGGCGGCTTCGATCAGCTCATTGCCCTGGCTGAATGGTTTAAGCAAAAGACCATCCACGCCCTGCCGAAGTGCACGGATGGCAGTCTCGACTGTGCCATGGCCGGTCATAATAAGTACGGCGGCATCCGGTTGCAGGCGCTGCGCATGTTGAATGACCTCGAAGCCATCCACTTCGGGCATGCGGATATCGACGAGCAGCAGGCTGATCTTATGTTCCCGGAGGTATTCAATCGCTTTGCGCGGATCAGTTTCGGTGGCTACCTTGTAACCGGCGCGGGTAAGCAGGCGGTTACACAATAATGCAATGCCCGGTTCGTCGTCAACAACGAGTACGAAGGTATTTTCCATAATGCGTTCGCCTAGACCGGCAGCCAGACTTCAAACGTGGAGCCGAGATCCGGTTCGCTCGATATTTCGATGGTTCCACCATGATCGGTGATGATGCCATAGGTAACTGAAAGCCCAAGGCCGGTGCCGCCGCGGTCTCCTTTGGTAGTGAAGAATGGTTCGAAAATGCGGCTTTGGTCCGCAGGAGAAATGCCGCTTCCGCTGTCTTTCACGCGCATCACGATCCAATCTCGTGTTTCGCGCCTGGCAGGATAGGTGCTAACCAGTAACTCTCCGCCGCCTTTCATGGCCTGCAAGGCATTGTGGATCAGGTTGAGCAATACCTGTTTCATTTGGTTGACATCGATGGAAACCCAGGGCAGGTCTTCATCAAGCCGCAGGGTGAGGTTGACATTGTTGGTCTGGATTAAATGCCGCGTGAGGGCAATCACGTCGTTCACAACTTCGTTGATATCGGCGCGCGTGCGGGTGCGCTCGCCCTGGCGAGAAAAATCCAATAGGCGGCGGACAACCCCGCTGGCGCGCCGTGCTTCGAGCAGGACCATTTCCAATTCCGTTCGGTGAGGCGAGTCTTCGGAGAGTTCATCCAAAACGATCTCGGAGAAACCGGTGACTGTGGTGAGCGGGTTGTTTAACTCGTGTGCAATTCCCGCCGCCATTTCACCGACTGCCGCAAGTTTCGCGGCCTGTAATAACCTGTTTTCGGCGGACTGCTGCGCTTCCATGCGGGCGTTCAATTCGATTTCGGTGGCACGCAATTGACGAACCGTCTCCTGCAATTTTTGGTATTGATTGGCACTGGAGACCACCGAGGCAAGGATGCCTGCCAGCGACTCCATGGCGATCAGGTCGTTGTGTGAGAAGGCGTTCTGTTCCCTGCTCTCCACATCAATGATACCGAGGATGGTATCCCCGTCCTTCACAGCCACGCAGACCTCTGAGCGCGCCTCCCAGCCTTTGATCGCCTTGTATAAGCCGTTCTGCATCGTGTCGTTGACGAGAATACTCTCACCCGTCTGTGCCACCTGGCCTGTGACTCCTTCTGCCTTGATGAACTCGCTGCCAGCCAGTGCGGTTTTGAGCGTCTCTGCGTGGGTGCCGCCGATGCCTTGGATGGTGAACCTGCGCTGATCGTCCAACAGCAAAATGACGGCCAGTTCGTACTTGAAATATTGCGCCACCAACTCAGCGGCAATAGCCGCTACTTCGTTTTTATCGTTCAGGCCGATGACCTGCTGCACCACTTCATGGATCAAACCCAGACTGCGCGCGCGGCCTTCTGCCTCTTCACGCAGGCGTGTGTATTCGATCAACCCCGCCAGGTGACTGGCAATAACCACCATCAGATGTTCATCGTATTGGCTAAAGGCTTCAGCGTATGTGTTCTCGATGACAAGCACGCCAGTGGGTTGTCCGCGGTATTTTAATGGGACGATCAATTCGGAACGCGCGCCCTTGTGAACGCCGATAAATCCATCGCGCATTGAATCGGCAATCCGACGGACTCGCCCCTCCTTCAAAACGGTTTGCATGGAATGCCCCGCAACCGTCACACTGATGACATTCAGTTTGCCCTCGAACATGCGATAATCGCGCAGAATTCGCCCGTCACTGGAACGCAGGAAAAGCGCGATCAATTCAGTGTTGAAGGCGCGGGTGAGCAGGCCGAACATGCGCCGCGCGATCTGATCCAAATTTTGTGCGGAGGAAACGGTCAACACAAAATCGTTGAGCAGGCCCAGCCTGCGCAGGTGCGAAGCCATTTCGGAAAAAGTCACCACCACTTCCACAGATGGCGGGACGCGCGAGGAAAGATCGCGCAATTGTCCGCGCTCGGCTTGGGAAAAATCCTTTTGCCGCCAGAGCGCGACCACCCCAATCAGGCGATGGCCGATCACCAACGGCAGGCAGATCCATGTATTTGTGCCAGACTTTAAAACACCGTACGGCAGATTGTCCCAATTGGGCTGTCCGCGGACGATCAACACATCGGCGAGGGATCGGTTCACACGACGGAGGATCGGGTTCTCCTCTATGGGCAGGGACACACCCTTTGCCTTTGGCGCATTCCATTCCGCCTGAATATCGAGCGATTCGCCGCGCCGGATGGCGAGCCATGCGCCCTGACAAGCTACTGCCTGCACAAACGCACCCAGCACCTTCTCGAGGGCAAGCGGCAAATCGAAAGCCAGACCAGATTGCAGGTCCGGCAGGAACGGTTGACTGGGTGAAGCTGAATGCCCGGAGAGCAGGGACGCGGTCAACTTCCAAATGCGCTGCGCAGTGGGAGTCTGTTCATCCGCGCCGACGATGACGCATTGGGATGTGCCGCTAACTGGAAACACGTACACCCGCGCGGTATTAAGTTTGCCTCCCGCAGGAGTGGAAGTAAAACGTGAGTATCCCCCGCTCAAAGCACCACATAACCAGGCATCCACCATGGGTGTGGCCATAATCCCGATCAACTCGTTTTGAGCAGCCTTGTTAAGACGATAGGAAGAGCGAAGCTGCCACATGCCGCCGATCCGCTCCGCAAGAACCGCCCATACCGCCTCGGAGAGTTGCGCCGCATCCTTGAGTTGTGATTCAATGCCGTTTTCGGTTTGCATGGATTGTGAGGGGAATTATAACCGCCTCTGCACATTGATCGGCAGGTTAATAAAACAGAGAGTGCCTTGCTTCAAGGACAAAACAAAGAAACAGGAGCTTCAGCCGCGAATCACGCGAATCCTTCGACACGGTGAGCCGCGAAGCGAGACGAACCGTCAGGACAGGTTTCGCGAATTGATTTAAAAATCCTTGTTTCTCATGAGCCTCGGAATCTCTATCCTTGCTTAGGAGGCTTGCCGATTTTTGGTAGCAACCCTTTGGTCGTCTGTCGGCTCCCTCAGGGCGACATGCTTTCTGTTATAGAGTGTATTTTTTAGTGTGCCAAGTTTTTTGAAGCCAATACATGCTTTGCCGGCGCGGGTTGAATGACATCCAGAAAACTCTTGACCAACCCAGGCTCAAAGGATTTACCGGCCTCTTCCAGAATATAGGCAATCGTCTTTTTTTCCGACCATGCTTTCCGATAGGGGCGGTTGGATCGAAGGGCATCCCACACATCGATGATTGTAAAAATTCGGGCGGGGAGCGGGATGTCTTCACCCTTTAGGCCGCGAGGATATCCACTTCCATCCCATTTCTCGTGATGGCAATAAGGGATGTCCAGGGCGGGTCGCAGGTAGGCTATCGGATAAAGCATGTTATAGGCATTGACAGGGTGTTGGCGCATGACTGCCTTCTCCCGTTCGGTGAGCGGTCCATTCTTGTGCAGAATTTTATCCGGGACCGCCATCTTGCCAATATCATGGAGCAATGCACCCTGGCGTAAATAGGTTAAGGCTTCCTGCCCTACACCGATCTCCTGGGCGAGTTGCAGCGTTAACACAGTGACACGCTGGGAATGCCCCTCGGTTTCTTTATCCCGCAGATCGAGCGCAGCCGCCCAGCCTTCCAGAGTTGATTCGTACGATTCCTGCAAGGCTTCCACCAGCTGGGCGTTTTCAATCGCCACCGCAGCCTGGGAGGCAATCGCAGTCAGGATCTTCACATCTTCCTCAGTGAACGCACCTTCTCTTTTATTCAAAGCCTCCAAAACCCCCATCACCCGATTCTGGATGCGCATGGGAACGCCAAGCAGGGAACGTGTATGGAAATTTGCCTGCGCGGCGACTGAAGAATTATGGCGAACATCGTTCTCCACATTATTTACAACCAGGGGAATATTTTTGGAAAAGATCGCTCCCGCCAGGCTGTCTGTTAGTGGGACAGGAATTTCAGCAAGATTTTTACTGTCTGATGTGGTGGAAGCGGAGAAGTATAAACAACCCTTTTCCTTGTTATATAACAGGATGCTTCCCGCCTCACACTCCAGCATTTCAATCGCCTTGGCCATGATCAAATCCAGCACCTGGTTCAACGCAAGGGTTGAGTTCAGGGTAATGTTGATCTCCATGAGGCGTTCCATCCGTTGCAACATGCGCTGGAGACTGTCGGTAACTGATAAAGGGGTTTGTTCTAGCATGGCAGCTTCCTAACTGATAAATGGTTGCCTGTGACCTGGCTCTCCTACGCTCGTAAGCCATCTTCGGTCTATGAGAACAATAAGACTATCGCTTGTCGCATAATTAAGTAAACTTTTGTCGAAAATTGCGAGGGAAAATTCAATCTTCTGTTTACTAAATTATGCGATACTCTGTAACTCTATTTTACTCCTCCCCCATAGTGGATTGCAACATTATTTCTTGTTGGATTTCATCTTCGCTGGGAATGGAACGGAGGGCGTGTAGAGGCGGGCCATGCTAAACCTCCATGTTATTCAGCAATTCCCTTAACGCCGTCAACTCTTCCTTTGACAAGGTTACACCCTTCCCCATTTTTTCCCGATCTGGTGACCAGTCCCGAAGGTCGTATTTCGGTTCGCGGTCATTCCAACTGATCAGGTTGAGTTCCTTTGCCCACCCCGAAGCGGTTTTGGACAACACACCAATCTGCTTGATGATTTCATATTTGATTTCGGACATGGTTCAGGTCTCCTAAAGATAATTGTGACTCACACTTCCATCTGATAAAGATGCAACTCTTAACGCCTTATCGATCACTTTCAGGGAAAAGCGCCAGCCAGGCACGTTTATCGCCCGCCAGCAAGCTCAATTCCGCACGCGCGGGTTTCTCACACGGTTGTGCGCCAAATGCCTTTGCCAGATCCCATGCGGCAGGCGAGAAATACGCCATTACTTCACAATGGAGGCGGCCTTCTGATTCGTGACGAGTGAACACAGCCATATTTGAAGGGCCGCCTGCGGCAGTGAAGGCGCGCTGAAATGCCGCTTCAAGTTCCGCTTGTGGCATGGCTGCCAGCATCCCATCACCAAGACTCATTGAATACCAGGGTTCCATTCCGTTTTTAACTCCTCGCAGGTCGTTATTATTGATGAGGACTTATCCAGTCTTCGGTACTCCTGCAAACCTGCCTTGCCTGTCGTTCGGACTTCAATTCTACCCCTCGAGTGTTTCATTTACCAAATAGTTTCTTTACGCGAAAATTCGACATTCTTTTAAACGCTACAGAACTTTCTTTTTGATTGCGCCAACGGTATCAATTTGTTGTATCATTGTGCTTAAGTTTGTATTTGCTTTTATTTATCGGTATGGGAAAGGAGTTTATTGTGTCCAGGATACTTAACAACCGTCGCAAACATGCCTCCGTCCTGCCTCTTCAAAAAAGTGGCAGGGACATCTTTTCTTTCAAACTGCCCAGGGGACAAGCCTATCATGGCTGCCTGCTAACTCTGTACGAATCGGACCGTCATTCCAGCGCAAGGGTGATTGCCCAGCCGCCGCGTGGCGCGCGTGGGTCGCAGGAGCTTTGCGTGGAATGGTGGCATGGCAGCGGGGATAAGGTAAGTTATCAACTCGAAGCGTTCACGCAGCCGGCGGATTCCCTGAACGCTCATTCGCCGATACGGCAGTTGACGGGCTTTGTACCGGAAGAACATGGCTTTTATTTTTCCAACTCCTTTCCCTCCGTCCCCGATATTACGATCTCGATTCCGTTTGGGAGGGTGGAGTTTGGAGATGCGTCGAACGGGTTGTGCGGGGGGATGGTCTTTACGGCGCTCGACTATTTCCTTGCCAAACGCCCGATCCCTGTCATAACCAAACCGCCGACCACAGGGGAATTGTTCAATTCGTTCGTCAGGCGTTTGCTGAATAGTTTCAACCTGCCGCTGGGCGTGCTCAAGTACATTATTTTGATGAATCCCGAATATCCCGATAGCGACGAAAAACGTTCTTCGAGCGGCAATATCTTTACACCACACGGACGTGCCTGGCAGACCATCCGCGTGGAATGGCCGATCATCAAGGCGATGCTTGATAAGGGGACGCCCTGCCCATTGGGGTTGGTGCGTGTGAAAAGCACGGACCTCTCCAAATTGGGACGCAACCATCAGGTGCTTGCAACGGGTTACGAAGTGACAGACGATCTGCTGACCCTATTCATATATGACCCCAATTACCCCAGGCGCAATGACTTGAAACTATCCGTGAGTCTGGCCGCGCCGGAACGGGAGACGCCGATCTCGTATTCCATCCCACAAGAACCTCCCGTGCTTGCGTTTTTCCCTGTGAATTACAAGTTCCGTTCGCCGCCCGCAGATTCGTAGTCCGTCTTAACAACTCACCTTACGTAGAAAAGCTTTATGACCCCGTAGGGGTCAAATGATTATAGATTTTACGATACAACGTCTTCAACCCTGAAAGGGTGTCATGGCTCGTAAAATCCATGTCATCCCTCCGGGATTTGGATTCCGCTCACCCGCTTTTCTATAATCCTGCCATCCCTTCGGGATTGAACTGCGTAAGGTGAGTCAACAACGCTACGGATTTTCCCAATAGATCTCCGCCCAGTGGACGGCGTGATCGGTAGCCGATTCAGGGACGAGCACATAGACCGGATTGCGCACGCCCAACGCGGGTGAGATGAAAATATGGTCGATGCGGTTCTCGCCGGACATGTCAACTCCGTCTGTGCTGATCTTGGAAGGGTAGACACTGACCCAGGCGTTGGTATAAACGCTGTTAATCAGTTTGTAGGCTTCTTCATAGTCCCGCAGGTTGTAATCACCCATTGCGATCACATAGGGCTTGTCCTTCGAGCGTTCCAGGAGCCTGTTCGCAAAAACCAGCATGGCTGTATCCGAACCGTCGGGGTGGACATTGTAGATGGTGAAACGTTGTCCATTCACTTCGATCTCCGCTTCGGCTGTACCAATTTCATCCTTATCGCTGTAGGTAAAAACCGTGCGCGTGTTTAAGAGTGGATACTTCGACAGGATGGCTGTCCCATACGTGCCGGTGACTGTCTTGGGTCCGAAATAGGAATAGTAGCCGAGCTTGTCTGCGAAGTAGCGGACGTAATCGTTGTTGTTGAGCGAAATGCGGGTTGAATCAGACTCTTGCAATGCCAGGATATCAGGCGAAGCCCTGCGGATGAGCGCAAGTTGTTCGTCAAAGGATCTTTCTCCGAAATCGTCATTGGATTGCTGGGTGTTGAAGGTCATCACCACGAGAGAAGATCGCTTCGGCACATCGACCTGGATGCGCTTCACCGGCAACGCGCGGATTGCCGTGCCCAGAAAAATTGCCCCCACCAAAAAAGCCCATGCCCAGTGGAACGTTCCAACAGTGGACTGTTTGGAATCTGGTTCATCCCTTTTTGCGCGCCAGACGAGCAGGGTGATGCCGCCTGCCATCAAAAAGTATGGCAGCCAGAACATATTCCGAAAAAGCGGGCTGACTGGTTTTACATACCCCCAGACGTTGGTGAAGATGTGGGCAAAAATGAGCAGGATTAGGACGGTGCTCCCCAGCAGGATTCCCGGTATCAGGGTACGCGGGGTTGGAGTTACTTGCCGAATTTGATCGAGAAAAAGGCGCAGGTCGAGAAAGATGACCGGGAAAAGCAGAAGCATCAGCACAAGTGGTATTTGCGCAACCCAGCCGGGGCTGGGCACCACTACGGGCGCAGAATCAGGCGTCGGCGGGAAAGAGACGCGATGCGCCAGAATGGTCGCAGTCAGACTGAGGGTGAATATCAAATTCCAAAGCAGGAGGACGCTTCGGCTGATCCGTTCAAATAACTGCGGGCGATTAAGCGATAACAAAACCCAGGCGAGGGCAAGCAGGCTAATCGTGACTACGATCAAGGTATAGTTGCCTTCCGTCCAGCGGGCGATCACTGCCGGGGCTGAAAAGGCAAACCAGACCAAAGTTAGGATGAGGAAAAGGCCAAGTATGGCCGGTGTGACACCGCCGCTTCTCTTTTCGGCCGGGGCTGATTCGCTTTCAAAATCCAACTGCATCAACAGCCATCCGAGGCACAGACCTAATCCCCAGCCGACCCATCCGCCAGCACGAGTGAGGGAATATTCGAGGCCGTAATCCAACGCGCGCAGGAACACGGACAGGCCCACAGCCAGCGCAAGCCCGGCGGAAGCCCACAGGCCATTTTGTGAGGGCGTCTCTCCTTTGGGTTTTGCTCCCAGCAGGAGGAAGAACAGACTTAATACAGCGAAGGTACCAAGCCCGGCGGCTGGCACCTGGTTCGCTGTTTTTAAATAGGGCAGCATTCCCCGTAACAGGAACAATACGGCGAAGGTTACCCAGGCCAGCCCTCGTGGAAATTTTTTGTAGAGTGGGATCAACAGGATGGGCGTAAAGAAGAACAACACGCCCAGCGCTTTTTCGTCAAGATTTGAGTTCATCAAGTCCAGAATATAAATGGACTCGACCAATGTGCCCGCCACTTGAATAAAGAACAGAAAGACTATCGCAAAAACAAGGACGATCGGAAATGATTTCTTCATTGCACATCTCCTTCTATGAACTCAATGTATATCCGTCACGTTCACAAATTGCACTCTTTCATGAGCGAGAATATGACCGCAGGCATTATAGCAGCAAGCGCAACTCCCCCTGTTTTTCCTTCTTCACGGAAGGCCGTTGCTCTGGGACATCATCCCTATCCCAATCATCTATGGGAGACCATAATTTACAGTGTGGGCATTGTGTATCGTGCCACATTTTTGAACAGCGTGGACAGACACCGTGGGTGGAAAATGTATGCCACATAGATCCGCAGCCCGGGCGGCATTGCCAAAGAATATTTGGCGTAGGGTGAAAATCACATTTGGGACAGGCAATT
>JACPVB010000043.1 GCA_016191985.1 Chloroflexota bacterium | reverse complement strand
TGAGACTCCGCTCGAAGAGACCATGCAGGCGTTGGATACCATCGTCCGCAGTGGACGGGCGTTGTATGCGGCCATTTCAAATTACCCCGCCGACAAAACCCGTGAAGCCTCGAAGATTTTGAATTCACTTGGCACGCCTTGACTGATCCACCAGCCTGTTTACAACATGTTCAATCGCTGGGTGGAGGCTGATCTGCTCACCACTCTCAAAGAGGAAGGCATCGGCTGCATCGCCTTCTCCCCTCTCGCGCAGGGCCTGCTTACCAATAAATATCTCAGCGGCATTCCTGAAGGCTCGCGCGCATCCAAAGCGCATGGATTCCTCAAGCCCGCTCACCTCACAGACGAAAAACTGGCGAAAGTTCAAAAACTAAACGAACTCGCCCAATCCCGCGGACAAACCCTTGCGCAACTGGCTCTCGCCTGGGTCCTGCGCCACCAGGCCATGACCTCCGTGCTGATCGGTGCAAGCAGAGTCTCACAGATCGATGATGCTGTTGGAGCGTTGAAGCGGCTTGAGTTTTCAGGCAATGAACTACAAGAGATTGAAAACATTTTGAGCAGCTAAGAAACAAAAAACTCCAGTCAATTAGGACTGGAGTTTTTTACGTATCACGCATCACGCTTCACTTCACCCTCTCCAAATCTTGAAATCCTTCAAACTCGAGCCGCCCAAAAATTCGAGGACGATGGAATTGGCGGGGATGAGGCTGATATCCAATGGCAGGAACCATTCGAGGAAGGCCAGCAGTCGGCGGGCTTCGATGTATTCCGGCACATGGTGCGGGACCTGGCGAAGCAGCGGCTCGGCGGCTCCTTTGAGCGCGGCAAGTTCAAAGACCAACGCGGAGTTAAACATCACGTCTGCGTTTTCCTGATAGGGGAAGATGTGCCGCTTCTCGCCGCGGCGAACGGACTCCCAGCGTGAGATGGTGGCTTGCGCGGAATATCCACGCTCGCGCGCGTCGCGGACGATGCGGCGGATGAGGCGCGTGTCTGTGGTGGAGACGCGGTTATGGCGGTCGAGGTTGAGCTGCGTCAGCGCAGAGACATATACCCGAAAAGCAGAATCAGCCCAACGGTCGGAAATGAGGCGCGGGTTCATGCCATGGATGCCTTCAAGGATGATCGGTTGTCCCGCCTGTAATTGGACAACGTCCCCTTCTTCGCCTCTTCCGGTCTTGAAGTTGAATCGGGGCAGATGAACTTTTTCTCCGCTGATCAATTTTTCCAAATCCTGCGCGAGGCGCGCGAGGTCCAGGGCATCGATAATTTCAAAATCAGGCTGGCCGTTTTCATCGACGGGATTCTTTTCGCGGTCTACAAAATAATGATCAAGCTCGAGCGGATAGGGCGAAATGCCGCGCGCAAGCAGTTGAATGGCAAGGCGGCGCGACGAGGTGGTTTTGCCCGACGAGGTGGGACCTGCAATTAAAATAATGCGCGCTTTTTTCTGCACGATCTGCTGGGCAACGTCTGCAAAATTTTGTTCGTGCAGCGCCTCGGAGACCAGTACGATCTCATCGGCGCGGCCCGCTTCAATGGCATCGTTGAGCGCACCGACATTATCGATGTTGAGCGTTTTCAACCAATCGCCGTACTGACGGAATGTGCTGAGCAATTTTGGATAATTCCCCATCGGCTCAAGGCGCGTTGGCGCATGGCGGCGCGGGAACTGAATCAGAAACCCACCGTTGACCAGCTTGAGGTCGAACCATTTCAAGTAGCCAGTGGAAGGGACCATGTACCCGTGCATGTAATCCATTTGGCCGTTGAAGCTGTAGAGGGTGAGGTAATCTTTGCTGCGATATTTAAGCAGGCGGAGTTTGTCTTCGTAACCACGCTGTTTAAAATATTCAATGGCTTCCTGAATGGGGACTTCCTTGCGAATGAAGGGACGATCCTCCGCGACCAGCTTTTGCATGTGAACTTTGAGTAAGCCAAGTTCCTCCTGTGTCAGCGCTTCACGGCCTGTCACCTCGCAATAAAATCCACCTGATGAAACGGAATGGTCGATATTCAACTTTCCTTTTGGGAAGAGTTCGGCAAAAACCAACTCCAGTAAAAAGACCAGCGAACGGCGATAGATGCGCGCTCCATCGGCTGTATCCATGGTGACAGGCTGGCAAAGGGATTCGATTTCAACGGGAAAGGTCAACTCATGAATTTGGTTGTTGATGATGGCGGCCACGATGGGTGCGGAAAAATCATCTTTGACCTGGGCAAGGAACTCCCCTACTTGCGTGCCGCGTTGACCGGAGAGGACTCGTCCATCAGGGAGATGGAGTTCGACGTTTGTATTGGGTGAAACGATTTGGATGGACATGATTTCAAGTTACAAGTTACAGGTTCCAAGTTACAGGTTTTCCACAGTCTATTTTTCAAACTTAGCCAATAGTTTTTGGGGTTTTCCCGCAAATTCTTCCAGCGGAATTTCTTTTTTGGTGAGAGCCATTAAAGTATTCGTCAGCAGTTCGTTGACGGGGGTCCGGATTCCGCGCGCTTTGCCCTCGCGGACGACTGCACCATGCAGGAATTCCACTTCGCTTTGGGTTCTGCCTGAATATAAATCAATGTGGAAGGATGGCATCTTACCGCCGCGTCCACTGCCTGCGGCGCGGGAGAGGAAAGGCTTGGAGAGCCAGAGCGGCAATTTGGTGGCAAATGCCAATGCCTTGACGGGCGTACCAGGCAAATCCACCACTTCGAGATTTTGGGCCTTCATCACCTCAAGGCATTCCTTCAACATGTCAATTTCCAGTTTATACAGATCCTTATTGGCGAGGACTTGCGCCGCAGTCATATTAAGGATGGCAGAGGTTGGGTTGGCAATTAAATTAGTAAGCATCTTCGACCATTTCATGCTGTGCGCGTCGGGATAGAGGCGGCATTTCAAATACGCCTTATCCAACACCGCCACAAGTTTCTCCGAAAGGATATGTCCCGCCGCGACGCCCACGCCGCGCAATTTTTCGAGGACGATGTCGCCAGGGCCACGGCGGCCAATGGCGGTGGTGACTGTGCCGTAGATGACCTTGTCCGCGCCCAATACACGCGCAATGGACTGTTCATTTTCCACGCCGTTGGAAAGGCACAGGATCGGGGGCAGTTTTTCCGCGAAGGGTTTGAGTCCTTCCATGGCGGGGATGGTGTCGAAGGATTTCAAGGCGAAGAGGGCCACGTCAAACGGGCCGAATTTCAACGCTTCTTCAAGGGAAGGTTCAATGGCGAAAGAACGCGGGTCAATGCTAAATGCGTCTTTTGTCTTTCTTCTTTCATCAATGGTCAAATCCAGGCGCAAACCGCGCTCCCGCAACTGCTCCACCATCTTCGGCTGTTCCACAAATACAACCTGATTCCCTGCCAACGCAAGGGAACCGCCAATGTACGTGCCTATTGCCCCTGCCCCAAATATTAGAAATTTCATTCCAGACGTATTATTAAAAGGTTGTACCATGAAGCTCCGTTAATTTACGATTTTAGATTTACGATTGGTGGTCTCGACACCGCACTGGCGTACGGTGCCAGTGTACGGCGGCGGTGGTCGAGTAGTTCCGAAGGAACGCATCAAGGCCCGCCGCCTACTCGACCACCAATTACTTATTACGAATTACCGAATTATTCCGCCTCCAGCCAGTGGAGGTGATCGTTGAGTTTGTCAATCGCCCAGCGATGCTGATGCGGGGAGTAGATCAACTGGGCAAAGGCGGTATTGCTAAAACGGAAACGTACGCCTGTGTTATTCGCCTGCGGAGTCACCCCCACCACCGCGTGCATGAACTGATTCAGCAAACCGCCGTGTGAGACGATCAAATAGCGGGCTGGATCACGTTTTAGCAGATCGTGTAGGGCTTGTCCTGCGCGCAGGAACAGTTCCCAGTCCCCTTCTCCGTCCATGCCAACGGGGTCGTACGGCGTGGTAAACGGAGGGTGCGTAAAATTCTGGCGGACTTCATGCGCAGTCAACCCTGCAAATTCACCGTTATCGCGTTCCAGCCAGAGCGGGTCGAACTCGACCTTCAAATTCAATGCAGAGGCGATGATCTCCGCCGTCTCTTTCGTGCGCGTGAGCGGACTGGCGATCACATGGTCGAAAGTTACTTCCTCTTTTTTCCAGCGCTCGGCCAGGGCGTAGGCCTGTGCGCGTCCTTTTTCGGTCAGTGGAAAATCAGCCTGTCCCTGCCAACGGGATTCAGCATTCCCAACTGATTCTCCATGACGCAGCAAGGTGATGAGAAAAGGTTTGGGTCTATTCTCCATCATCTGCCGATGCTCCTTGCGCCGTCCTCGGCGCAATATTTCCAAACGCCGCCGAGGACGGCGGCTTGAGCTTTCTGAGTCTATTCTCCATCATCTGACAATTTCCCCTTTACTAAATAAATTGGACGGCGTTTTACTTCCTGAAAAATATAGCCGACATACACACCAATAAAACCCAGCAGGATCATGATGATGCCGCTGGCGATCAACAGGATGCCCATCAATGAACTCCAGCCTGGTTCCACTTGTTGGGTATTGCCTGTCAGCCACAGCAGGAGGACGTAGATCAATTGCGCACCTGCCAGGATAAAAAAAATCAACCCCGCACTCAACCCGATATACAAAGGCGCAAGAGAAAACGAAAAGATCGCGTCCGATGCAAGACGGAACATTTTTCCGATGGAATATTTCGATCTTCCCGCGATGCGGGCAGGTTCATGATAGGGCAGGATAATGCTTTTGTATCCCATCCACGAGATCATGCCGCGCAGAAAACGATGATATTCGTGCATGGAACGCACGCCATTCAACGCATTGCGCGAAAGCGCGCGGAAATCCGCCGCACCCTGCAAAATTTGCGTGCCGCTGATCTTATTAATTAACCAGTAGAAAAAATTGGAGGTTATTTTTTTAAATGAAATGGAGCGGTCATCGTCCATGCGCTGGGCTTGCACAACGTCATACCCCTGCTGGATGAGTTGAATCATTTGCGGGATCATTTCGGGTGGGTGCTGTCCGTCGCCATCCAGCGAGATCATCACGTCGCCGCGCGAGGCGTCCATGCCTGCTGTCAGCGCGGCCTGATGCCCAAAGTTGCGGCTGAGCTGGAGCAGGGAAATGCGCGGGTCGTCGTCCGCTGTTTTTCGGAGCGTATCAACTGTCCCGTCGGTTGAGCCGTCGTCTACATAAATAAATTTAAAGTCAAAGGGCAGCGAATCCACCACACGGCAGATATCCGCGTAGGTTTGGCTTATCGCTTCAGATTCATTGAAGACGGGGATGATAAGATCAATTTTGAGTTTTTGTTTTTTGGGAGACATCGGGAGGATTCTACCACGCGGCTGAGTTGCTCTTTCGCCTCACAAGCGGACCCCGTGCCTGTCAGCCAGTAGACGGAACGTGCGCTCCACCTCGGCATTTTTCTGCTCAACGCTCCAGCCGAGAGCCGCACCCATGGCATCGGCAATTTCTTCCACGTTATCTTTTGTCAGGCGTCCCAGCATGGCAAGCATGGTGCGGCGGAGAAGAATATCGTCGAGATGAATTGCCTTTTCACTTTGCGCGAGGAATGCGATCTCACGGCGCGTGTACTCGGGCAGGGTCTTCAGCGGCGCGTCGGTCGCGCGGTTGATAAAGGTCGCAACGGCTTCGGTGCGCGAACCGTAACGCTCATACAAAGTTTGCAGGCGTTCCCTGCTCAAACCAGTCCATGCGGCAAAGCCTTCGATCTGGCGTTTCTGTTCGTTCTCATCGGGTGAATATCCGTGGCCGCCGCCGATGGGAAGGTCTTCCGTACTTTTCTGGCGCGGCTTTCCAAGATGAGCCAGCGCCTTGTCTGTCACCTGCTCTGCAAAGGCACGGAAGGAAGTCCACTTGCCGCCTACCAGGGAAAAGACCGGGAATTGCAGATTCGTCCAATCACCGCTCAACACTTCGATGTGATGGTCGCGGCTGTATTGTCCGGTAGTCTTTGCGCCGCTGCTCGCCAGGGGACGAACGCCTGTAAATTGAAAGACGATGTGTTCGCGAGTCACTTTGATGGATGGGAAGACGCGTGCGATCATGCCAATGAAATAGTCGATCTCTTCGTCGGTGCAGCGCGCTTCATCGGGGTGGTCAACCTTAATATCCGAGGTACCAACGAGGACACGGTAAAACAACGGGAAGATGAGCACAATGCGCCCGTCTTTATTTTCAAAGAAAAATTCATTGCCATCTATCGCAGCGCGTAGCTCGGGATGGTTCAAAACCAGGTGCGAGCCTTTCGTGCCGCCAATAAACCGCGTGGACATGCCCAGGCTGTGATTGGCAAAATCGATCCACGGGCCAGCCGCGTTAATGACCAGCCTGGGATGAACCTCATAGGTTTCATCGCTCAGCTCATCGCGGAGAATGATCGTATCCTTTTCGCCGCCGACCATGCTTACATAATTCAAAGCGTGCGCGTTCGGGTTTTCGGCCTCGGCATCCAAAAGAATTTCAAGAGCAAGCCGTTCGGGGTTCGAAATGAGGCCGTCGTAATACGTGGCAGTGTTGACGATTTCGGGATTTAATTTATTCCAGCGATTCAGCGATTCGGCGCGTGATAAAAATTTATGGCGCGGAACGGTGCGCTTGCTGCCCGTGTAGGCGTCGTACATGATCAGGCCAAGTTTTATGATGACCGAACCACGCTCGGAAGGTTTTTCCAGCAGGCGCAAAAATTTCAGCGGCGCATTGAGCAAGCCCGAAAAATATTTAAACATGGGCACGGTGGTAGGCAGCGGCCTCACGATGTGCGGCGCATTTTGGATCATGCGGTTGCGCTCGCCCACCGCCTCACGCACCAGGCGAAACTCACCATTCTCGAGATAACGAATGCCGCCATGCGCCATGTGCGAGGAAGCCGCGCTCGCGCCCGAACAAAAATCGGCCCGATCCACGAGCAGAACATCCACACCGTTCAGCGCAAGATCACGAAATGTGCCAATGCCATTGATCCCCGCGCCAACGATCAACACAGAGATTTCAGGTTTTGCTTTGAGAGCGGAAAGAATTTCGTTTCGATTCATGTGTTCGGTTCCAAGTTTCAAGTTGCAGGTTTCAGGTTGAACGTTGAAAGTTGGAAGTTCCAAACTTGGAACCTTCAACCTGTAACTTTACCCAACCCAATCAAACGTGCGAGTGACGGCCTTCTTCCAACCCGAGTATAAACCCTCGCGTTGTTTTGCATCCATTTTCGGCGACCACTCTTTATCACGTCCCCAATTTGTTTTCAACTCATCGGTATTTTTCCAAAAACCGACAGCCAGCCCAGCCGCATACGCCGCGCCGAGAGCGGTCGTCTCCGCCACTTTGGGGCGCACCACGGGCACATCCAAAATATCGGATTGAAATTGCATCAGCAATTCATTGAAGACCATGCCTCCGTCCACCTTCAAGGCTTTAAGTTTGACGCCCGAATCCGTCTCCATCGCATCCAACACTTCGCGGGTTTGATACGCGGTCGCTTCCAACGCTGCCCGCGCAATGTGACCTTTGTTAACGTAGCGCGTCATTCCCGCAATCACGCCACGCGCGTCAGACTTCCAATACGGGGCATACAATCCGCTGAATGCGGGGACAAAATAAATGCCGCCATTATCCTCGACAGATTTCGCCAACGCCTCCACCTCCGCCGACGATTGGATCAGTCCCAAGTTATCTCTCAGCCACTGAATCAGTGCGCCTGCAATCGCAATGGACCCCTCCAACGCATACACAGCTTTTTGATTTCCGATCTTGTATCCAAGCGTGGTCAACAGGCCAGATTTGGAAGGCACAGGAATCTCGCCCATGTTCATCAACATGAAGCAGCCTGTGCCGTAGGTGTTCTTCGCTTCGCCCGCGCTGCAACAGGTCTGCCCAAAGAGCGCGGCTTGCTGGTCACCCAAATCCCCTGCAACAGGCACACCCTGTAAGGGCACAGCGGAGGAAACCGCAAATTCGTGATTTGAATCATCCCGCTGTTCCCCTACATGACCATACACTTCAGACGAAGAATGGATTTCTGGCAGCATCGAGCGCGGAATGGTCAACAGTTGCAAAAGTTCATCATCCCAATCGAGGGTGTTCAAATTCATCAGCAGGGTGCGCGAAGCATTCGTCACATCGGTGACATGCTGTCCCGTCAGATTCCAAATCACCCAGGTATCCATGTTGCCGAACATCAACTCCCCTTTTTCAGCTTTGATGCGCGCGCCTTCCACATTATCCAAAATCCATTTGATTTTAGGGCCAGAAAAATACGTGGCAAGCGGCAATCCTGTTTTCGAGCGAAGACGATCCTGCCCGCCATCCTTGGCGAGTTCGTTACAGATCACATCCGTCCGCGTATCCTGCCAGACGATAGCGTTGTAGACAGGCTGTCCAGTTTTCCTGTCCCATACGAGGGTCGTCTCGCGTTGATTGGTGATCCCAATCGCAACAATGTCCGCGGACTGAAGTCCGCTCTCCTGTAACGCCCCCTTCATCACTTCCTGAGTCTTGGACCAGATTTCAAGCGCGTCATGCTCCACCCAGCCTGGCTTGGGATAAATTTGTTCATGTTCCTTTTGGTCAACGGCAATCACATTTCCCCCGTGATCGAAAATAATAAAACGAGTGCTGGTCGTACCCTGGTCAATTGCGGCAACGTATTTTGGCATAAGAACCTCCTGAGATAACCTGCTTCGTAATTGTAAAACAAAAAGCCTTCCGAAGAAACCTATTTTCTGAATCAAGCAACCAAATATCACTACAGAGCACACAGAGATCACCGAGGAAAATCTTGTAAACCTCTGTGCGCTCCGTGTTCTCAGTGGTTTAAGCTTTTAGAAGATTTACAGGCCCTCCATCAAGAAGGAGGTATAAAAAATGGCGATTGAAATCAATCGCCATTTTCACCCTTAACTTTCGGATATTTCTACAAACTGCACATCGGGGTTTTTATCAGCAAAATATTTCAAGAAGAAGGGAGTGCTAAAGAGCGCAACCCAGCCCTCCCGTGAGTCCCGAGCGATGATGACTTCACTGCGATTCGGAAGTTCTTCAATGGCTTTGTCCGTGCCCTTGATCCAGCGCATGAGTACATGCGGCAATCTCTCCAACTCGGTTGGGACATTGTACTCGGCTTTCAAGCGTGCCTGCACCACGTCAAACTGCAATTGACCGACCACCGCCAAGATCGGCTCGCGTTTGAAGGCGTTGATGTTGTACATCACCTGCACCGCGCCTTCGCTCTCCAGTTGGGAAAGTCCCTTTGCAAATTGCTTCTGCTTGTTCAAATCCGTGTTGCGGAGCAGGGCAAAATGCTCGGGCTGAAAGCGCGGCAGAGACGCAAAGCGGACAGGCATCCCCGCGCACAGCGAATCGCCAATTGCAAAGTCACCGTTATTGGGAATCCCCAGCACATCCCCCGCATAAGCCTCGTCGATGATCTCACGCTCATTCGCAAACGGCTTGTATGGACGTAGCAACCGCATCATCTTTCCGCTCTGCGCGTGGACCAGGTCCATGCCGCGTTCAAAACGTCCTGAACAAATCCGCAGGAAGGCCACACTGTCACGGTGTTTGGGATTCATATTGGCTTGAATTTTGAAGACAAAGCCCGAAAACTCAGGGGTCTCAGGAGAAATTTCTCCCGCATCACTCACATAAGGCTGAGGAACAGGCGCATATCTCACGAAGGCATCCAAAAACAAACGCACACCGAAATTTGTAACCGCGCTGCCAAAGAAGACCGGCGTCTGCTCTTCCTTCAACACCTTTTCATGGTCAAAGAGAACGCCTACTTCATCCAACAAATGAATGCTTTCTGTCAATTCCTTGTGGCGTGCCTCGGACAAAATGCCATTTTTTACAAGATCTTCCAAGGGCAGGAAAACCTCGGGAGCCATGCGCTCGTTGCGCTCGGTACGTTCAAATAAATAAACGCCTTTGGCCTCACGGTCATACACGCCCTGGAAATTTGGGCCATCCCCCACCGGCCAATTCATGGGGACGGGTTCCATCCCCAGCACCTTCTTGATCTCATCCAGCAAATCCAACGGGTCACGTGCGGGCCGGTCCATTTTGTTAATGAACGTAAAAATGGGAATGCCACGCTTGCGGCAGACCTCAAATAATTTCAGAGTTTGCGGCTCGATGCCTTTGGCCCCGTCCATCACCATCACGGCACAGTCCACCGCAGACAAAGTCCGATACGTGTCTTCGGAAAAATCCTGATGGCCGGGAGTATCCAGCAGATTGATGATATGCCCCTGATACGGGAATTGCAAAATCGTGGATGTGATCGAGATCCCGCGCTCGCGTTCCATTTCCATCCAGTCGGATGTGGTGGCACGTTGATTCTTGCGCGCGCGCACATTCCCCGCCAACTCAATGGCATTGCCGTATAAAAGCAGCTTTTCGGTTAAAGTCGTTTTCCCCGCATCCGGGTGAGAGATAATGGCAAACGTCCGGCGGGCGGATATCGCCTCGCCGATGGAAGTATTTTGATTGACAATTGAAATTGCATCCTGCATAATTTTCTCCGAAGATCAACAAAGGCCGTACATTTTAGCATAATTTTTTACAATAAAAAGCAGACCTCGCAAATTTGCGAGGTCTGCAATTACAACCAGGTTTTTTTGGGTCTTTAAGAGTTGCCGTGATTCTTGTCCACAGGACTGCTTCGCTGGTACACGGATAACACGGAAATTACGGAAAAGCCTTTTTTAAATCCGTTCTTGTCCCGTGTTGTCCATCCAATCCGTGTCCCAAAAAGGTTTAATCACGGTAAATCCTATAGAGCCGTCTTTTTATTTCTTCGCAGTCTTGCGGGGGGCGGCCTTCTTCGCTTTAACCGGGGTCTCTTCCACTACAACCGGTTCAGGCTCTTCAAACTCTTCAATTTCTTCGTCCACGCCATTGAGGAAATTAAAAACCAAAACCGCCAGCGTAGCGCCGATCAGTGGACCAAAAACATAGATGACGTACGTATAAACATTTTTAAAACCCGGCTCGGTGAAAATGGCAGGTCCCAGCGTGCGCGCAGGGTTCAAGGAAGCTCCTGTAAGCGCGCCACCAGCCAGGATGGCAAATGTCAACGTGGTGCCGATGGCCCAGCCTGCAAATTTGCCGCCATTACCAGCCACCGCCGTATGCAGCACCGTATTCACAAGGAAGAAGGTCAACACAGCTTCAACCACCATGGCAAAGATCGGCTGGGACTCTGTCAACACGCCGTTCGTCGCAGCGCCTTGAACATTTCCGCCGACCGAGGTTGCAATGGCTTGCAGTAACAGGGCCGCCAAAATCGCGCCGGCAAACTGCGCGATCCAGTAAAAAACGGCCTGCCCCCATTTTACAGTTTGATTCAACGCCAGCGCAAACGTCACCGCCGGGTTCACGTGTGTGCCGGAGATATGTCCATAGGCGTAGACAAACACCGCCAGCGTAAACCCGTGTGCGAGCGCAATGCCCACCAGCCCCGCGCCCACCATGCCAGCGCCCGCGCCAATGAATACCAGCGCAAACGTGCCGATAAATTCCGCAACAAATACTTTTGAGTTAAACATATTTTCTCCAATGGGTTTATTTTTAAGATAAAACCCCTTTAGTCTCGATACGCTACGAAGATTCCCAATCCCTTGCACCGGAGAGAAAAGACTTCCCCGGCATGATCTTCTTGCCCGCAGGTTGGACTTCCTCCAAAACCAATGCCCCATCCGCAGACATGATGGCGGGTCTTCCTTCGACCGTGAACCTGCTTCCGATTCCCAAGCCTTTCCCCTCGCTGACAGAGGCGCGCGCCACCTTGAGAACATTTCCATTCCATTCGAACCACGCCCCCGGCCACGGATTCATGGCGCGCACGCGCCGCTCCAACTCAAGGGCGGGATAGGTGAAATCCAACAGGCCATCCTGTTTTTTTAGCATGGGCGCGTAGGTTGCGCCTTCTTCGGGCTGCGGAGTCGGTATCAGTTTTCCAGTCAGATAATCAGGCAGGGTTTCGAGGAGGAGATTCGCTCCCAGCGTGGATAATGTCTGTAAAACGGAGCCAGTTGTATCGTCCCGGCGGATGCGGATGCTTTTCATCGCAAGCATGGGGCCGGTATCCAGGCCCACATCCATCTTCATGATGGTGACGCCGGTCTCTTCATCCCCGGCGAGAATGGCGGCATTGATGGGAGCCGCTCCCCGCCAGCGCGGCAGAAGCGATGCGTGAACGTTGATGCAGCCATGTTGGGGAAGGTCCAAAACATCCTTTTTTAAAATTTGACCAAACGCCGCAACCACGATCAAATCTGGATTCCATTCCCGGAGTTTTTGCATGGCTTCGGGTTCGCGCAATTTCAGCGGCTGCATCACGGGGATGTTCAACTCAAGCGCCAGGGTTTTGACAGGAGGCGCTTTCAATTCACGTCCGCGCCCGGAGGCACGGTCTGGCTGGGTGACCACACCAACGACATGGTGATGTTGCGCAAGCAAACGCAATGTGGGCAGGGCAAAATCAGGGGACCCCATGAAGACAATGTTGGTGGACATGTTGAAATTTTAACACAGCACCGCCTCATGGTACCAAAGTATGAACCAACGTGTTTGCGTTTTGTGTTGAAAGGCTGTAAAATACTGCATATCCAAACCCAACCAACTTATTCGGAGGAATAAATCATGTCTCAAGAATCGATGAATCCTGAAATCACCAGCGACGACAAACTTTGGGCGATGCTGGGGTACGTTTTCCCGATTATCGCTATCGTTGTTCTTTTCATGGAAGATAAGAAAAATCGTCCGTACATAAAATTCAACGCTGTACAATCCCTTGTCGCCACTGTTGTGTTGTCCATCCTTGCCACAGTCACCTTCGGCTGCGGCAGCATCCTCTTCCTGGTTTTGTTCTGGTGGGCATATCAGGCCTATCAGGGACAGGACGTGCGAGTCCCGATGATCAGCGATTTCATTCGCAATCAGGGCTGGGCATAATTTTTTCCGCTTCAAAAAAGACTCGCGGTCAAGCGCGAGTCTTTTTGTTTACCGCAACCATGTCACCCTGAGCACTTCGACAGGCTCAGTGTAAACTCCGCGAAGGGTCTCTACGCCAGCATCCGAGACCTTTCGGGAGTGTGATATGTACTTTGAAAATGAGTTACGGCATTAAGCTCTTAAAAACCATCACGTTGCCTCTGCATCTTGTGGCAAATTTGCCACTCGCAAGATAAATCTTGCGGTACGGAAGTTAGCGCATTTTCTTTGTTGAACCATCAACACGCCGCCTTCGGGATTGGCACTGCGTCTGGCAAGTTGATTATGATAGACTCGCCGTACACTGCACAAAATTTTTAAATACCATTGGTTCATAAAAGGAGAATGTGATGAACGAACAAATGCCTCCATCCCAGCCCATGCCGTTGACCCCAGATGAAGAACGTCAGTGGGCGATGATCGCTCATTTGGGCGTGTTGGTGAATTTGGTCTCGGGTGTTTTGGGGCCGGTTGTGCCTTTGGCGATTTATATGGTCTACAAAGACCGTTCACGCTATGTTGCCTACCAATCTTTGCAGGGACTGATCTTCCAGCTTATTTGGTGGGTCGGCGGCGGTGTGTTGGCGGGGATTGCCTGGGCGATCACCGGCGTATTAAGCGCTTTTGTCATCGGCATTCTGTGCATGCCTATTGCCTGTATTATCAGCGCCATGCCTTTGGTGGCGTTGGGATATGGAGTCTACGGTGGCGTTCAGTCCAGCCAGGGACAGGATTTCAAATACTGGCTCATCGGTGATTGGGTGAGAAATACATTGACCGGCTGAAAACAAAAAGACATCCCCTTCGCAAAATGAAGGGGATGTCTTTTTGAAAACTCAATTTTGGATAAAGATTTGTAGGGACACAGCGGGGCGTTTGATCGTCAAAATCCTGGATCGCTTCGCTGTGTCCCTACTTTTTGTTATGGAATACTTACGGCAATATCCGAGCCGAGCCGTATTTCGATATCCACTGTGGAAGCTGGGTCGGGGCTAAAGACAACACGACGGTTGGCGATGCCAAAAACGCTTTGCATCCATCGGATGGTGTAGAGTTTGGGACCATACACGATGATGACGGTTTGACCGTATACTTCCGGGGACGCGGCCACCTCCGTCACATTCATGCCGTAGGATTGGAAGAATGAACCCGCGCGCTGGTCGAGGCCGGGGGTGAAGGTGCCGTCCATAATGCGGACTCGAGCGCCCTCGTCACGCATGGCTTGCGTAATCAGATTGACATCTGTATTGCCGTAGGGAACTGCCACGGGGCTGAGCGCCCCAGTGGTGGTGAATATCTCATCCCGCAGCACGCGGATTTTGTCCGCGATGGGTTTCATCACGCTGGCCGCTTCGCCGTTGAGGGTGGTGTTATCAAACGTAACCATGCTGGTGTCGATCACGCCGGTATTGATGTTGTCACGAGAAATGTCCCTGCCAAGCACGGCCAGCTTGAGCACATCCTCCAAGGGCATGTTGGTGTGAATACCGTTTTGTAATTGTGTATAAAGTGTCGGCGCCTGGGCAATCAGGTTCGGGAAAACTTCCGGGTCGAATATTTTTTCCTGCAAGGCAAAGATGACCTGCTGCTGGCGTTTGGAGCGGTCTGAGTCGCCGCCTTCGGTTTTACGAGTGCGGGCATAGGCCAGCACCTTCCAGCCGCAGAGCTCGCGCTCACCGCCGGGGGTCACCACCACATGATCCATTCCCGAACCGATTGGGTCCAGCACAAGGCGCTCTTCGGGGACCACCTTAATACAACCCAGAATATTAACCATGTCAATAAAGGTCAGGAAATCGATCTGGGCATAATAATGGACCGGCACACCCAGCAATTGTTCCACCGTTTTCATGGCCAGGCCGGGGCCGCCGCCGGGCAGGTTCGCGCCCGCTCCGCTGGAATAGGCCGTGTTGATGCGGCTGTAACCAAAGCCGGGGATATTCACCCACAAGTCACGCGGAATGGATAACATGCCGGCTGTCTTTGTGATTGGGTCCACTGTGAAAAGGATCATCGTATCCGAGCGTGGCGGGCCTTGATTCTCCGCCCAGTCACGTGCATCCAGGCCGATGAAGAGGATGTTGATGCGGCTGGCGCCGTCCCATGCGGGAAGTTCCACTTCGGGAATAACCACAGGCGTGGGAGGCAGGTCCGCTGCGATGGGCGTGCCTTCAATGTTAAATTGTTCACCGGTTTGTTCAACCCCGCAACTGGCGGGGGGATCCCCCGGTAAATCGGCGAGAGTAAAACATTGGGTGAAGTTTTTCGCAAATATGTAAACAGCAATACTCAATGCGGCTGTCACACCCCAAAAGATGATCTGTCCCACGGAGGGACGGCCAATTTTTGGGAGTTTTATTTTTTTCAAGAATTCAAGTCTATTCATTTTTTTCAGAAACCTCAGGGCTTAATATATACCATATCCAGCCCAAGTTTTTCCAAGCCTTCCTGCGCCCAATATTGCAAAAGCGCGGATTCCTCGCTCATACATTTCATCATGATTGGGATGGCGCGATGATCGCGGATCTCGGCGAGCGTGCGCAGCGCGGCTATGCGGATGCCCGGCCGCGCTTCGTTCATAACCTTGAGCAGGCTCGGCACTGCGGACTTTCCGATCTTCACGCGGGCATTGCCTGCCAAACCCGCCGTGAGAGCATCTTCATCTGCAAGCGCCTGGATCAATGCTTCGACTGCATCTTCGTGCGGATGATGGCATAGGGCGAGAGCGGTGGCGGCACGCACTTCCGGCGCTGAGTCGCTGAGGAGCGGAATCAGATCCACGGTCCGCGTGTGAGGCGAAGCGGCAAGGGCGCGCACCCCCCACCAGCGGATGTCCACATCTTCTGAGCGGGTTAATTCCAACAGGAGGGGAATCGCCGCCGATCCCATTTCTGAAATGGCCGGGATAATCTTTTCG
>JACPVB010000111.1 GCA_016191985.1 Chloroflexota bacterium | reverse complement strand
ACAAGGCTTGGTTCGTGAAAGGTCGTCACTGGCATGCAGGTGTGGAAGGCCGCATCAGTGTTTTGAAACGGGCTCATGGGTTGGGACGCTGCCGAAATCATGGCAAATCAGGCTTCCAATGCTGGGTCGGTTGGGCAGTTATCGCTGGAAACCTGGCTGTTCTTGGACGAGCATAACCATTGGAGCTATTCGTTTGTTAAGCGTATTGTCACATAATTCCTGTGAGAATTTGTCACCTAATTTTTGTGAGAATCACCAA
This sequence comes from Chloroflexota bacterium, assembly GCA_016191985.1. Lineage (GTDB taxonomy): Bacteria > Chloroflexota > Anaerolineae > Anaerolineales > Villigracilaceae > Villigracilis. The sequence continues at coordinate 15,467 of JACPVB010000111.1, read as the reverse complement.
AGGTAAGGAATGTTGATAAAGCGGTTGCGCCGACGGTTGCGTTTATGCCAATGAGCACTAATGCGTCTTTGTGTTGTTTGTGGATCAGGGTCATTGCTGTTATCTAAAATGCTCAATTGCACATCGCTGAAGAGAGTTTCCACCGGGGTGTCATCCGGGCTGGCCTTGGGCAAACTGATCCAATGGATTTTCAAACTACGCATGGTTCGACGCGTTTCATGCGACTTGCGCGGATGGGCGCGATCTTGATCCAGGACGACCCAGACTTCTTGAGTTGGATACCAGCGTCGTACACGATGCGTGAAACGACAAACATGATCTGAATCTTTGCTGGGATAGAAAGCCCAGCGCACGCGTCCTTGCTTCACATCATAGGCGGCAAACAGGTAAAAGAAGCCGCGCGTCTTTTGATAGCGTTCCAGCACCAAACGTTTGGCGGAAGTATAACGACGCCCACCATACGCTTTCACCGCAATCGGTTGAACGTCGAAGAAGACCATCACGCCCGAACGTGGTAAGCGCCGCCAAACTGCTCGAATCCAAGCTAAAATCGCCCGCCGTCGCGGATCGTGGCTTATCAGCTTGCGTTGAATATGACGGAAGCGAATCTGTTTTTTTTGAGCAGGCGTCGCAGATGTTCTCGACTGATCGCCTTCAACAAATGCCGTTGTTCAATCAGGTACTCTTGCAGTTTAGCCAGTGACCAATGTCCATAAGGCAACCCCAGTTCGCTCGGTGATTGTTCCGCCACACGGGCGATTTCATCCAGTTGTGTGGTACTGATGCGTGGTGGAGCGCCTGGAGATCGAACACTCTGGAAGAGTGACATGCCCATCTCTGCAAACCGATGCAGACAAGCGTAGATTGTGTTGGTATGCACGCCTAAAGCTTCTGCAATGAGTTGGGCATTCAATCCAGCCCCATAGAACAGTAGGGCTTCCGCCCAGCAATGCAGACGAGCACTGCCACTCTCCTCTAGAATTTGACGAAGTTGGCGCATCTCAGCGACATTCGGCAAACGAACTTTTAAGTGACGAGCCATGGTCGAACCTCCAGTTTGCTTTCATTCATAGCATGGTTCAACCATTCTCACAATATTTATGTGACAAATTCTAACAACTTTTATGTGACAACACGCTTAAGGTACCAATTTTCAAAATACCATTTGGTGCAAAATGCCGATTCATGCCAACTTTTCAACCTTGTTTCTGAGTTTTGCACCAAAAACTAGCTAAGGCACTTAATATTAAGCTACGATTAGTAATAAAATGAATTGGCTTCAGCTTCTTTATAGCAGGCATAAATTGATCGTCCTATTTTCAAAATCTTAATATGATCTCCAAATTCCAATCTATGCTGGGGAAGAGTTCTTCTTCGTCCAGCCAGGGATTAATCCACGGTTCGGCGCGGAGTTTTTGGTACAACTCGTCCGCTTCGCGCGGCGGGTTTGTCCGCGGAGGAGTGGCAGAGGAAAACACGAAGGGGGCGATTGTCAACGGATTTCATAGCGGATGCGCGGATGGGAACGGATTTTGATATAACTCGCGGACAGCGGGTTTGTCCGCGGAGGAGCCCCCTGTCGGGGATACATGGCAGAGGAAAAGGCGGAGAGGGCGGGAAGACATAAGTATGAACGCTTTGCGTGAATTACGAAGGGTGTATTACAAAGTTTCGTCCATGATGTTGGGATTATTTGCCAGCCACGAGCGTAGGGCATTGGCAATTTGCTGAACATCCCCCAAATGGGATGAGCAAATCTCAAATAACTCGTCCGCGCTGACATCATGATAAAAGTGAACAAGCCTGTTTCGGTACCCTGCCAGTTTTTGCATGAGTTCAAGGTCACTGGAGGGGATGACCTTTCGCCTATTCAGGGCTACGGCGATCTCTTTATATTCCGTAACTGCTTCGCCAAATCCCTTTGCGGCAATGTGCCTGCCCATGTCGAAGAGCGCTTCCAAGGCGCGGCGCAAACAGGATTCAGCCGCCCAAATATTCCTTGTATCCTGCATAACAGAGGGTTTTGAGTCTAATGGCAAAGCGCGGATTTCTCCGATCATTTTGTCCACCCAGCCGAGTCGGTCTGCAATCACCCTCTTTGAGATTTTTCCTGGGACCATGCTAAACCTCCTGCAAGATCATTGCCATGCGCTCACGTTCCAACTCCGCCAAATCTCCCGCGCGGCGAAGCACAAACAACTCATATTCATCCGCCAGATATGGGTCTTCCGCAAAAACGCGCTCACCACGAATAATATTAGCTGCGAGGAAGGCATCTACTTCCTGCAAAATGAACAAGTCGATATCAGGAAATCCAAACATATCTTCCAATTCCATAGTCAAACTTATTTTATTTTCTATGGATAACGGAGAATGAGTTAATGCCCCGAAATCAAGGTCGCTTTGTGCTTTTGCGAGTTGAACAGAGTCATCATGGATAGCCTGAAATAACTCCGCTCCACGGCTGCCGAACACATAAAACGCCTTAATTTGATATTTTTCGCAAATCTGCTTGAATTTCTGAAATCTTACGCTCATGCGTCAATTATACCCTTCGTCCAGCCAGGGTTGAATCCAAAGCTGGCGCGGAGTTTTTGGTACGACTCATGGCGTACAACATCACCCAGAATTTTCCACAACATCTGCGAACTTTCGCGCGAGGCGCAGCATGTTCAACAACACGGCCTCGTCCAATTGAAAACCCATCAGGCGGCAGGATGCGCCCTTGTCCTTGTATTTCAATTCGTATGGACTGAGCGCATCAATCTCCGCGCGTAACTCCGCGTTGGACTGTAAAATTTTGGAGGCCAATTCAGGCGGGTTCGATTGAATGGTGTATTTGTCGTCAAAGTCGTTGATACCAATAGTTATATCCTGCGCGCCGAATGCCTTGTATAGGGTTCCATCAAATCCCTTCGCGCCAACTGCAAGGATCAATCCTTTGGGATTATTGATCGGCACAAATGCTTCCGTCCACATGACCGCATGACGTCCGCCTGTGTGATAACTTTCGATCACCACATGCCGCCCATCAAATTGTCCGCTCATCGTTCCAGGCCCACGTTCCAGTATATCGGGGGATTGATGGGTAAACCCATGTTTCGCGGCGAAATTTTTCCAGATATTTTCCGCCTTGCGCCTGTTTCTAAAGATCATAACGATCATGCCAATGACAAGAATCTGAATGGCGCAAAAACAACATACGGCAACCAACCCCATCACAACCAATGAAGAATTGTCATCCATACTGGACTCTTTCTTTTTTTCGCAATGACTCAACCGCCGCAAATGTGGACTTGGTCACACCGATCAACTGCTCATAGGGAATCGGCGCTCCGACTCCGCTCTTTATCGCTCCTGCAAAAGCGGCCATTTCCGCCCTCCAACCTTTATCCTGCGCCCCACTCTCCACTTTCTTCTTTCCATCTTTGACCATTGTCAATGGAATGTAATCATCCAACACCGCAATCATGCCTTCGCAAGACACTTCGAGCCGTTCTTTCGGGAAGGATTTATCGCCGTTGGCGAGATAGTCCACCACGCCGAGGGAGCCGTCAGCGAAGGTGAAAGTCATCGAGACGTTATCTTCGCTATATTTTCCATTATTTGGCAATGCGTGCGCACTCACGCTGACAGGCGGCGCACCGACGAGGAAAGTGAGCACGTCAATAAAGTGACAGGCCTCGCCGATGATCCGTCCACCGCCGATGGCTGGGTCTTGGGTCCAGTGATTGGAAGGGATGAAGCCTGCATTCACTCTGTAATGAGCGTAAAGGGGTTCGTTTCTATTTGCGATTAACGATTTTAGATTTTGTGCGAGAGGGGAAAAGCGACGGTTAAATCCAGTCATCAGTAAGCAGTGATCAGTTTTTAGTAACTGTTTACTGATGACTGATAACTGTTCACTATTTATCGCCAACGGCTTCTCCACAAACACATGCTTGCCAGCCTTCAATGCTTTCACAACTAAATCTGCATGGGTATCATGTCTTGTAAGAATCGCAACAGTATTGATCTTCGGGTCGTTGATGATTTCATCGTCAGAAGATGTGGCATATTGAAAGCCGAATTTCTTTCCAGAGTGTTGGGCATGAAGCCCGCCTGATGAAGCAATACCGACGAGTTGATAATCCTTGTTGTTTTTGAGGACGGGAAGTAATGTGGAATTTGCAAATAGTCCTGCGCCAAGAACTCCCAAACTGACAACTGACAACTGATGGCTGATAACTTTCGGAAACTCAACTCGTTTACTCGTTTCTCGTTTCTCATCACTGTATTTCAACAACACTCCCAGAAACACCTCTTTCTTCTTCCCCGTAATCACTTCATACGCTTTCACCCCATCTTCAATATCGAAGCGATGTGAAATCAGCGGCGCCACTTTCAACTTTCCACTCGCCATCAAGTCAACCACCGCCTGAAAATTCCGTCCCTCCGTCCAGCGGATGTAGCCAATGGGATAGTCATTTCCGTTTTCTTCGTAATTGGAATCATAACGCCCAGGTCCGTAAGAGCGGGAGTTGATGAAGGAAATCTCTTTTTCGTAGTAGATCTTTCTTGGGAAGCTCAAGCCGACTGCGCCCGTTGCGACAACTTTGGCACGGTCTCTGGCAATGACACCTGCCAGTTCCACGGGATCATTGGAGGGAGTGTCCGCGCAGATGATGATGCTGTCAAAGCCGCGGTTTTGGGTAAATGCCACAGCGGCAGATTCTGCCTGGGGACGTGTAACAGCTTCCACGTTAAGAGAAGAAGCGAGCTTGACTCTCTTCGGGTCAATGTCAATGCCGAGGACGTGGCATCCTGCCGCAGACGCCAATTGAATCGTCAATAATCCCAAAAGACCCAAACCAATCACAGCGACGTTTTCACCAAGCTGAGGTTCTGCGAGTCGGAATCCGTGCAAAGCAATTGCGCCGAGGGTGGTAAATGCGGCAGATTCAAAATCAACATTTTTTGGCAAGGGGGTAAGCAGATTTTTTGGAACGACATTATATTCCGCGTGTGTGGCATATCCCCCGCCCGCACAGGCTACACGTTGACCAACCTTGAAGCCGCTCATATTTTTTCCAAGCGCAACGATGGTGCCAGCCGTGGAATATCCAAGTGCCATTGGCTGGTCAAGCCGGTTGAACGCGGCTTGCATGGTGGGCATCACGCCTTCGCGTTTGGCTTTATCTAAAACTTGTTTAACGAGATCAGGGCGTGAACGCGCTTTGCCAACAAGAGATTTTTCTGCAAATTCAACCACCATGCGCTCGGTGCCGGCAGAGACCAGGCTTGCAGAAACTTTAACAAGCGCCTGCCCATCACGCGGGGTGGGGACAGGCACATCTTCAATTACAGTTCTTCCATCTTTTATATGTTGGAGAAGTTGTTTCATAGGAAAGAAAGTATAACGCAAATCAGAGATGCACTCAAAAATCTGTGAAAGCAAACACAATATGACATATGTCACTATTACGATTAAGGAAAAACTTAATTATTGAATCGATTTTGTATAAATGTTATTCTGATTTAACTGAAACAGCATTGGCTGTTTATTTTTGTTTACAAAAAGGAGAAACATTATGGAACTTGGTGGATACGCTAATCGAATTGCTTGGGTGGACCTCACCGCAGGCAAGGTGGATTACAAGCCTGTACCAGAGGATGACGCCCGAAAATATATCGGCGGACGCGGCCTGGGTGTAAAGCTCGTCTTCGACAATGGCCCCAAAGTGGATGCCCTCTCCCCCGATAATATTTTATGTTTTATGAACGGCCCGCTCACCGGCTCCGAGGCCAATATGAGTGGCCGCATGGCGATTGTGACAAAATCGCCTCTTACCGGAACGGTAACTGATTCTCACCATGGTGGCTGGTCTGCCGCCCGGTTACGCTGGGCAGGCTTCGACGGCCTGGTCTTCAAAGGCAAAGCAGAAAAACCTGTTTACGCCTACATCCATGATGACAAAATCGAACTGCTCGATGCTTCAGAAGTTTGGGGAAAAGGCGTGCACGACACCATTAAACATTTCAAGGAAAAATACGGTGAGAAGGACCTGACCGTTATCTCAATTGGTCCCGCAGGTGAAAACCTTGTCAAGTTTGCCAGTTGGATCAACGAAAATGACCGCGCCTCCGGACGCGGCGGCACAGGCTGCGTGGGCGGAAGCAAGAATCTCAAAGCTGTGGTCATCAAGGCGGAAAAGAAAATCGTCAAAGCCGCGAATCGCGAAAAGTGGAAGGAAGCTCACTCCAAGGCTCTTGCCGAGATCATGGATGAGCGCGTTGTCACCTCCCCGCGCAAAGGCGGACTCTCCGTCTACGGCACCAACGTGCTTATGAACATGACCAACGTCATCGGCGGCCTGCCCGCCAAGAACAGTCAGTTCACCGCATGGGAACATGCCGAAAAAGTCAGCGGTGAATATGTCAACGACAACATCCTCGTTGGCAACCCCACCTGCCATGCCTGCCCGGTAGCTTGCAAGAAGGAAGTCGAGATCAAGGACGGACCGTACGCCGGCCTGCGTATGGAATCGGTGGAATACGAACCCGCCTGGTCGGTCGGCACGAACTGCGGCAACAGTGATATCCGCGTCGTTGCCAAGATGATTGACACCTGCAACGACATGGGTATGGACGCCATTGAGATCGGTCATCCGCTCTCCGTGTGGATGGAAGCATCCGAAAAAGGTTACACCAACGGTGACGGCAAACTCGGCTGGGGGGACGGCGCAAAAATGGTTGAAACCGCTCAAATGATCGCCACACGCCAAGGCATTGGCAACGTGCTGGCAGATGGCGCGAACGCCGCCGCCGCCCACTTCGGTCACCCCGAACTCGCCATGACCTGCAAAGGCCAAGGCGTACCCGCCTACGACCCACGCGGCATCAAAGGCATGGGCCTCGGCTACGCCACATCCAACCGCGGCGCCTGCCACCTGCGCGGTTACACCCCCGCTGCCGAAGTCGTCGGCAACGTGCTTGGTCCATCCACCGTAGCTGACCCGCTCGCGTGGAAAGGCAAAGGCGAGATGAACTTCATCTTCCAAAACGTTCACGCCGTCACCGATTGTTTGGACGTCTGCAAATTTGCCACCTTCGCAGAATCACTGGATTCATTCGCGGCGCAATATGAAGCGATGACCGGTATCCCAAGCGATGCGGGGCACCTGCTCAAAGTCGGCGAGCGCGTTTACAACCTCGAACGCCACTACAACAACCTCAACGGTTTCGGCGAAGGCTCCGACCAGCTTCCCAAGCGCTTCACCACCGAAGCCTCCACCATGGGCGGCAGCAAGGGTCACGTCTGCGAACTCGATGACATGCTCGTGGAATACTACGACAAGCGCGGATGGGTCAACGGCGTCGTACCTGAATCCAAACTGAAGGAATTAGAGATCATCTAACTCGCTTCAAACTTAACCGAAGCCTGATTCTGTTTCCTGAAACAGAATCTCCCCGATAACACAAGCAGGGCGACGTGAGTCGCCCTGCTTGTGTTATGGAGTTGGACAGCTTGCTATCCAATGTGCAGAAGCAAGCTTCTGCACTCCATAAGATTACCCCCCACCCACTGCGGGAAAAACATTCACCGTATCATCCACTGTTATTTTTGTCTGGAATTGATCATCCATAAATTGCACATCGCGCCCGTTGATGAAGAAATGCACGTGCCCATACATCTCCCCGTTTTCGTTCAGCAGTTCCTTCTTCATAGGCGGGAATTTTTCAATGATGGCATCCAAAAGCTCCTGGGCGGTGATGCCATGATCCACATCGAACTCCACCACTTTTCCACCGGCAATATCACGCAAAGTTGCAAAAAAACTGACTTTCATCCGTCACTCCTTTGGTTCACGCATCACTTCCACGTTCATCTTACCACTGGAAATAGGGGAGAAAAAACTGACAACAGAATCAGGCCGAAGGGGAGAATCAATTCCCGCCGTCATCAGACGCGGGTTTCGTCCATCCACATAGACGGGCACATCCGGGCGCAGGTTGCCGTTTGAATCCAGCAGGTGAACCGCCGTTTCAGGGTACAACTTCACCAACTCGGCCACCAGCTTGCGAAATGAATCAACATGCGCATCATTGATTTCCAATGATGACATGCCGATAATGGTTCTCATGTTTGCGTAGAATCGCGCCTGCATAAATTTAGTATATCAAAATCATCCCCTTTTCAAAAGCATTTTATCCTACGGACACTGCACAATCCCCTGCGCCCAGAGACAGCCTCCGCAGACGGGGGCGATGTCGTTACCGAGGCAATCCTCCTCATTGGTCTCAGAAAGATCACAGCCGCCGCAGAAGGTGCAGGGTGCAAAGACAAAATTATGCAAACGCTCACGGTAGGCGATGTATTCAGGGTTCAGCCAAATTTCTTCCAATGAACTTTCACGTACATTTCCAACAATATGCTTCTTCGAGAGGCGCGGTTTGCCATGCAAATAACTGGTATGGGTGTGCATCAACGGCCAGCAGGGACTGACATTCCCCGTCCACGCAACGGACATGGTGCCGCTTTCGACAAAATTGCAGACATCATTCGCGCCGCCCCAATTGTTGCCTGCAAAGCTGACATTGCATCCGCTGTTGAAGGCCTCAGTGAGGGCCGCCTGGGTATCCTCGTTGAAGTCCATTTTAGGGAGGCTGAGTTTCGGCAAAACAGGCGAGGGCAGATAAGCGATATTGCGGATCGTGCGATCGTACAATCGGTCTTTCTGCATTTCTTCCGTAGCAGGTTGAACATTACTCACAGAAAAATATCTTGCGCCAAAGGTATGCCCTAATTTGATAATTTTTGGCAGATCGTTGATATTGCGCTTCATGGCAACAAATGCCACGCCGATCTCGGGTTTGGGGAAGTGTCCCCCGCCGCGCATTTTGAAGAGACGCCTCAGGTTTTCAAGAATGAGCGGAAGTTCCGCGCCGAGGCGCACATCGGCAAAACCTTCGGGAGTGGCGCCATCCAACGAAACCCAGAGGACATCAAGGCCCGCATCAATGAGTTCGCGTGATTTCTTTTCGGTAAGAATCGTGCCATTGGTAATGAGCTCAACTTTTACGCCAAGTTCTTTGACGCGCCGAATCCATTCCACCGTTTTGACATGAAAGAGCGGTTCACCGATGCCGCCGAAATAGACGCTGGGGATCGGATCCATTTTCTTAAGTCCATTGAGGATGCTCTCGAAGGTTTCCTCGGTCATGCGGCCAATGGGCTGGTCCCAGGAGTTACGGAAGCAGGTGATGCAATCCAGGTTGCAGGCGACGGTTGGTTCGATGTAGACCTTGGTGAGGTGAGTCACCGGGCGATGCATACGGACAAAGTTATGGCCTTCATCGAGACGAACCTTCGAGCCAGGATTCAGCCCGTATTGGCGAGCAACTTCGGGCGGAAGAATGAGGCGTCCCTGTTCATCCACTTCTGCCCAGGCCGTCGTCGGTTTTGTCGACAAAACATTCATGCGCTACTCCTTGCAAATCAAACAATTTCCATCCATCATATCCACTTTTAGTAAAAATTCACGTGACAAAAGTTACATTTTTCAAATGACCTGGTAATGATATTCAAATTATATGAAATAATGAAGGTGATATAATTTTGCCATTCCATTTCAGGAGAATTCCATTGGCTGATCCCCGTGTTTCAAAATTTGCGAATATTTTGGTACAACATTCTGCGCGCGTCGTCCCGGGTGACCGTATTTTACTTGAAGGCACAACTGCTGCTGAACCGCTTCTCCGCGAGTTATATATCCAAATTTTGGAGAAAGGCGGGCATCCGCATTTGATGATGGCTTTGCCCGGCATGATGCCGTTCAGCCAGGATGAAATGTATTTGACCTACGCAAAAGATACCCAACTTGATTTTGTGCCAACCTTTTATAAAATGGCATATGAACAATTTGAGGGGCGCATCCGCATTCATTCGGCGACAAATACAAAAGGCACTTCCAATATTGACCCAAATAAAATTCAACGACGCGGCAAAGCGACCTCGGTGATTACCGAGGCGCAATTTCGCCGCGGTGGCGCGGGTGAATTTAAATGGGTTACGACCCTCTACCCCACCGAAGCCTACGCCCAGGATGCGAGCATGAGCCTGAAAGAATATGAGGATTTCGTCTTTGGCGCAGTTCACACTAGTGAAGACGACCCGATCGCGTTCTGGAAGAGCGTGGAACAAAAGCAGCAATCCGCTGTGGATTTTATGAAAGGCAAAAGCCAGGTGATCCTGCGCGGGCCAAACGTGGATTTAACGCTCTCCGTCAAAGGCCGCACGTTCATGAATTCGTTCGGCACCTTCAACATGCCAGATGGCGAAATTTATACGGGGCCTGTGGAAGATTCTGTCAACGGCTGGGTGAAGTTCACCTATCCCGCGAACTATGGCGGCACGAGCGTGGAAGGCGCGGAGTTGACTTTCTCCAACGGCCGCGTGGAAACTGCCAAGGCCGACAAGAATCAGGATTTCCTGCTCAAGACTCTTGAGAGCGATGCAGGCTCACGTCATCTTGGCGAGTTTGCCATCGGCACGAATTTTGACATCCAGCAGTTTACGGGCAACATCCTCTTCGATGAGAAGATCGGCGGCTCGTTCCATATGGCGCTCGGCGCAGGCTACCCTGAAACTGGTTCAAAGAATAAGAGTTCCATACACTGGGACATGATCTGCGACATGCGCACCGATGCCGAGATGCTTGTGGATGGTGTGTTGTTCTACAAGAACGGTCAGTTTGTATTTGAAAAGTAGGGACAGGGCTTGCCCCTGTTCTTTGTATCTTTATCCTGTCCTTTGTACGGTTATATTGATTGAATAAAATGGGCGACCTTTACGGTCGCCCCTATGATTCATCCCCGAATGAAATCCCGATATTCCGCGCGGTGATGACGGCGTCGCCGTTCACATTCACCCGCTTGGGAACAGCGGTTGCCTCTACAAGCGGAAGGTCTGTGATCTCGCCGCAGCGTAAGGCCACCATGCGGTCAAATCCGCCACGCGCCGCCAGGCGGACGGATGCCGCGCCATAACGGGTGGCTAACATGCGGTCAAAAGCGGTGGGAGTGCCCCCTCGCTGCAGGTGCCCGAGCACGGTCACGCGTGATTCGAAACCCTGATCCTCGATATATGCAGCGACCACCTGTCCGACCCCTCCCAAACGCGGCACATACACTTCATCACCCTGGCGGGAGAAAATCTGCCCGCCATCCTGCGGCTTCGCCCCCTCTGAAACCGCAAGGATGCTGAACATACTGCCTTTTTCCGCGCGTTCGCGGATTTTTTTTATCACACTCTCAAACTTGAACGGAATCTCCGGGATCAAAATCACATCTGCCCCACCAGAGACGCCCGCCTGCAAAGCAATGAAGCCCGCATCACGCCCCATGAGTTCCAACACCATCGCACGGTGATGCGACTCGGCAGTGGTGTGCAAACGATCCAATGCGTCGGTGGCGATATTGAGCGCGGTATCAAAACCAAAAGTAACTTCCGTGCCGCCGATATCATTGTCAATTGTTTTTGGCAGGCCAATGACCGGCACACCTTTTTGGGCCAGTTCGTGCGCAATATGCAATGTGCCGTCCCCGCCCAGGACCAGCAGGGCATCCATTTTCAGTTTCTTGATCTCTTTTACGATCTCGTTTGAAACATCGATGGTCACTTCCTCTCCATCGCGGATGACCTTGCGCGCATACGGATTGCCGCGGTTTGCCGCACCCAGGATCGTCCCGCCGCGCGGCAGGATCCCGCGCACTTCACGCATTCCAAGCGGGACAATGCCATCCGCTTCCAGAAAACCATCGTACCCATTCCTGATCCCAAAGACTTCACACCCAAACTCATTGATGGCGGTCTTCACCGCCGCGCGGATGACCGCATTTAACCCCGGCGCATCACCGCCGCCTGTGAGAATTCCAATTTTTTTCATTGTTCAACTCCTTTGCGCCAAATTCAGGCTTATGATAACACCACCAGCGCATGATAAAACCATTTCTTGCAATTCAAACTCATCCCCCATATAATGTGAGCGATGAATACAAATCAACCGTCCCTTTTTCAAACCGTCATCAAATGGTTCGTGCCTGTCGCGGCAGTCATTGCCTTTGGCGCATGGATGTACATTTCCCCCGAAGGCGCGCTCGGCAAACTGGATGCCATCGGGTACGCAGTCTGTCACCGCATCGATGCACGCTCCTTTCAAATTGGAGACCGCCAGCTTCCGCTCTGCGCGCGCTGCACAGGCGAATTCTACGCCGCAGGCATTGCCCTGCTCTTTCAGGCTTTTATTAGCGGGAAGCGCAGCAAATTGCCCTCACGTGGAATCATCGCAGTCCTCATACTTTTCTTCCTCGCCTTCGGCCTCGACGGGAGTAATTCCTATCTTTATTTACTTAAACAAACATCAGGCGGCGCGCTCGACCAAATCCCAAACCTATACGTCCCCAACAATACCCTGCGTCTTTTTACAGGCAGCGGCATGGGCATTGCGTTGGCGGCGGTTTTATTCCCAGTCGTTAATCAATCCCTCTGGCGCGAAGCGGACGACCGTCCCGCACTCGAATGGAAAAATTTCGGCATTCTCATTGCGCTGGTCATTGTGGTCAACCTCCTTATTCTCACAGACAGCCCCATCGTGCTTTATCCCATCGCATATATCAGCGCGCTCGGCACATTGTCCCTGCTCGTCCTCGTCTTCACCATTTTGTGGATTATCATCATGAGACAGGACAACACATTCGACCATCCCCGCCAGCTTTGGCTCCCACTCGCCTCCGGTCTGACCCTTGCCCTGCTCCTCGTCCTGAGCATTGACCTACTCCGATTCCAATTCACCGGTACGTGGAGCGGCTTCCCCGGGCTGGGAGGATGACAACGAATACGAAAAAGAATCGTATATAGGCAAGACCGTTCAAGAAGGAGAAAAAAATGGAATTACTACTCGGCGTATTTTCTGCATTCGGACTCTCTGCCAGCGCGGGACTCAATGCCTACATTCCGCTTCTCGTTATTGGCGTTATCGCACATTACTTCCCCAACACCCTCAACCTTAACCAACCCTTTGACCTGATCGCCAACCCCTGGATCCTCATCCTGCTTGGCATCCTCGTCATCATCGAAATGGTCGCGGATAAAGTCCCCGCCGTCAATCACATCAACGACCTTATCCAAACTGTGGTCCGCCCTGTGGCAGGGGCCATCGCTTTCGCCGCCAGCGCCAACGTGATCACAGATATTAGCCCCGTGCTGGCGCTGGCATGTGGTCTGCTTGTGGCTGGCAGTGTGCACACCGTCAAGGCGGTGGCTGTCCGCCCAGCTGTCACAGCTACAACGGGCGGCGCGGGCAACGTGCCTGTCTCCATTGCCGAGGATATCTTTGCCTTCATCACCTCCGTGCTTGCGATCATGATCCCGGTCATCATGGGCACAATCATCATCGTCCTGCTGGTACTGGTCATTTGGTGGTGGGTGAACAGAAAAGAAAAAGCTCAATCTACCGCTTGATTCAATCATCTACCAGAGCAGAATATGACAGAAGAATTTAACACCCCCTCCGAACAGCCAAAGAAGAACAACAACACCGTCCTTTATATTGTGATCGGTGTTGTGGTTTTGTGCTGTGTTTGCTGCGGTCTCGTGGTCATTGCCCAACTGATCCTGCAAAGCTCAGACTTTTCACTTGTTAACATAATCCGCTCAATTTTATAGTTTATAATGCACGTACGCAATCGTTGTGCGGCATTCATAATTCATCAAAAGGAGAAGAAATCATGTCTGAAATGCCTGTTACCCCTGAAGAACAACCCAAGAAAAGCAACACAGGTCTTATCATCGGCATCGTTGTCGTAGTCCTGCTTTGCTGTTGTTGTGTGATTGCCCTCGGCGGCTGGTACTACGGCGACGCAATTGTGCAGTCTTTGGGCTAGTAATCTCCAAATCAAAAATCCTCCGACTTGTTCGGAGGATTTTTGATTCACAACCTATGGCGGCGCTTTACGAACAAAGCCTGCAATTCATGTAAACCGGCGTAAATTTTTTTATTCAATTCATCCCCCAACCCCAATTCTTTCAACTCATCTTCGTCCAGCACTGTTTGTTTTCCATCCACTGAAACCCATAAATCCAGAGCCAGGTCTACATATGAGACCGAGCCATCTTCGATGACAGCGGGTTTGGTGATATTGCAATACCAGCCTTTCAGCCTGCCGTCATCGCGGTCGTAGATTTCAAAAATGTTGTACCATTTATCAGAGTAAAAGGTTTCCACAAAACGGTCATTGCGTTTCAGAACAATATCTTGAAACGGCAGATCATCGCGGTTAAAAAATGCTTCAATCGTAATGGAATTATTTTCTCGGCTTAACACAACACCATCATATTGCCAGGTGACTTCACCTGCAAGATTCTTTTTCAGGATTTTCATAACAGGCATTTTACCTGGACCTTTACAGTGATGACGTCACCGACTCGTGGCGCATTTTTCATGTGGATGACGATCCCGCCTCTTGCTCGGACTTGGAACTGCTCCTGCTTAAAGAGGATGTCCTCCACTGTGAGCTTTATCTCCTCTATGACCTCACCCCCCCGCCCCTCTCCTAAAGGAGAGGGGGGCTGTTGAATTAGTAATTGAATTTTTTCTCCAATATTTTTTGCACAATTTAAATTGAAAGTACCAAATAAAGTTTTGACTTTATTTTCGGCAGTTATTTCCCCTTCGATTACATTTCCAATGCCAAGCAGTTTTGCCACAACTGCGGACTGGGGATTTTTCCAAATCTCATGCGGCGCAGCGTCACGGATGATGATGCCGTCATGCAAGACGAGAATGCGGTCAGCGATGGCGAATGCTTCTTCTTGATCGTGGGTGACGTAGATGGCGGGAATTTTTGACTTTCGTAAAATACCACGCAATTCATTAAGTAAATCTTCTTTCAAAGACCTGTCCAATGCGCCGAGTGGTTCATCGAACATCAGCAGACGGGGTTGAGGGGCGAGGGCACGGGCGAGGGCAACGCGTTGTTGTTCGCCGCCAGAGAGGTCAGTCACTTTGCGAGTCTCAAAGCCTGATAAGTTGACTTGCTCCAAAAGTTCTATGACGCGTTTTTGGAGTGCGACAGCTTGCTGTCGCTTGTCAAGGAGCAAGCTCCTTGACTCCATATTTTTCATCTTCAAACCGAAGACGATGTTTTCAAAAACGTTCAGGTGAGGGAAAAGCCCATAGTCTTGGAAGACCAAGCCAAAGTCGCGGAGGTGAGGCGGTGTCTGGGCGAGGTCAATGCCGTTTAGCAGAATCGCTCCACGTTCAGGAAAATCCAATCCAGCGATCATTCTCAAGATGGTGCTCTTTCCGCTGCCCGATGCTCCAAGCAGACAGATGGTTTCGCCTTGCGAGACGGTGAAAGAAATGTCGCGCAGGAGCGGGGTGCCTTCGTAGGATTTGGCGACGTTGCGAAGTTCGAGCATTAAAATT
>JACPVB010000110.1 GCA_016191985.1 Chloroflexota bacterium | reverse complement strand
TCGGCGCGCCCATCACCAACAAAACCTGGGACCTGACCTGGCTGCAAAACAATGTGGCTTATCTTGAAGGCTCCGCCTATCCGACTACGGCCGGGAACACGGTACTCACCGCGCACGTGCTGGACGCCAACAATAACCTTGGCCCATTCTCCGATATCAAGGGTATGCAGATCGGGCAGATGGTCTACATCCACGTCAATGGACAGACCTATATTTACCGGGTTCAGGAGAACCAGAAGATTTTACCCAGCAGCATTTCCAAGGTACTCAAGCACGAAGAGGATTCCTGGATCACGCTCGTCACCTGCGAAGATTACAACGCAAAGACCGGCTTGTACACCACCCGCCGCATGGTACGCGCAGTGCTGATCAGCGTCATCCCTTCAAAGAAGTAACATCGTGGAATTGAATTTACCGGGCAGGTGCGACTGCACCCGCCCGGTTTTTTCTTTTGTGCTACACTTGCGCGAATTCTTTGCCTAGAATTATCGGTATGAACAAAAAACTCCCCATTTGGTTAAAACTTTTATACGGCTCCGGTGACTGGGGAATTGCCAGCATCGGCATGATGCGCTCCATTTTTTATGCGCTCTATCTCACGGATGTGGTTGGCATCGAACCGCGGCTGGCTTCCATTGGCGCGCTGGCTGGGATTATTTGGGACGCCATCAACGACCCGATCATCGGGACGTTGAGTGACCGCATGAAATCAAAGCTTGGCCGCCGGCGTCCGTTCCTCTTGTGGTTTGCTTTTCCATTTGGGTTGAGCTTTGTTATGCTCTGGTCTGCCCCCAATTGGGATAGCCAGATTGGCCTCCTCATTTATGTGACACTGGCCTTTATGATCTCGGACACTTTGCTCACACTCGTAGCGGTGCCGTATCTTTCCCTCACCCCCGAATTGACCCAGGATTATGATGAGCGCACATCGCTTTCGAGTTTTCGCACCGTTTTCCAACTGCTGTCTGCCATGACGGTGGTCATCACCGCGCCCATGATCGTGGATGCGGTCATTATTGGCGGCGGCTCACAGCAACAAGGGTTCATAGCGGCAGGCGCGGTCTTTGGGTCCATCGGTTCGCTGCCACTTTTCTTTATTGGCTTGTTCGTGCGCGAGCGTTTTGCATCGGAGGAGCAGGAACAGGAATCCATTCCCTTCCGTGAGACATTGCGCCTCGCCTGGCAGAATGTCCCATTCCGTTATGCGGCGGGCATTTACATGTTCAACTGGTCGGCAGTGGACATGGTCGCCATTACCTTCCCGTTCTTTTTGTTGTACTGGGTGGCGCAGGGAGATTTACTCGCGAAGATAACCATCCTTGGTGTGGACCTCGCGCTCGAGTCCGCTTTCTTTGGTGTTCTCATGTTCGTGTGCGTTTTGTTCGTTCCATTCTGGTTATGGTTTGCAAAAAGATTTAACAAAATCCAGGCATATATCGCCGGCATGTCGGCGTGGATCATCGTGCAGGCGTTGATCTTCACCCTTCAACCGGGTGAAGTCACCTACCTGCTTACCCTCGCGGCGTTGGCGGGGATCGGCGTTTCCGCCGCATATATTTTGCCCGACTCCATTTTGCCCGACGTGATCGAATGGGACGAGCTTCGCACGCGCCGCAGGCAGGAGGGAATTTATTACGGCATTCGCACCCTCATCCGCAAATTGACGGGGGCGGGAGTCATCTTCATCACTTTGCAAATTTTAGGCTGGTCGGGCTATCAATCTCCGCCTGAAAATGTGACTCAATTTACCCAACCCGATTCCGCCCTCCTTGCCATCCGCCTGATGGTCTCATTTATCGGTGTGGTAATTTTGCTTGGCACGATCATCCTGGCTTGGTCCTACCCGCTGACACGCGAAAAATATACGCGGATTCAAAAACTGCTAACAATACGACGTGCAGAAGCAAAAAAGTAGAGACACGGCGCCGCCGTGTCTCTACTTTATAGGTTGGGCATTCGAAGGGACTGCCCGCTTCTTTCTTGACTTTGAGTTGATTCTGTTTCAGGAGATTTTATCTCACCTTCAACCCCGCCCGACGATACAACCGTCGGGCTATTCATACAAGAGATGCTGAAGGCCCCCAGCCGACTTCAGTCGGCTTCGATATTATGGCGACCAGGTTGGGGAATAATCGTTGGCATCATTATTTGTTAATCTGAACAGGTTGCTACCATCGGCATCAATTAGGTAGATTTCATTGTTCCCATCGCGGTCCGAAACAAAAGCAATTTTTCTACCATCCGGCGACCATACCGGTTCATCGTCACCCGCCTGATTATTTGTCAAGTTGATTTGATCGCTGCCATCGGCGTTCATCACATAGATTTCATAGTTGCCATCCCGATAGGAACTAAAAGCTATTTTCTTGCCATCTGGCGACCATACTGGGTTGCCATCCCATCCTTTCCTGTAACGGGTGAGGTTGATGGGGTCAGTGTCATCAACATTTATAACGTAGACCTCAACATTGTTATATGGACCGGAGCGAAAAGCAATTTTCTTTCCATCTGGTGACCAGGTTGGTCTGCCGCCGTCAGCAATGTTGTGCGTGGTGCCATCTGCATTCATCACGCAGATTCCCTCGCTGCCATCGCAGTTCTCGGAATCAAATGCAATTCTTTGACTATCAGAAGACCATGTGATGAAAACTTCCCATGAAACACCTCTGGCATTGATCAAATTGCTACCATCGATGTTCATCACATAAATGTTATTAGCACCAAAACAGCAGTCAATGCTACCGTAGCCGCCTCCAAACGCGATTTTTTTACCGTCTGGAGACCAAACTGGATGGCCAGCTGAGATCGTATAGCTATTAATACTAAGCTCTTTATTATCAATTAATTTAGTGGGGTTGGAGCCATCCGCATCCATGAAGTAGAGTCCACCGGAGTCATTGTTGTAGGAGCCAAACGCAATCTGTTTACCATCCGGAGACCAGGCCGGGTCGAATTTGGGAGATATATTGTTCGCCAACCTGATCAAATTACTGCCATCAGAATTCATCACGTAGATTTCAGAGACCCCATCCCGCTCGGATGTAAAGGCTATCTTTCCCGCTCCACCCCCGATTGCCGTTGGGATAGGAGTAGGTATGGATGTGGATGTCGGAGTTAATGTTTGGGTTGGGAACAGGCTTGGCGTTTGTGCGATGCCAGGAGTTACGGTTGGGGAAACTATCTGACTTGACGAACATCCCGCCAAAAGCACAAACAAGAAAACAATCTGAAGTTTTTTCATCGCTTATTTTCTCCAATGCTTATCAATTTACAAAAGGCATGTCACCTTGTGCAACAGCATGACCACCAACCAATAGTCTCCAATCACTAAATCATCGTCGGTTCTTCGTACTTCCCAAACACCTTCGTCATCACCCCAATAATTTCACCCAACGTGGCATACGCATGGACGCACTCCATGATGTACGGCATCGTATTCTCCGTGCCTTCACAAGCGATTCGTAATTTATCAAGAGTCTGTCCCACCCGCCCGCTGTCGCGCGTCTTGCGGACTTCGTTCAAACGCGCCGCCTGGCGGTTGTATCCGTCTGGGTCCATTTTTAGGATTGGGATGCTCAACGGTTTATTTTCCGCATACGCATTCACTCCCACGATCTTGCGGACGTTTGTATCGATCTCGCGCTGGTAGCGATAGGCCGCGTCCGCGATCTCGCTTTGCATAAATCCCTTTTCAATCGCGGGGATGACTCCGCCCAGCTCTTCGATGCGACGGAAGTACGCATACGCCTCTTTCTCCATTCGGTCTGTTTGCGCTTCGACGAAGAAACTACCCCCAAGCGGATCCACGGTATTCGCCACGCCCGATTCCTCGGCGATGATCTGTTGCGTGCGCAAAGCAATCGTCACGGAATGTTCGGACGGCAAGGCCAGCGCTTCATCCAATGAATTGGTGTGCAAGCTTTGCGTGCCGCCCAACACTGCGGCGAGAGCTTGAATTGCCACGCGGACAACGTTATTTTCAGGTTGTTGGGCAGTGAGTGAAACACCCGCTGTTTGCGTATGGAAACGTAACAGCCACGAGCGTGGATTCTTCGCCTTAAAAGTCTCGCGCATCTCATGCGCCCAAATGCGCCGCGCCGCGCGGTATTTTGCAATTTCCTCAAAGAAGTCGTTGTGCGCGTTGAAGAAAAAGGATAGACGCGGAGCGAATTCGTCCACATCCATGCCGCGTGCAATTCCCCAGCGGACGTATTCCATGCCGTCCGCCAGTGTGAAGGCTAGTTCCTGCGCGGCGGTAGAGCCCGCCTCACGGATATGATAGCCGCTGATCGAAATCGTATTCCACTGCGGAACTTTCTGCGCGCCAAATTCCATCGTATCCACAACCAGTCTCATCGAAGGTTCGGGCGGGAAGATGAATTCCTTTTGCGCGATAAATTCCTTGAGAATATCGTTTTGGGTCGTGCCGCGCAGTTGATTGGGCCGCACCCCTTTATTTTCCGCCGCGGCGATGTACATGGCCCAGATGATCGCGGCGGGCGAGTTAATGGTCATGCTGGAGGAAACTTTATCGAGCGGGATTCCATCCAGTAAAATTTCCATATCTTTCAACGAAGAGATTGCCACGCCGCATTTGCCAAATTCCCCCAGCGCTTCGGGCTGGTCGGTATCATAGCCCATCAACGTGGCCAGGTCGAAGGCAATGCTCAGGCCGGTCTGACCCTGCCCCAGCAAGTATTTGAAGCGCGCGTTTGTTTCCTCCGCCGTGCCGAAGCCGGCAAACATGCGCATCGTCCATAGCTTGGAGCGGTGCAGCGTCGGGTGGACTCCTCTTGTGTAGGGGTATTCGCCCGGAAGTCCGAGAGAGGAGGCGTAATCGTTTTCCGCAATATCAAGGGGAGTGTAAAGTCGGTTGATCGGTTCGGAGGAGGTCGTGATAAATTCGTCGGCGCGTTCGGGGAGTTGGGATAGGGCCTTTTTGAGGGAGGTTTCCTCCCATTTTTTAAGGGAATCTTTTAACTCGTTGAGTTTATTTTTATCGTACATGGCATCTCCTTTGGCAAAGATATTGGGATTATACATTAGACGGTGGATGGTGGACGGCAGACCAGGGACGATGGAAATTTATTTGCGCAGTTCACTCATTTGCATTATTTGCGTTAAGCTTTTAACTTTTATCCCGTCGTCTATCGCCAATTATCCATGGTCAATTCTGGTATACTCAATTTTACAAAAGGTATTCACCCATGCCCCGCTTTGAAATTGACGTAGACCCCTGCGACCATATTACAGCAGACGCCATTGGCAAACCCGGCCAACGCGTCTTTTATTTGCAAGCATATCAGGAACAACGCACCATCACCATCATTATCGAAAAGGCGCAATTGCTTTCGCTTGCCATTGGCATTGAACAATTCCTCGCGCAGATCAGCCAGCAAAACCCGGACCTCGAAGAAGCCTCCGGCGATTACGTGGAGGATGTGATGCGCATCAACCCGCCTGTAGACCCGCTCTTCCGCGCCGGTGAGATCGGCCTCGGCTACGACAAGGAACGCGACCGCGTCGTCATCTTCACCAAGGAATTGCTGACCGAAGAAGCCGAACCCGAGTCTGCTGCGCAAGTCCGCTTTTGGGCAACGCGCGCACAACTCCGCCAGCTTGCGCGCTGGGGACAGGACGTGGCCTCGCGCGGACGGCCCGTTTGTCCGCAATGCGGCCAGCCCATGGAACCCGAAGGTCACTTCTGCCCGAAGAAGAACGGACACCTGCATTGATCGGTTGAAAGTTTACAAGTTGAAAGTTGCAGGCCTACACCTTCAACCTTCAACCTTCAACTCTTATGGTCCCACAAAATTCCGAAAAAATACAATCTGCCCTCACTCACGGCGAATACGAACTCAAGGGCCAATTCATGCTTGGCAGCAATTACACCTTCTTCGTGGATGTGCAACACGCGGGTGAAACCTACCAGGCCGTCTACAAGCCGAGCAAAGGCGAGCAGCCGCTTTGGGATTTTCCAGATAACACGCTTGCCCTGCGCGAGGTGGCCGCCTGGCGCTTGAGCGAAGCGCTTGGCTTTCACATCGTCCCGTTCACAATCTATCGCGAAGACGGCCCCTACGGCCCCGGCTCATTGCAGCAATACATCAATTATGATGTGGAGTATCACTACTTCAACTTCACACCCGCAGACAAGGAAAAACTTCGCCCCGTCGTTTTATTCGACCTTCTCGCCAACAACGCCGACCGCAAAGGCAGTCATGTCTTTTTCGAGGATGAGACTCAAAAACTTTTTGCCATCGACCACGGCATTTGTTTCCACGAAGATGATAAACTTCGCACCGTGATCTGGGACTTCGCCGGTCAGCCGATTCCAAACGACCTGCTCGCGCCTCTTTCCCAAACAGACAGTTGGTCGGCCGTCTTTGAACAGTATCTCAGCCCGAGCGAAATCTCCGCCCTGTTGACCCGCGCCGAGATTTTGTGTACCACCAAAACATTCCCCCGTCCATTGCAAGGACGCAGGGCGTATCCATATCCCCCGGTTTGACTTATGGAATGCAGGAGCTTGCTCCTGCATTCAAATAGCAAGCTGTTTGATTCCAAAAATCAGGAGACCTCCACATGCACTACAAACTCGCCCTCATTGGTTTCGGAAACGTCGCGCGTTCACTTGCAAGACTCCTCGTCCGCAAGCAGGGCATGCTCAAATCCAAGTATGACATTACCTTTTCGTTCACCGGCATTTCCACGGGAAGGCATGGCTTCGCCGTCAACCCCGATGGACTCGATATCCAAAAAGCATTGGAGTTTGTGGAAAGTGGAAAATCCATTGCGTCACTTTCCACCATCCAGGTTGAAGATTCATTCGCCGTAATCAAGGCTTCATCCGCCGATGTCATGTTCGAGAACAGCCCCGTCAACACCCAAACGGGACAGCCCGCGCTCGATCACATCCGCACCGCATTAAATTTAAACATGCACGCCATCACCGCCAACAAGGGACCGGTCGTCCACGGCTACCGCGAGTTGACCGCGCTGGCCGAATCAAAGGGGAAAAAGTTCAGGTTTGAGTCCACTGTACTGGGTGGCGCACCAGTTTTCTCGGTCATGCGTGAGGCGTTTTCGTTGGCAGAGTTAACTTCCTTCAAAGGCATCTTCAACGCAACGACCAACATCATCCTCTCAAGAATGGAAAATGGCGAATCATATGAAGACGCGGTGAAATTCTGCCAGTCCATTGGCGTGGCGGAGACCGACCCCACCAACGATGTGGATGGTTGGGACGCCGCCATCAAAGTCGCCGCGTTGGTGACGGTGCTGTGGGATACGCCGATGACCCCGCAGGAAGTGAATCCTACGGGCATTCGCGGCATCTCGCCGCAGATGATCGCCAAAGCCAGGGCCGAAGGCAAGCGTTATAAACTGGTTTGTTCTGCTGAAAAAAATGGGGATAAAGTGGAGGCCAGTGTTTCCCCGCAACTGGTGGACTCAACCTCCTCGTTGTATGGCATGATGAATTCCAGCACCGGTGTTACGTTTAGAACCGATGTGATCCTGGATTACTCGATTACATTATCTGAAAAACCCGGTATGCAGGGCGGACCTGTGGAAACGGCCTATGGCCTGTTCGCAGATTTTGTGTGTGTGTTGTAGGGGCGACCCTTGCGGTCGCCCTTGTTGTTTCCTAGACACAATCAGGACGCCCATGAAGGGCGTCCCTACGTTACCGCTTTCCTTCGGCCACTTGAAAAGCCGATGGTTTGTGCTGTTTGTATTTTCGAGCAGGCATTTTATCCATCAACTTGATCAGCGAACGCAATGCCTCGTTGACTGATTCTGAATCGGGGAAGTATTCAAGAACATCGGGCGCAAGCAAAACAGTACCTTCTGAAAGCGTGTAATGATTGACCACAACCGTCCCGTCAGCTTTTTTTACATGAGTTGTGTATCCCTTACTCAAGGGGCGATAAAACTTTCCACGCTCGGCTTTGCTGAAATCGTATTCTGAGCGCATTTCCTCATTTTTCTTCTTCTTATTTGTTTTCATATTTTTTCTTTTCGGTTTACGCGATTTACGGCAACTCTGCTTTCCCGAGCTCAACTCCAGTGTGCTTCTCCAGCGTTTGGATGATCACATCTGTAAATTTGAAATATCCCCGCGCATTCAAGTGGACAAAGTCTGTGCTCCAATCATTCTCGTCAAAGTCGTCGCCGTGAGCATTGGCGTTCACGAGGATGATCTTGTATTCATCCGCGAGGTTTTGGATGATGGAATTGGCTTTCTCGATCTGGCGATTCAACCGTGTTTGAACTGGCGCTTCCAGAGTTTTGATGAATGGGAAAAATGGAATATTTCCCGAGCTGACCAACGCGCCCGTTTTTACAGTGGATTCATAAAGCCCGCGCAATTCGTTCTCGAAGTTCTGCGCCTCGAACCTGCCCTTCATAATATCGTTTGCGCCCGCCACGATGGACACGAAATCAGGCTTGAGCTTTAATGCGTGCACCAACTGTCCCTGGCGAATTTCGGAGATCATCAACCCGCGTTTGGCGAGGTTGGTGAATTGAAAATCGGGGTTGGATTTTTGCAAAATTTGGGCCAGCCGCTCCATGCAGCCGATGGATTGGAATCCATCTACAGGGTCGCCAATGCCTTCGGTGAAGCTATCTCCAATTGCCACGTAATGTTTCCAGGGGTGCATAATGTTTTCCTTGATAAATGTGCGTCGCACCAGACGGGTGGATTCGTCTCATTAAAGAGACAGAATCTGCTCGATTGGGTTTGTCTCATTAAGTAAGGTGCGACGCACTCACTTTGTTAAGAAACCAATAAAACCACCAACGCCAAAATTGCGGGGACGGCTTGGATGTAAAATATCCGCTTGCTGACGGTCATCGCGCCGAAGATACCCGCGATGATGACACAGCTCAGGAAGAAAATTTTCACCGCGTCGCCCGCGAAGATGCCCCAGATGAGACCCGCGGCGAGGAAGCCGTTGTACAGTCCCTGATTCATGGCGAGAGACTTGGATTGTTTGGCAAATTCCTCCGTCAAGCGAAAGGACTTCATCCCGCGCGGCTTGTCCCACAGGAACATTTCGAGGTAGAGAAAGCTGAAGTGCAGGAGGGCGACGATAATGATAAGAATATCGGATACGAGTTTCATGATTTCTCCTTTGTACAAATTGAAATATTAAGGACTGGGTGATGGTCGCCAAAGACCCAGGTAATGCATATTTATATTTTCGCCTATTGAGAAATATTCGCCTGTGTCAACATTCGCTATCCCCAATTTCGGATTGTCATTATCGTCAGATAAAGGACCTACTGAGTCGAATTCAAAGGAGATAAAATTACTGTCAGGCGACCAGGAATATTGACGAATAAAATTATCTTCAATATCTGCCTTCGCTAGTATGCATTGTGTTTTGGCGGTGGGCAAAGTAATCATGCAGAAGCCTTGAGAGCTATAAACATAACTAATCATCGATTGATCAGGGGACCAACTTAATGAACTGAATTGATTAATTTCCTCAGTTAGGGTTTCGTGATAACAATTTGTTGTTCCTTTGAGAGTGTCAAATATGCAAGGTGGAGAAGCCCAATACTCATATAAACCAGTCTCTCTCTTTTGCCACTCTTGAAATAAAAACTTTGTGCCATCAGGTGACCATGTTGGGAAGGTTACATTCTTATATGAAGCAATTACTTGTTGAGATTGAACATTGTAAACCCGTAACCTAAAAGTAGGGAGAATTTGAAATGAGTTGTACATCTCGGGTATTTGAT
Source organism: Chloroflexota bacterium (assembly GCA_016191985.1). Lineage (GTDB taxonomy): Bacteria > Chloroflexota > Anaerolineae > Anaerolineales > Villigracilaceae > Villigracilis. Next base: position 1,609 of record JACPVB010000110.1, on the reverse strand, counting down.
CGACCTCTACAATTGCAAGCAAAGGGAAAGTTGGCGACCATTCCGAATACAAGTCAACATACTCATCTCCCGGATCAGAAATATAAACAGTTTTGTTCGCTGAAATATCAAATATGCTGGTATATGTCTCATCATATTTTTCTTGATAAACAAAATATTTCCTGTCTGGTGATAATGGCAGCCAAATGGGCAGGAGAAGAAAATCAGAACTTGAAAAAATTGAAGTGGTTATCTGAATTGACTCCACTCGATCTTCGCCCTGGCTTAGAAACCTAGACGCTTCCTTGGGGATTGGTATGGTGACAATTATTTCGTCCTTAATTGAGAAAAAGATGATTTGCTGTTCACTTTTTGGTAAAAACCCAAACCCTGAACCATCTGGCGTCCAAAAATAATCTCCTATTTTTGAGGTCAAAGGTACATCAAATTTTTCCCCTGTTTCGGCATTGAACAATGCCATGTTTTCATAGCCTTTGTCGCGAGTCCCAACGGGAGCTAATAATATCTGTGTCTCAGGATTCTTCGCCCACTCAGGAAATTGAATTGCAATTTGTTCATGTGTTGGGGATGTTGTTAACGTAGGCGTTAACGTAACAGTTGGTGTGGCGGTGTTGGCTGGAAGTGTTGGCGTTGTTGAGGATGCTGTCGTAGGCTGACTATTTTGACTATTACATCCAAGCAAAAAGGTAATTAGCAGGATGATAGGAATATGACTAAAACATCTCATGATTTGCCTCCTGTTATTAACTGATGTTACGCAGTGAATGCGTCAAAAACCGAGTAAGATTTGGGCATGAAAAAAGAATACTTGGAACTCTACACCGATTATTTGCTCAGCACATTTGGACACGCCACAGCGACCGGGTTATCGACACTGGTGAATGGACAAGTCAGCCATGACCAGATTACACGTTTTCTGTCAGGTGGCGAGTACAGATCGAAAGACTTGTGGCTGGAAGTCAAATCCACAGTACGGAAGGTGGAACGGGAAGAGGCCGTCTTGATTTTCGACGATACGGTCCAGGAAAAGCCGTACACAGATGAGAATGAAGTGATGTGCTGGCATTATGATCATAGCAAAGGTCGGGCTGTGCAAGGTTTCAATCTACTCAACTGCTTGTATCATGTGGAAGACATTTCGATTCCAGTGGCATTTGAGTTGATCAAGAAGCCTGTCGAATACAGCGACCTGAAAACGCGCAAGCGCAAACGAGCCAGTCTGGTGACCAAGAACGAGTTGATGAGAGCCATGCTGGATGTGTGCGTGCAGAACCAATTGAAGTTTCGCTTTGTCTTGTTCGACACTTGGTTTGCCTCGAAGGAAAATATGTGCCATATCAAACAAACGCTCAAAAAAGACTTTGTGTGTGCGCTGAAATCCAATCGTTTGGCGGCTGTGAGTGCGGAAGAGTATCAATCCAACCGCTTTACACCGATTGAAGAACTGCCCTGGCAAGAAGAGACGCTGTTTACAGGCTGGCTCAAAGACGTGCCTTTCCCTGTACTGTTCGTGCGCCAAGTTTTTACCAACAAGGATGGCAGCACGGGAATTCTCTATCTGGCTTGCAGTGACACAACGGTCACGCGGAAACTGATCCTAACGACCTAT
>JACPVB010000109.1 GCA_016191985.1 Chloroflexota bacterium | reverse complement strand
GATGAGGTTGATCGCATCCATGCCATCGTCAGGCATCACATGCGCATTCATTTCTTCGGCACTCGCATGGAGGCAGACAGACAAACCCCGTCGCGGAAAGCCATCTATCGTTTCTTTCGCGATAGCGGCAAAGCGGGCGTGGATTTGATCCTGCTTGCTCTTGCTGATTTACGCGCCACCTCCGCCAACGAGCTTACAATTGAGACTTGGACGGCCTATCTCGATGTTGCCCGCACTTTGCTTGAAAATTATTGGGAACGCCCTGAAGAAGTCATTACTCCGCCACGCCTGTTGGATGGACACGAATTGATGAAGGAATTAAAACTTAAGCCTGGCCCTGTCGTTGGTCAACTGCTCGAAGCCATCCGCGAGAATCAAGCCGCAGGGAAGATTCAGAATCGCGAACAGGCTTTCACCTTTGCGCGCGACTGGCTCAAAGAGAATCCAAACGGAACACGCAATACGTAACTTGCAACTGTGAGGCAATATGAACTACGTCTTCTTTGATCTTGAATCTCAATACCTGTTCGATGAAGTCGGCGGACGCGAAAATATCGCAAAATTGAAAGTCGCCTGCGGCGTCACGTATTCGACGGCGAAAAATAATTTCACTGTTTATTGGGAAAAAGATGTCCCCGCTTTGGTCGAAGAATTGAAATCCGCGACGAAGGTCATCGGATTCAATTTGCAAGGATTCGATTACCTGGTGCTCAAACCATACTCGCCTGAGACCCGCTTCGCCTCCATCCCGACCCTTGACCTGCTCCTCGACCTGCAAAAGATTCTAGGCTTTCGCATCAGTCTCGATAACATCGCCAGCGCCACCCTCGGCGCAGCCAAAACGGCGGACGGCCTGCAATCCGTCCAATGGTTCCGCAACGGCGAGTTGGACAAGGTCGCAGAATACTGCAAAGCGGATGTGGACATCACCCGCCGCGTCTACGAATTTGGGCGTGACAACGGACGCATTTTTTATAAATCGAAACTTGGCAGCAAATTGAAAGTGGATGTCAACTGGAAGTAACCAAAGAAAGAGGCACGTAAAATGGAAAACCCGTCTGAACAGAATATAGATTTGTCCTACGAACGCCATGGAAGCGGTTCGCCGCTGGTCTTGATTCACGGATTCCCGCTTGATCTTTCCATTTGGGATTCCGTTGTCCCCTTGCTGGAAAATGATTTCGACCTGATCGTCCCTGATTTACGTGGTTTTGGGGAATCTTCCACGGTGGAGACGCCATACACCATGCTGGATTTTGCAAACGACATCGTGGGTTTGCTTGATTTTCTCGGTGTGGAAAAAGCCGCCTTTGCCGGTCATTCGATGGGGGGGTACGTAGCGCTAGCCTTTGCCAAAGAATACCCAAATCGTGTGAGCGGGCTGGCATTGGTCTCTTCGCAGGCCGCCGCCGATGCCCCTGAGCGAAAGGCCGGGCGCTATAAAACGGCGCGTGATGTGTTGGAAAAAGGGGTGAATGTTGTAGCAGAGGCCATGGAGCCAAAACTTTCGGCGGATGAAAAAGTGCGGGAATTTACAAACCTTTTGATGAAGGCGCAAAGCAAGGCGGGTGTTATCGGCGCGTTGAAAGCGATGGCAGAACGGGAGGATTCCACGCCCGTTCTTTCCCAATTCTCATTCCCGGTCCTGCTGATTCACGGGGATGCTGACGCGCTTATCCCGATTGATCGGGCGAAGGAAATAAAATCCGCTTTGCCAGCGGCGCGCTTAATCAAACTGAAGAAGGCTGGTCACATGCCGATGCTGGAATTTCCAAAGGAAACGGCTGAGGCATTGAAACTGTTGAAATGAAATTAAATTAATTGCCCGTCACTCTCAAAGTGGCGGGCATGTTTGTTAAACAGAATCAGGCTGACGGTTAAGAGGGAAGCGGCTGGGTGTTGCTGGACAGCGAGTCAGTTTTTTTTAGTTTGGACCTGTCCAGCGAGCCGGTCCGCCTTACCATCTTCCTGATGTGGGCGACGAGCACACCGCTGGGCACGGGTTTGACGAGGAAATCGTCGGCGCCTGCATCCAACACGCTGGCAACCATGCGCGGGTCATTGATGGCCGAAAGGATGAGAATGGGAACATTGCTGAATGCGCGGATTGATTTAGCCACCTGCCAGCCGTCCACCTCGGGCATCATCAGATCCAGAAGCACCACGTTGGGGTTATTATCGCGCGCGAGTTTTATACCGTCCGCGCCGCTGTTAGTGGTAATTACATCAAAGCCATGCGTTTTGAGTAACATGCTCATTAATTCAGTGATGGCAATGTCATCGTCGATTACAAGTATTTTTGTGGTCATAATTTTTACCGTGAAGCTATTATCACTTAATTGTTTCCTGCTGTACTTTGCAATGTGTTTACAGCTTACAAGGCAGTCTTTTCTATGAACTATACGGATTGAAGTCAGATGATCTGGTGATATTTGTCATGGGTTAATTGGATTCTTTTTGGTAAAATATTTCACAATCGAAATGATAAATAATAAAAAATCCAATCTTATCAGGAGGCTGAAATGACCAAATGGGTCTATCTCTTTAATGAGGTGAAAGAAGCTGAGAAAGTTGCTGGCGGTTCATGGGATGCGGTAAAAGCACTCGTGGGCGGAAAAGGTTCGGGCTTGCTGGATATGACACGCGCGGGGGTTCCAGTGCCGCCATTTTTTACAGTGACGACCGAGGCATGTAACGCATATCAAAAGTTGGGGAAATTTCCCGCAGGGCTGTGGGATCAAGAATTAAAAGCATTGAAAGCAATTGAAAAACAAACAGGTAAAAAATTTGGGGACCCGAAGAATCCATTGCTGGTTTCGTGCCGCTCGGGTGCGAAGTTTTCCATGCCGGGCATGATGGATACGGTGTTGAACATTGGCCTCACGGATAAAACCGCCGAAGGCATGGTGGCGTTGACGGGCAACCCGCGCTTTGTGTATGACTCGTACCGCCGCCTGGTGGAGATGTTCGGCTCTGTAGTGCTGGGAATTCCAGATGAAGCCTTTGAACATCCACTGGAAGAGTACAAGCATAAAAAAGGTTACAAGCTCGATACCGATATGACAGCCGATGACTGGAAGCAAATGGTGGAAGCGTTCAAGGCTGTGGTGAAAAAGGAAAAAGGGTTTGATTTCCCGCAGGATCCGCATAAGCAGCTTGAATTGGCGACCGAGGCGGTTTTCAAATCCTGGAATGGCAAACGCGCCATTGACTATCGCAACGCGACAGGCATTTCCCACACATTGGGGACGGCGGTCAATATTCAGACCATGGCGTTTGGTAATATGGGCGATGATTCTGCCACCGGCGTGGCCTTCACGAGAAACCCATCCACCGGCGACAAGAAAATGATGGGTGATTTCCTTTTCAACGCCCAGGGTGAGGACGTGGTTGCGGGCATCCGCAATGCGAACCCGATTGAGACATTGATCGACCGTATGCCCAAAGCCTATGACGAATTCATGAAGATTACCGCGCGCCTGGAAAAACATTATCATGATATGCAGGATGTTGAATTCACCATCGAGCGCGGTAAGTTGTGGATGCTGCAAACCCGCAATGGCAAGCGCACTGCCAAAGCCGCGGTGAAGATGGCCGTGGACATGGCGAACGAAGGCTTGCTGACGAAGGAAGAAGCGCTGGAACGCATCACCCCTGAAAATGTGGACACGCTCCTGCACCCGCAGTTTGAAGAAGAAGCCAAGAAAGCCGCCGAGAAATCGGGCGCGTTCATCGCGAAGGGTGTGAACGCATCCCCCGGCGCGGCGGTTGGTCAGGTCTATTTTGATGCGGATACCGCCGAACGATTTGCAAAGGAAGAAAAACAAGACACCATCATGGTGCGTCCGTTCACGAAGCCCGATGATGTGCATGGCATGATCGCCTCCAAAGGGGTATTGACCAGTGAAGGCGGCGCAACATCTCATGCGGCGGTGGTTGCCCGTCAGTTTGGCATCCCGTGCGTGGTGGGGGCCTCGGCGATCAAGATCGATCTTGAAAAACGCGTCATGAACGTGGGCGAAAAAGTGGTGAAGGAAGGTGAATGGATTTCTGTGGACGGTACAACGGGGCAGGTATTTGTTGGAAAAATCCCCATGTCCACGCCTTCTCTTGAAGAACAGACTGAGTTAATGACCCTGCTCAAATGGGCGGACGAAGTTTGCGCGCGCAAAGATGTGCGTGTTGCCCCCAAAGGCTGGCCTACACGCGGTTTACAGGTTTGGGCCAATGCGGATTATCCCAAGGATGCGCGCCGCGCCCGCTCGTATGGCGCTGTCGGTATCGGTCTGTGCCGAACCGAGCACATGTTCTTTGAGCCGGAGCGTTTGCCAATCGTCCAACAGATGATCCTTTCCGAAACGAGCGAGGGACGCACTTCAGCGCTTGACAAACTCCTGCCGTACCAGCGCAAAGATTTTGACGGCCTCTTCGAAGCGATGGATGGCTACCCGGTCATCATCCGCCTGATCGACCCGCCTCTGCATGAATTTATGCCTGATGAGGAAAAACTATTTGAAGAAGTCATCACGATGCGCGTTAAAGGCGAGGCGGACGGTTTGAAAGCCAAAGAGGATTTGCTCGTCGCGATCAAAGGAATGCACGAATCCAACCCGATGATGGGCCTGCGCGGTGTGCGCCTTTCGATTGCCATGCCGGAGATCGTCGAGATGCAGGTACGCGCCATCTTCGAAGCCGCCGCAGATTGCACGAAGCGCGGCGTTGTGGTGAAGCCGGAAATCATGATCCCATTGACGGGCACAGTGAAGGAATTGGAATGGATCCAGCCCCGCCTCGAACGGATCGGCTCCACCGTGATGAAGGAAAAAGGCGTCAAGTTCGAATACAAATTCGGCACCATGATCGAAATCCCGCGCGCTGCCGTCACCGCGGGCGCGGTCGCCAAGGAAGCCCAGTTCTTCTCTTTTGGCACAAACGACCTCACACAAATGACCTACGGTTATTCGCGCGACGATGCCGAACGCAACTTCCTTGTCACTTACGTGCAGCAGGAGATTTTGGAAAAGAATCCCTTCCAGACGATCGACCGCGATGGCGTTGGCAAGTTGATGCACTGGGCCATCAAAGATGGACGCGAGACCCGCCCGAACCTTGAAGTGGGTATCTGCGGTGAGCACGGCGGCGACCCCGATTCCATCGAGTGGTGTCACATCATCGGCAACAACTACGTTTCCTGCTCTCCCTTCCGCGTGCCGATTGCACGTTTGGCCGCTGCTCATGCCGCATTGAAGCATCGCCCAGTTGCTGCCAAGAAGGCCGCTGTCAAGAAAGTTGCTGCGAAGAAAGTAGCCAAGAAGGCGACCGGGAAAGTTGTGAAGAAAAAGTAATTAGACAAACCGCATGAAGACTTGATTTCCCAATAGTCTTCCGCGTTTGGTAAGCCTTAAGACTTCCGAAGTTTCCAAAACTTCGGAAGTCTTTTTATGCCATTCAAGCAACCCATTTTTGACAAGCTCTTCAATTTCCTTTGGATAGACATCCAAAAGCCCGCTTCCAAATCTTAATCTGAAATCTGATTCCGAAGCCCCGGCATTCGTTAGTCTGAGATTATTCAACATGTACTCTGACATGTCATCTTTCAACGTTTGCTTGTGCTGGTTGACAGTGGCGGGAGATAAGGGGAAGTCGTAATTTGTAATTGGTGATTGGTAATTGGCGAGTCGTTCGATGTAGGTCTTGATTCGCAGGACGTTTGAGTAGCGATAGCCGTTTGCGTATCCGTGTGCGCCAGCACCGAAGGCGAGGTAGGGGAGGGAACGCCAATATTGGAGGTTGTGCTGACAGGCAAAGGATGAACGCTTCGCGTGAAGGATGAAGGATGAATTTTCGCTTTCTTCATCCCTCATCCTTTTGCCTTCATCCTTGCTTTTCGCCCAATTGGAAATTTCGTACTGCACGTAGCCAGATTGGAAGAGAAAGTTCATTGTCCATTCGTACATTTCAGCGGCGAGGTCTGGGTCGGGGAGTGGGAGCAGGCCCCTCGATGACCATCTCCCAAACGGTGTGCCATGTTCGAGAGTCAGCGCGTAGGCGGAGATGTGTTCGGGGTGCAGGTCAACGACTCGTTGGAGGGTGGTTTGCCAGGTTTGCAAGGTTTGTTCGGGTAATCCATAAATCAAATCGAGGTTGAGATTGTCAAAGCCTGCTTTTCTTGCAGTGGACACAGCTTCGATCACGTCGAAGAAATCATGTTCGCGTTCGAGCATGCGCAATTCTTCGGTGTTGGCGGACTGCACGCCGAAGCTGATGCGGTTAATGCCTGCTTTGCGAATGCCGTTCAGCTTTTCGGGGGAGATGGTGCCGGGGTTGGCCTCGATGGTGATTTCAGGATTGGGAGTAAATGCAAAGGCGGAGGTCAATGCTTTTAGTATGGAATCAAATTGCAGGGCGGAAAGAAGCGAAGGAGTCCCGCCGCCGAAGAAAACGGTTTTGATGGTCAGTTGGTCGGGTAGTCGTGTGGCCTGATTCCCGATTAGGTTTATTTCCTGTATTAATGCATCCACATACGTGGGAATCGAATCTTCCTGGCCGGCGTAGGTGTTGAAGTCGCAGTAGGCGCAGCGGTGTTTGCAAAATGGGATGTGGATGTAGATGGAGGTGTCAGGCGTCATGGGATACGTGTTTCGTGTTGCGTGGAAGACCGATGAAGAGGGCGATTGGCCCGGCGAGCAAAAGCCACATGGCTGCTCCGATTCCGAAATTGTGTGCGGCGAGACCAATGCCGAAGGGGATGAGTTTACCAAATAATCCTGAAACGTTGTCGAGCGTTAAGACCGCGCCGCTTTGACCGTGCATCGAGTCGAAAAGATTGGCTTTGAGAATGGCGTACCAGCCGGAGTTGAAAAAACCCATGAAGCCGATGATGACAAATTTAAGCCACGCCTGGGATGAAAGAAGAAAAAGCGGAAAGAGAACGAGTTCGATGACGACACTGATGCGAAGATAGTCGAGGCCTTTGACGCGCTCCACGAGCGGGATGAGCAGGAAATCACCGAGCAGACCAACGCCCGTCCACACAGCCACAGAGAGCGCGGCTTGCGCGGGAGTAAAGCCCGCCACATCCACAAAGTAAAGCGGGAGGAAGCCGTAGAGCACGTCGAGCATGAGGTCGGAGAATTCAAGCAGGATCAGCCAGCGGACAACAGCCCAATTTTTTAAAGCGGCGAAGGTGGATTTGAATTGCTTGAGAATGTCGGTGAAACGTGGCAATTCGTCGTTGGTAATTGAACTGTCTGGGACGTGTTTCCATGCGTACATGAGGATGAGTGTGGAAAGAAGCGCAAGCGCAAGGAACATACCCCTCCAGCCGAAGCCGATAAATGCTGCGCCGCTGAGCAGGATTGGCCCGATGAACACGCCGAGCGAGCCTGCGAAGGTCCAGCGCGCCATGCTGTGTTCACGGCGTTCGGGTTGCAAATCCATGAGCGAGGCTTGTGAAATGCTGACGAACGCCCCAGAAGATGGATGGAACAAAATGAAGGAGGAAAGAAGAAAGAGGAATGAATAACTAATGCCGGTGAGGGCAAGCGAAAGGGTGAAAAAGATTCCGCCCGCAAGGATGACGGCGCGGCGCTTCCATGCGTCGGCGAGGGTAAAGAGGAATGGCTCGATGAAGTTGGCAAGAAAGCCGGGTAACGATAATGCCAGGCCGATTTGAACGTAATTTAAATGCAGGTCATCGCGGATGAGCGGCCAGGCGGCTTCGCTGATTCCATAAATTAATTCGTCGAGGAATTCGATGAGGAGGTAGATCATGAGGAAAGGAGGAAGGTGGAAAGTGGGTAGTGGAGTTTAAAAAGATAGACGCAATCGCACAACAAGGGCGGCGGGCAATTCACTGAATTTTCCACCCCAGCCAAGCGGAGTCATTTGCGGGACTTCGGGCGGAAAGGCGCACTCTTCAAAGCCATCAAGGATGAATCCGTTTTTGAAGCCAAGGTTAAGATAGTATTGAAGCGGACGCTCGAAATAGATCTGTGGCTTGGTCTGGTTGCGAAGGGCGAGTCCACGCTGGTGATGGGGAGTCATGTAACGCGAGACTTTGATGGAATACACGGTTTTGATCTCGCCGTCGTCCACTTCTTCCATCACGTGCATGGACGAGGCATTGTTAAAAGCAGGGTGGGTGATGCTGAAGACGAAGGCCCCTTTTGGTTTGAGTAATTTTGGCAGTACCTGAAACAGAGGTTCGATGTTCGCCATGTCAAAAAGCGCCATGTTGGAGAGGGCGGAATCGAATGGGGCAGAGGGTTGGAGGGTTTGGAGAAGCTGGGATTTATCGGTTGCGTCGAGCACGTGAAAAGTAATGCGTGATGCGTAATTGGTAAGTCGCGCTTTCGCTTTTTCGATGAGATTTGCGGAAAAGTCAAAAGCTGTCACTCGTGCGCCGAGTTCGGCGAGGCGGCGGGTGGTCAGGCCGTTGCCACAGGCAATGTCGAGGATTCGAGAAGCAGGCTGAGGGTTAAGCAATGAGGCGAGGGCGGGCCAGCAGAGGATGTTGAAGAAGTCGTTACCTTCGTCGCCCATGCGGTTATCCCATATTTCGGCGTTAACTTCCCAGGCTTCGCGGGTTTCCTTGTTGAGATCATCCAGGTTTTCGGTCATTGTTTCAATCCTTATATGGTGGTCGAGTTATCGAGACCACATTTAACCATACTTCCCATTTTTCGATGCCATTTTTACGTTCATTTCAATTTGTTCATCCAAAGACCCTCTGAATATTGATTATGACCCACAACGGGCGCGTAATGATGATTTTGATTTCAACAGGACATTGCAATAAAAAATATTCACTGGCTTAAAAGATTGACACTCCGCTGTGCCATAGTATAAATACTGCATAGAGTCTGCTCGAAACGCTTCCACCTGTTACGCAGGGAAACATCCTGCGGAGTCATTTGGAAAATTGTCTTCGGGTGGGTTCTTTCATTTTTAACCCCTGGAGGTGTGAGTGAACGCGACTTTGAAATTGGGAGAGCATTTTATTTTCGATCTCTCCGACTGCAACCATGAGATTCTCATGGATAGCGAGCGAGCTTATTCGCTGTTTGCGCAGGCCGTACGTGAAAGCGGCCTGACGGTTGTGGATGAGGGCTTTTACAAGTTTAGCCCGCATGGCTTTACCTGTTTTTTGCTTCTCGCAGAGTCGCATGCAAGTTTGCATGCATGGCCCGAACATAATTATTGCGCCATTGACCTGTTTACCTGCGCCATCGGCATGGACATGATGCCCCTGCTCATGCGCATCAAACAGGCCTTTGGCGCGGATGATTTCTCGATGCGCAAGCTTGACCGCGAAGCATCTGTTGAAACCAAAATGCCGATTGCCATATAGGAAATTGAATGAGTATTTGGTTTACCGAAGAATTACATCCCTATTACCGCAAGGGGATTCGCATAAAAAAGATCCTTGCCGATGAACAGACTCAGTTTCAACATTTGCAAATTGTTGAAACTGAGTTTTTCGGCAAGGCCATGATCCTGGATGGCATCATCCAACTCACCGAGCGTGACAATATTGGCTATCACGAGATGATCGTGCATGTGCCCATGCTGGCGGTCCGAAACCCCAAACGCGTGCTCATCGTCGGCGGCGGTGACGGTGGTTCATTGCAGCAGGTCTTGCGATATCCCTCCGTGGAAGAAGCTGTCGTCTGTGAATTGGATCAGCGTGTCGTGGATTTATCCCGCGAACACTTCGCCTCTTTCGGCGACCCGTGGGCTGATCCTCGCGCCAAACTACTCGTACGGGACGCATTTGGCTATCTCGAAGAAAACCCCGGCCAGTTTGATGTCATCATCTCGGATACGACCGACCCCATTGGCATGGCCGAGCGGCTGTTTTCTGATGAATTTTACAAACTCATGGTGCGTGCGTTGACTCCAAACGGAGCCGCCGCCACGCAATGTGAACAGCCCTTCTTCGATACAGAATTGATCAAGCAGATTTACAAATCTGCCAAAATGCTGACGAAGAATCCCGCCTATTATTATGCCAATATCCCAACCTATCCCGGCGGCGGAATTGGCTTCATGTACGTCTCGAATATTCCCTGGGAAAACGGCCTCGAAGCCCCCTTCCCACCCGGAGTGAATAATTACATCAATCCGGATATCCATAAAGCGGCATTTGCCCTGCCGGAGTTCTTTAGAAAAGAGTTGTACGGATGAATACTTTTAAAGAGAAAGATTCAAAATTAAATAACACGGAAGAAACAGCAGAATATTGGGGGGTGTCCTCTGCAATCGATCTTTACGATTGTGATTTGGCGCTCATGCAAAATGCGGATGCGATCCGCGAGTTTGTCGTCATCCTGTGTGACCGTATCAAAATGCGCCGCTACGGAGAGACGCAGGTCGTCTTCTTTGGCGACGAACCGCGTGTGCAAGGCTTCAGCATGACGCAGCTCATCGAAACCTCGCTCATCTCCGCCCATTTTGCGGACGCCAGCCGTGCTATTTACCTCGATGTGTTCAGTTGCGCACCCTACGACCCAGAAGATACCGCCAAATTTGCGGCGGAATATTTCAAGGCCGCCCGCCATCAGGTCAATGTTACATACCGCAAGTAAAGTCAATTGCGCTGTCTGAATTGCGGCATCTATTAAGTCGAAAGATTGCCCCTCTCTGAATGGAATTTGATAATTCAGGGAGGGGCATAATGTTATAATAAATATATACAACATTCGCACTCAGAGAAAAGGCTATGACTGACCAGACATCAAACAAAATCACCCGACGAGACGCCATTAAGATTTTAGCCGCCGCCACAGGCGCAGTTGTTCTTGCAAACATCCCTGATAAATGGACCAAGCCGATTTTGGAAGGCGGCGTTCTCCCAGCTCACGCTCAAACATCGCCACCGCCACCGCCGCCACCCTTTTCTATTGTTGATTGTGGGGTTCCAGACACGATGTGTGCATCTGCCAACAGCCTGGTGACCATAACTCCTGCAACCAGCGGAATTTCCATGCGCTACGTATTGACCCCCAGCAACCCTGCCGGCACAATTGTTTTTCCCACCCAATTAAATGGGACGCTTCTGACCGACGCCTCCGGCGTTGCGGATTTGTACATTGAGATTCAATTCATGACCTTTAATATCAATGACACCTTCACCGTTGATTGGAGCTTCGATGACCCCGATGACGGAATTGATACCTGTCAGCAGGTCATCACCTATGATGGGGCCTGTTAAGCGGATTTCATGTTGAGTAATGTCATCCCGTCGCTGGTGGATGGATTCCGCATGGAAAACCTGGATGGGGAGTTTGTCCTGCTTCATCCGGCGCGGGATGCCGTTTTTTACATGAATCGAACAGGCGCACTGGTCTGGCAGTTGTGTGATGGTTCCCGAACTGTGGATGAAATTTTGAATTTGTTGAGCGCCGCATACCCGGATTCAGCCGAGCAGATTCGTGCGGACGTACCAGCGCTTGTCCACTCCTTGATAGACCAGGGTATATTAAAAAGCGGGTGAAATTTTTTGAAGACAAAAGACCTGTTTGTCCAGTTTGCAGGCAATACAGTTGGTTTGAGTTCAACGCATCAGGGGATACAGCGGACAATGAAAACGCATTTCAAGCACTGTTCTTTTGAAAATCACAAAGGGACACTGCTTGCAGATTTTAAAATAACTGCCGATTCCGAGGATTGCATCTCCGCCTCTGTGGACGGCAGTGATTTGTTTTCCCGCCTTTCGTATGAGTCGGCATTAAACCATCTCATGCAGGATGTGCTCACACGCCTGAATGGCGCATCCAGGACCAGCCTTGTTTTTCATGCCGCAGCGTTGGCCCATGCCGGGGGTGGTCTGATCCTGTGCGGGCGGAGCGGGAGCGGCAAATCCTCCCTGGCCGCATGGCTGGCAGCGAGTGGAATGCAATATCTGACGGATGAAGTGATTTCCTGTCCACTGAATGGCAATACCTTTAGCGGGTTTCCTCGTTCCATGGTGTTGAAGCGTGGTTCGGCTTTCATTTGGCGGCGTTGGGTCGAGGATGCAAATGATGATCCTCAAAAATTTCGGGATGGCTCTGTCTGGGCGCGGCCAGAGATGTTTAATTCTGCAACCGTGGAACGGGAAGCTTTGCCGCGCTTGTTAATTTTTCCGCGCTATGAAAAAGGAGAGGAATTGCAGGTGGAAAAAATTAGCGCCGCCGATGCGCTTTTTCAGTTGATGCAGAATTTGGTGAATGCTCGAAACTTCCCCGACCACGGCATGAGCACAGCCGCAAGGATTGTTCAACAAGCTCCTGCTTTTCGTATGACCTATTCCGATATAGAGACTGCAACGCAATGGATCAAAGAGACGATGACAACAGGCTAGATCAAACCTATCGCCTGCTTGCCTTGTGTGCCCGCGCGCAGGGACATCCCGCAATGTATGAAGAGCTTGGCCGCCAGCTTGAGGGATTTTCTGCCTGGGATGATTTACCCGCCCAGGCCGAACTGCATGGAATGGCGCCCCTGCTCTGGCATCACATTCAACAGGCGGGGTTATCCATTCCTGCAAAAACTGCGCAAATGCTCAAAGGGTTGTATCTTCGCAGCCGCATCTATAATGATATTTATACCCAGGTGCTGCTGGAAATTATGTCGTTGTTTGAACACGCGGGGATTCGCGCACAAGTGCTTAAAGGATTGGCGTTGGCGTATGAATATTATCCCGACCCCGCTTTACGCCCGTTCAACGATATTGATTTGTTGTTAAAACGGGATGATGTTTTACCGGCATTGGATTTGCTTGCAGACGCGGGTTTTCAAATTGCATCGCCTCATGCGACCTTTGGGCTGATTCCAAAAGAACTGAAAGTGGATGCCCCGCTGAGAGATGGAATCCGCGCCCACATTGAACTGCATCATTATGATGAGCGGCAAAGATCAAAGAGGGATAACGCGCTGGATACTGAATTCATGGGCTTCGATTTACCATCGCATTCCCTGCTCATCAGAGATTGTGTCATCCACGTGCCTGCTTCCACAGACACTCTTAATTATTTACTGCGACATTTGGTCCGTCACTTGTTTGAAGGGACTCCTGCCAAACCCATGCAACTGAAATGGGTCGCAGACATCGTCAGCCTGGTTGAACGGCATGCCAATACCTGGGATTGGGGTTATTTGCATAAAAACGATAAGGCGCTTATACGGCGTCTCGAAGTATTTTATAGCTTCATGCCCATGCCTGAATTTATTGCAGGGATGATTCCCATCAGGAGCGTTTCACTTCCATCGGGTTTTAATCGCTACCCCGAAGGCTGGCCCCAACAAAAGATTCAAAAATGGAAAGAAATTGGGCTACTGCGTTTCCTGCGGAAATCTTTTACCCCGCCTTCCGTATGGTGGCTGTGCCTCTATTATGGCATTAATGAACGATCTGCCTTCTGGTATGGGCATATCATCCACCCTCTGCAAACTCTCAAAGCAATGACTTGGACTTTGTTTCAAAGGACAATGAAGCGTCGTAAATGACCCACAAGGAGATTTTAAACAATAGCCCGATGCTGTTCAAAAAATTCAGGATACATGTGGCTGTTGGAAACAAGAACTTCAGGATGGGATTTCATAAAGGCGCGCAGTCTTGCGTCATGCGGACCAAGCACCATCTTGATTAACCATTTTGGCGTCTCGTCATTATATACTGCACCCGCATCCGCCGCGTGAAAGAACCAACCTGTGGATGTTTTTATTGCAAGGCCGCAATGTCCGCGCGAATGACCAAAAAGGGGAATATAGTACATCTCCGGCGAGAAAGGCAGGCGGATGGCATCGAAATCGTACCAGCGCGAGTCTATCCTGTCATAAAGGATGAACTCGGGCTGATGGGCAATGTAGCGCGGAATATAGGCATATTCGTCCCAATGTAGGATTTTCCCATCGGTGAAGGACTCGTATTCGCATTTATGCACATGGACTTTGGCATGGGGAAAATCGGGCAGCCCACTGATATGGTCGAAGTGCATATGAGTAAGGAGGATGTGTTTTACATCTTCGGGCTGGTAGCCTAATTTCTTTATGCGATTGGCCGCTGCTTCATTTGGGTCGAAAGGCATTTCGGTAATGACGCGGAAGAATTGGGTGAACCCGCTGGGGTTGGCGTAATCTTCCAAACCAAGACCCGTATCCACGAGCACAAGCCCCTGATCTGTTTCAACCAGAAGACAGGCCATGCCCGTTTTCAAATCCCCCAAGCGGGCGTTGCAAGTAAAGCAGTTGAGTAAGTGTATGGTCATAACACCATCCCTGCGGGAGTTTCAATCCCCGATTTTTCATACTCAATGGATTTCGCCACAGTGCGAATCCATTCGTAGTACAGACTCTTCGCGCTGACGATGATTCCACCCGCATTGCGAATTCGCTCTATCCCAATCTGATGGTTGATTCCGGGCGAGCCTGTGGCATCCCCCACCACGACGACTTTGTATCCCAAGTCCATCAGGCCGAGCGCGGAGTGGGTAATGCACACGTCCGTTTCATAGCCGATGAGGACGGCAGTTTTGCGTCCCGTTGACTGGACCGCTTCGAGAATGTCTGCTTGCGCTGCAAGCCCGAAGGTCATTTTGTTGAAAATTTTCGTAGCGGGTGGCAGGAGTTCAGCTACTTCCTCAGAAACGTTGCCAGAATTTGGAATATCCTCCGCTGTCACCACCAATGGGACACCCAGCCATTTTGCCACATTGATGACCCAGCACATCCGCTGAAGAAGCGGATTGGGTTCCGCTTTATTCTCCTTCTTTACAAACGAAGGCTGAATGTCAATAACGACGAGCAGGGAGTCGTTTACGTCGAGGAGGGAGGAGGTGGACATTGTTTTATCGAATGTTGGAAATGTCATTAATAGTGTAGCATAAAAAAAGTGGGACTGTCCAAAAAGAGGATAGTTCCACTTACTTTTACACCAACATACTGACGAGGTTTTCTAGAAGCCCGCCAGCACTTGCATGAACTGGGCCGCTTCGGCGCCGTAACTGACGCGGTGATCCACGGAGATGGTGGCTTTTGTACTTTAGCGGCAGTTTTTTCTACTCTAATTTCTTGAGATCGGCAATATCCTTCGGTCTTCCGCTGGCTTTCTTGTTCTTTTTGAGATTTTCCAAATCAATCAAATTGACTTCAATACCATCCAGTTCATCCACAATTCGAGCCTGATAACATTCGTCAAATTCGACGCCTGAAATGGATGTGGATATTTCGAGCCGCAAAGGCGGAAAACCCATCCGAATGATTTTCGGTTTCTGCAGAAATAATTCGGGCTTTAATTCAGGGTCATCAAATCCAAAGCCTTTTAAAGCGGAAACAATTTTATCGGCGTTTTCTGGATCGACGGCAACCCAAATATCCATATCTTCTGTGGCGCGAGGATAGCCGTGATAACCGACTGCATATCCTCCGATAAGCAGATAACGAACGTCATGCTCTTTCAGCAATTTCAAGAACTCTTTGAAGTCGGGCAGAAGAATCATAGCCATAGTTAATCCTCCTCAAAAGTTCGATATGTTGCAGGCGCTCGATCGGTGTTCGGGAACTCCAGTATTCTTCATCCTGTTCGTCGGCTTCTTCAAATGAGGAGGCAACCGAGAAGGCGGTTTTATCTAATCTTGGGAATTGAAATTCGTCCATGGATTAAGTATAGCATAAGCAAGAACTCCGAATTCTTCGCGAAGAACTCGGAGTTCTGTATTTCTTACACCAGCATTCTCACAGGATTTTCCAGGAACCCAGCCAGTGCTTGCATGAATTGGGCGGCTTCGGCTCCGTCGCTGACGCGGTGATCAACGGAGATGGTGGTTTTCATTCTCCAACCTACTTTCAACTCGCCACCTTCCACAACGGGGACTTCTCTTGCGGAGGAGATTGCTAGAATCGCGGCTTCGGGTGGGTTGATGATGGCGATGAAATCTTCGACGTCGTACATCCCCAAATTGGAAGTGGAGAAGGTCGAGCCGTCCACATCGTCGGGCCTGACCTTGCCTTCGCGGGCGCGGGCGGCCATGGCTTTGACTTCGCCTGAAATCTGGCGCAGCATCTTTTGGTCGGTATCCTTGACGACGACGGTCATGAGTCCACCGGGGACAGTGACTGCCACGCCGACGTTGACATGACCAAACTGGATGACCTCATTGCCTTTGATGGTGGCGTTGAGGTTGGGGAATTGGCGCAGGGTCAATGCCACGGCTTTGAGGATGAAGTCGTTGACGGAGAGCTTCTCATTATCGGGCAGGTAGGCGTTGGCCTGCTTGCGCATGTCCATCAGCGCTTCCATTTTGTATTCGTGGGTGACGTAGAAGTGCGGGATGGTGGTTTTGGATTCAACTAATCGCCTGCCGATGGCCTGACGTAATTTTGTAGTTTGGACAACCTTGTCTTCGTGAGTAGTAATTGGTAATTGGTAATTGGGTTGCGCGGACTGAACACTGTTCACTGATGACTGCCCACTGGATAGCGCGGACTCAACATCTTTGCGAACGACTCGTCCGCCGGGGCCAGTGCCCTGGAGATTGGCGAGGTTGATGTTTTTATCGCGGGCAATCTTTTTCGCGAGCGGGCTGGCTTTCACGGGAGCGCCGTCAGCGGGGGCGGAGGCTTGAGGAACAGGAGCAGGTGTCGGCGGAGTCTGCTGCGTCCCCGAAGGGGGAGGCGCGGCGGGCTTTTCATCTGCCTTCTGCTTTCCGCTTTCTGCTGTTGGCGCAGCCACATCCACTTTTTCCCCTTTCTCTCCCACAACTGCGATCGGCGCGTTTACGGGAACCATCGTGCCTTGATCCACGATAAGTTGCAACACAACACCACTTGCGGAAGATTCTACTTCCACCGTGGCTTTGTCGGTTTCGATTTCGGCGAGGACATCGCCTTCGTTGATTTGTTCGCCCACCTGCTTAACCCAGCGGACGAGGAGACCTTCCGCCATGTCGAAGCCGAGTTTAGGCATGTTGATGGTTTCAGCCATTATTTCAAAACCTCCTTTGCCGCCTCGACGATGTCGTGCACTTGCGGGAGCGCGGCTTGTTCGAGGGCTCGATTGTAGGGAAGCGGCACTTCTTTTTGTGCCACGCGGATGATGGGCGCGTCGATGTAATCGAAGGCTTCTTCGTAAATGCGGCTGACGATTTCGGAGCCGACGCCGTAGGACTTCCAGCCTTCTTCGACGACGATGGCGCGATTGGTTTTCTTGAAGGATTCCAAAACGGGTTCCATATCAAGCGGACGCAGCGTGCGCAGGTCTGCGATCTCCGCTTCGATGCCATCTTTGGAAAGTTGTTCCGCGGCTTTCATGGATAACTCCAGCCCTTTGCAGTAAGTGACGATGGTGAGGTCGCTTCCTTCGCGCTGGATCTTGGATTTTCCAATTGGAATTGTGTACTCACCTTCGGGCACGTCGCCGCGCACCTGATACATGGTGGCGTGCTCGATGAATAAAATTGGATCGTTGGAACGGATGGCGGATTTGAGCAATCCTTTGGCGTCTTCGGGTGTTCCGGGGCTGACGACTTTCAGACCGGGGAAGTGCGCGAAGATGGCATCGGGAGTCTGTGAGTGCGTTGCGCCGAGTTGACGTCCGCCGCCGCCAACGGCGCGAATCACCATCGGGAGCATGAACTGTCCGCCGAACATGTAATGTAATTTTGCCGCCTGGTTGACGATATAGTCCATTGCAGAGAAGGCGAAGTTGATGGTCATCAATTCTGCAATGGGGCGCTGGCCGACCATCGCTGCGCCGATTGCCGCACCGATAATAGCGTTTTCAGCGATGGGCGTGTCTTTGATTCGGTCGGGGCCATATTTGTCATAAAATCCTTTGGTGACGGCGTAGGTGCCGCCCCAAACACCGACCTCCTCGCCCATGATAAAGACGGCGGGGTCAAGATCCATTTCTTCCATTAAGGCTTGCGAGATTGCCTCGCGCATTGTGATTTTTGGCATAGATTATCCTCTAATGTTTGCTAATGTTTGCGATTGAAACCGCGCCAACATTTGCTAAGACGACCTTCGTCGTCTTCTTGAAGTCCACGAAGGTGGACTTTGCAATTGTTGCAGCGACTTGAGTCGCCAACAATCATTCATCTTGCAATCATTCATCCTGCTCGAATACCTCTTCCAATTCGGGAAGGAGCGTATTTTCAGCATGATGCTGTTTCTGGTTTTCAATGTACGCTTTCACTGTCGGCACTTCTGATTTGCGGATGGTAAATGCTCCGTACGCACCCTGCCATTTGAAGAATGCGCCTGGCATGATGGCGTGAGTAACCAGATGAGACGATGAGCCTTTTACTTCCTTGACGAGTGTTGCAATTGCTGTTGTCGTATGAAATCTGGTCAGTAAGTGCATATGATCCTCGATGCCGCCGAGAGCGATTGGCAGACATTTGTGCTCACGGCATTTTTCGGCGATTGCGGCATAAATGCGCGGTTCGAGTTTTGGGGTAATCATTGGGAGTCTGTCCCATGTTGCCCAAACCAG
>JACPVB010000130.1 GCA_016191985.1 Chloroflexota bacterium | reverse complement strand
TTCACTTTGTGAAGGTTGCCCTTGCTTTTGGCAGGCTCTGAAATGTCTCTTTGACAGGCTCAGGGCAAGGCTTTGTGTTTAAAAAATTAAAAGTGGTAGTTTCACAATTTTTTAAGATTTTTGAGCCTGTTTTAAAGCCTACCCCTGGTATATAATTTCACAACCACATCAAAACAGCAATGGAGAATGGGCTATGAAAAAGGCAATCCAGCACGTTGTAACGTTGTTCATCGTTTTGAATCTGATGCTTGGGCAGACCCTGCCCGTTTTGGCGCAAGATTTCGACAGGCTCAATCTATCAGAGGGAACCCCCGAAACGCCAACACCTACCCCTACGGAAACACAACTCCCAGTTACGGAAGAAGCGACAGGGACTCCCACACCTTCGGAAACCCCAACCGAAACACCCACTGAAACTCCCACACTAAGCCCAACGGGGACCCCAACACCGGAAGGGACGAATACTTCCACGCCGGAAGTCACCTCCACACCCACTGAAACGCCCATTGTGGAAGAGGCGCCCGCCTATGTTCTTTCGCTTTCCTCCGACCCAGCCTTTCTGGACCGGGCTGGAAGCGTAACCCTGAGTTGGACCATCGAAGGGCAAGTCTCTGCGGAGTCACCGCTGACTTTGGAAATCGCCATCCCCGCAGGGTTCAATATCATGCAAAGGGCGGATCGAGAATGGTTCAACCCCGCCACACGTCTCTTCACCATGCCTGTCACCAGTGCGCAGGGGAGCCTGGTGCTGCGGACAAATAAAGTGAACGACGATGTAACCTTCCCTGCGCGCCTGCTGAGCGGCACAGAGGAATTGGCTTTCTATTCCCTCATCCTGCCATTACACGAACGTTTTGAAGTGAGCAAACAGGGCGAAGGACGGGTGCAAGCCATGAATGGCAAAGTGCGCGTGACCTTCCCGGAGGGCGCATTGGACGAAGACATTGTTTTGAACGCGGGCTTCCCTGCCACAGACCGCCTGCCGAAGAACGGCTTCAGCCAGAACGTGTTTGAGTTGAAGGCTCATGCCAAAGCGGATGAAGGACGCGAAGTGAAACGCTTCAAGACCCCGCTGACGATTGAAGTGGACTACGGCGGCATGAGCCTCACCGAAGCGCAGGAAGACGAACTATACTTGTACTGGTACAACGAAGAGACCAGCGACTGGCACGCCCTGGAATCATACCGCGATAAAGACACCAAAACCCTGCGTGCCATCAGCGACCACTTCACCGTCTTCGACATCGGCGTGAACGATTGGCGTGCCACGCGCCTGCCGACGGTGGATGCCTTTCAAGTCTCCGAATTCACCGGCGCAGCGACTTACTCCCTGCCGATCCAAGTTCCCGCAGGGCCGGGCGGATTCCAACCCAATCTCACGCTTTCCTATAACAGCCAGGTAGTGGATCAGGCGACCAATAAGGCGCAGGCTTCGTGGGTGGGGATGGGCTGGTCGCTGGATAGCGGGGTGATCACCTATAACTCCACGCAGTATCTTCACCAAATGCACGTGAACGGAGTGAGCACCAACATCATTGACCAGGAACAGGGGAATTACCGCGCGGAGGATGAGAATTTTTGGAAGATCATCTATGTGGCCGACGATCCTGAAAACACCTACTGGCAGGTATTTGACACACAAGGCACGCAGTATTTCTTTGAGGCCGACCTGACGGAACCCGGTAAGCCTACCAAGCCCCACACCTGGTACCTGACGCGGATCGTCAACCCATTTGGGCAGGAAATCAAGTACATCTATACAAATGAAACCAAAACAGTAAATGGCGTCGCGGAAACGTCGGCTGTGTACCTTAGCAGGATTTCGTACCCAAACGGACGGTATCGGGTACGCTTTGTGCGCGGAAATCGCCTGGATTATCCCATTTCATGGGACACCGATGCCGCCTATCATATGTATGAAAGAACCCGGCTGACCAATATTTACGTGGAGCAGGATGAAAATGATGATGGCGTTTTTGAAACTGTTGTACGAAGATACGCCTTTATTTATTATGACGATACCGATACAGCGAATGTTCTCTGGCCGGGCATTTACCACAGCGCGGGAGGGCGCACCAGCACCTTGAAATTGGTGCAGGAAATGAGCAATGGAGCCACGCTGCCCGCCACTACCTTCAAGTATGATGGCCTGCACCTGACCGAAGCCAGCAACGGCTATGGCGGCATCGTTCAATTCGAATACGATGACCCAACGGGCGTTCTAAATAATTTTGACCCCTTTCACCCTGCCAACACGCCCGCGTCTTATCAAATCACGGTTCCAGCTTGTGAGGGGCATGGAGGAGAAGGGTGGTATTTGGTAAGCGGGGAGGTTGAATGTATTCACAATGGCTGGCGGGTTCTCACGAATGGTGTGAACCGCAATGCCTACTTTACCAATAACCTGATGGGAAACAGGATCGTGCGGCCAGGCGGGTATTACAAGATCGAATATGTCATTCGGAACCAGAGCGGCGGCGCTGCGGAATTCGGTCTGTATACCAAGACCGGCGGCAGCACCGACTACCAACCCGTCCCGAGCAGCGGCGGTCTGGTGGTGCTGGCGAAGAAAGCGAAAACCGCCGAGGTGTATTTCAAGACCCCCGGCAGCGTGGAATTGAATAATATGACCGTCAGCCTGATGTCTTCCTTTTACCGGGTGCGGAAGAAGACCGTCAGCGACAGCAATGGGAATTCATACAATTACACCTACAGTTATACCGGTCCCAGCCAGGTGATTATAGGAGGCTACCCGGAATTTCGCGGACATCAAAAAGTGACCGTCACCAACCCGGATGGAACCAAAACGGAGACAACCTACCTGCAAGACACCTATACGAAGGGTCGTGTCGATACTTCCTGTACGTATGAACCCAGCGGGCAAAAAATCTCCTGTGTTGAGAATGAATATACGGTAGTAGCCCTGCCAGAAGTGGAACCCGGCTATGCTGGTCATGCTTGGGTCCATTTGGACAGCCAGGTCAACCGCATCTATGATGCAAACGGGGTGTATGCGGGCGGCACAAAAACGACTTTCACCTACGAAGCGGCCTACGGCAACCTGACCCAGAAGAAGGAATATGGCAATGACACGGGCAGTGGCAATGCCTATCGCACCACCACGATCTCCTATTATCCGAAGAATACCAGTACCCTCTATCTTGTCAGCCTGCCCGCGCGTCAGACCGTCACCAGCAGCAGCGGCGCGACCCTGTCCGATACTCTGTATTTTTATAACAATCAGACCAACAACAACAACCCGCCTGGCAAAAACATGCTGACCATGACGCGCGCGCTGGTGAGCAATGGACCCGAAGGTATATTTTACGCCCAGACCAATTACAGCTATGATACCTGGGGCAACCAGCTCACTGTCAAGGTGAATACCAATTACGGCGATGAAATTTCCGCGCCGGCCGCATCGGGCGCACAGACGACGACCACTGAATATGACCCGGATTATCATACCTACCCCATCTCGATTGAGAATGCGAAGAATCAGATCACAGAATTCGGCTACGATTACCGCAAGGGCGTCCCTACCTCCATGACCGACCCAAATGGCAACACCACCACCGCCACGTATGACAACTTTGGAAGGATTACCAAACTGATCCGTCCGGGTGATACCACGGGCAGTCCCACCCTCTCGATGATTTACGAAGACGGCAATCCTTTTACGACCACGATTACCCAAAAAATAAACACGTCCCAATTTTTTACAATTGAACGCAAATACGATGGTATCGGACGCGAAATAGCGGTGATAGCAGGCAACATCGAAACTACAACCGACTATCCTAATGCGAAGACCACCACCCAAAGCCTGCCGGGCGGCGGTGTCATCACGACCACTGTTGACCCGTCCGCACGGACTACCACCGTTGAAGCCGCAGATGGCACAAAGACCGTGACGACCGCGGACGGGTTAACCACGACTGTCTCCCAATACAATTCGAGCGGAAATATCTTCAACAACCATACGACGACCTCGACGAAAGACATCTGGGGACGGGTGACCAAAGTCATACCTCCCACAGGCGCGGCGCTTGAGATTGATTACACTTACGACGCAATGAACCGCCTGAAGACCGCCACGCGCGGCGGAGTGACCACCACTCTTACTTATGATATTGCAGGCCGCAAGCTGACCATGACCGACCCCGACATGGGCTATTGGACATACACCTACGACGCACTCAGCAACTTGAAGACTCAAACCGACGCGCGAGGTTGTGTGTTGAGCCTGGGGTACGATATCCTCAATCGCCTGGCTCGTAAATACACATCCAACGATCCCGACTGTATCAGCCAGGTGGATACGCATTACTATTACGATGATACGGCCAGTGGAAACCAGGGCCTTGGCCGCCGCACTTCCATGACCGACTCTTCGGGTTCCACCAGTTGGTTGTACGACACGCGCGGACGGATGACCCAAGAGACCAAGACCATTTCAGGCAGTCCATACATCACCAGCTACGCCTACAACTCTGCGGACTTGATGACTTCGATGACCTATCCCGGCACAAGCCCAGAGACCGTGAATTACGAATATAATGACCGCATGTTACTGAACAAGGTTTCCAGCCTTTCGGGCACGTATGTCTCTGATATTCAATACGACTCCGCAGGCCGTATGACCCACTTGAAACGCGGACTCGATGGCACAGACCCGATCATGGAGACTGTCTATACCTACAATGCCTGGAGCGTACAAGGCGGACGCTTGCAGAACATCACCAGCAAAAAATGGAGCGACCAGAATGTCCTGCAAAACCTGAGTTATGTTTACGATGCGGCGGGAAATGTGACCGAGATCGAAGATGGTATAGCTAATGAGACCCATAATTACGGCTATGATGCTCTTGATCGCCTGACCAGTTGGACTTTAGTTGCAAGATTGCAACTCGATCCCTACCAGGAAGTTTATACTTATGATAATGGTACAGGCAACTTATTAACCAAGGGATCACCCACTATAGTAAATGAAAGAACCCTTGGGGCGACCAAATATCAATATGACCCCAATCATGCCCATGCTGTCCAGCGACTAGTTAGCACAGCGGATGAAAGCGTGTTGGGAAACTCTTATATCTACGATGCCAACGGCAACCAAACTACCCGCACCGTAAACGGACAAGCCTTCACATTGAGCTATGATGCGGAGAATAGACTGGTCTCGGTCACTGGGCCGAATGTGAGCGCATCCTTCGTCTATGACGGGGATGGGCGGCAGGTGAAATCCACCATCAATGGCATCGTCACCACCTTTGTCGGCGCACACTACCAAATCGTCAATGGGACGGTGACCAAGTACTATTTTGCAGGAGCATCGCGTATCGCCATGAGGACAGGCAGTACCTTGACCTATTTGCTCGGAGACCATCTCGGCTCCACCAGTCTCACCACCGATGATTTGGGGAACCTTGTCTCTGAATTGCGCTACAAGCCCTGGGGCGAGACGAGATACTCCAGTGGCACGACGGCGACGAGTTATCGGTACACCGGGCAGAGGGAGGAGGTCAGCTTTGGGTTGTATTTTTATAACGCTCGCTGGTATGACCCTGCTTTGGGGAGGTTCACGCAACCTGATTCAATTATCCCTGAACAGAGTCAAGGTGTCCAAGCTTGGGATAGATATGCGTATGCGAACAACTCGCCGGTGGTTTACTCTGATCCGACAGGTCATAACATCATTGTTCCAATTTTAATTGGCATAGCGATTTATGGAGGATTAGCTTTGTTCGCTTATGTGGCTAACCCAGAAGGATTTGCCTCTCCTACATCCACCGTAACTACTACGGCTACTCCTATAAGGCCCACATCAACATTAAATCCTACTCTTAAATCTTTTCTGACAACTAGCCCAACAGGTACATTTCCAACTGCACCTTTACAATATGAACAAGGTCCGTCAAGTACACCCACTGTGACACCAAGTGCTACGCCCGAACCGATTGATATTGTTGGCTCAATAAATAATGAGCTCGATAGTCTTGACCCATTTGCCCCAGGTGTAAGTCAGGCTATTCCAATGAATTGTAACCACCCAGCGTGTTTTGCTGCAAAGGGTGGGCTAGAAGCCTATGAAAGTATTGCCCTTGGGGCAAGGGCTGCGCGTGATTATCTTCGAGCAATAGATTCATATTCACCACCTACTTCTACAGAAGGGCCATCAGCTACCCCATCAGCAACTCCAACGTCGGTATTTAGGCCGCCTACTTCAACTCCGACTTATTGGTTATCAACACCAACAGCTATACCTCAGTAAATTTGTGGCTAGGAATAGGCATGTGTAAAAATAAGGAAAGCATGCCTCTTCCTATGCTAAAATCAAATAACTACAAGTCTTTAAGTTTTCAAAACTAACCTTGAAAGATTAATTTAGAATTGAAAAAGAAAATAGCCCCTTTTTTTGTGTTGGTCCCTGTTTTTTTTCTGACTCTAGCAAGTTGTATTTTGCCTTTATTATCTTGGCTGTCGGGAATAAACAATCCTGATTATTCACAATATCAATACTTATTTGTTATCGCAACATTTAGTTGCGTAGTAGTAACAATATTTCTGAACCATGACAACATAGAAATGTTTAATCTAGACAAATTTTCAATTCTTGTCCTGGTATTGAGTGGTATTTTTCGTATCAACGTGGTTACCCTTCATGAAGAGACATATAAATTTATTATTGTAATATTAGATATATGCCTGTTTCTTCTTTTTATTATCAATAGAGAGAAATTTCCAAAATCCAGTTTTCTTTGGGCAATGATCGCTATAATATTAAGCCTTATAGTTGTTATGCCTTTAGCGTTTTTTGAGTCTTTTCAAATCGAAAAGTATGCGACATCAAACGTCATTTATAAAAATGAGCAGCGCTTTTTGGGGTATGTGATAAAAAATCTACTATACAACCTTTCTTTTGTTAGTGTGTATGAAGAAATTGCTGTACGGGGATTGTTGTGGGGACAGCTTTGTAAAATGAAGTTTTCCGATAATAGGGTTTTTATAATTCAAGGAGTTCTTTTTTGGTTATTACATTTTTCTTATATAGGAACCGCAATAACATTTTTTCTCACTCTTCCCCTAGTAATATTAGGAGAAAGTGTATTGGTAAAGTTTTCAAAACAATTATTTCCTTCAATCCTTTTTCATCTCCTAGTAAATTTATTAATTCCAATTATTGTCAGTTTTTATCAATAGCTTGAATGTTCCGAACCAAAGCAAGTGAACTCTTCGCTTACACAGGTATGCAACCCTACGCCGCCACCAGCGCGGACAATGGCACGCCTCTCACGTTCACGGACGACAACAGCTACACCTACGACGCCAACGGCAACCAGGAAACCCGCACGGTGAATGGGCAGACCTTTGATTTGGACTACGATGCCGAAAACAGATTAGTCTCCGTCACTGGGCCGAATGTGACAGCGTCCTTCGTCTACGACGGGGATGGCAGGCAGGTGAAATCCACCATCAATGGCATCGTCACCACATTTGTCGGCGCGCACTATCAAATCGTCAATGGGACAGTGACCAAGTATTATTTTGCAGGAGCAAGTCGCATTGCTATGAGGACAGGCAGTACCTTGACCTATTTGCTTGGAGATCATTTAGGCTCGACGAGTTTGACCACCGATACTTTGGGGAACCTTGTCTCTGAATTGCGGTACAAGCCTTGGGGTGAGACACGCTACTCCAGCGGCACGACGGCGACGAGTTATCGGTACACCGGGCAGAGGGAGGAAGTCATCTTTGGGTTGTATTTTTACAATGCACGCTGGATGGACCCTGCGTTAGGGAGGTTTGTGCAAGCCGACACACTTGTACCAGGTGGCATTCAAGGATTAGATAGATACGCTTACGTGGGAAATTCACCTGTACGATATATTGATCCTAGCGGACATACTCCTTGTGCTTCTGCAAGATGGGATGACGGTCCACAATGTTTCATAGATGGCAAGCCCAAAAACATCCGTATCCCTGATTGGGATTCAAAGTTTGGCAAGTACGTCAGCGAAAAGGATAAGAGGGCAGCTGTGCGGGCTTATCTTGACTTCATATCAGACCCTCTTCGCTTTGCAGAATATTATGTAAATCCAGCAGTCGCCCCAATCGACTATGACTACCTTGAAATATTTGCTGAATATTCGACATTACATACAACGGCAGATCAGTTAGTTTGGAATGCGGTTGCGCAAACACTTGGAATGGATGCGGCAGAAGCGCTCAGTAATGCAAAATTACATAACCTTGAGATTGGGTTAGACACAACTAATGACAACACTGCGGATAACATCCTCACAGCTGCAAGTGTGTTTAGTGTCTGGTATAAATCTACATTTCCCAGTGAAGAGGCGTCACTCGCGTACCACTATTCTATACATGGCGGTCCTTGGTCTTCCCCTGAAGCGTATACGCGGGCGGCTCAAAAATTTTATGCCACAAATATAAATTTAGCAGAGCCATATATATTACAAGATGGTGCAGAAGGAATAAGAATAGTCACCAGACAATATTATGGTATTTATACTGTAGACGGACAGATCGTCACTTTTGCTAAAAGATAAACGTAGAATAAGGATTGATTCGATATGAACGAATTGAAAAAGTTGCATGAAGAGTTATATAACTATTCTGCACCCAAAGGATTTGCAGGGTTGGCTGAAGACCTTGATATCCTCGTGTATGAATATGCGGCAGGCATCATGGGACATACCGAGTCGTATTTAGCAGGCCAGGCGATTAACCCTTTTAGCATTCATATTGATAAAGAACTCGATCGAAGGTTGGAAGAGTGTTTAACTAAGTTAAATGAATTGAAATCATATAAACAAAAACATGATGCTTTAGCTAAATGCCTCATTCGTGAAATATCTGGTGATTCGCCTACTTAAATATTATTTTGCTGGAGCGAGTCGCATTGCCACACTTGCACCGCACTGCGTTTGGTGCAGTGCAGGTGTGCGGACAGGCAGTACCTTGACCTATTTGCTCGGAGATCATCTCGGCTCGACCAGTCTGACTACTGATGCTTCGGGAAACTTTGTCTCTGAATTGCGGTACAAGCCGTGGGGAGAAACGAGATATTCGAGCGGCACAACGGCGACGAGTTACCGGTACACAGGGCAGAGGGAAGAGGTCAGCTTTGGGTTGTATTTCTATAACGCTCGCTGGATGGATCCTGCGTTAGGGAGGTTTGTGCAAGCCGATAGCATTGTCCCTGGCGGGGTGCAGGGGTTGGATCGGTATGCTTACGTGAACAACTCGCCGTTGGTTTATGTCGACCCGAGTGGGCATGATGCGATAGTTGTTTTTGACAATCGTGGTTGGGATTATTTTTCAGATCAATTAGATATAGCCCTATCTGGTGCAAAAGAAAATACCTCAAATGTTCAAACTGGGGGTGCGATTGTGGGGGCAGTTGGGGGATATCTGCTCGGCGGTCTTTGCGGTCCGGGTATTACTGTTTGCGGAATTGTGACGACAGGACTTGGCGCGGGCGTAGGTGTGGCTTTTGTCGAACTCTCACATCAAAAGCAATATGAAA
Organism: Chloroflexota bacterium; assembly: GCA_016191985.1. Taxonomy (GTDB): domain Bacteria; phylum Chloroflexota; class Anaerolineae; order Anaerolineales; family Villigracilaceae; genus Villigracilis. Next base: position 36,631 of record JACPVB010000130.1, on the reverse strand, counting down.
AAGAACTAGAAAGCATTATTAGCAAAATTAATATCTGGATCGATAAAATTAATTTGGATTTAGACGACCAGGAATATGATGGACAGTTTACCTTTTCAATAGAGTTTGCTGATGGACAGGATGAGAACGGTTATTTTTACCAAGTGTATATTGACGGTGAGTGGGTTGATGTAAGTTATGATGTGTATAAAACGCTCAAGGAGACTTTTTCAGATCCGATTGTCAAGGAGAAAGGGAACTCAGATTTTTTTGAATTTGAAGGCCCAGATAGTCGACCCGGAAAAGAGATCATGGAGTAAGGAGAGTTGATAATAATGAGAAGACTTGCTGAATCTTTGGTATTGGGTTTCTTTTTGTATATTTTCTTAAACTGGATATGGCCATTGTTGATGGCAGATAATAAATGGTACAAAGAGAATAGTATAGTTTTACTTCTTGTCATAATAACTTTCGTGCTTTTGATATTTGCTTTTGTGTATTATTATAAGGAAAAAAGATTAGAAACAAATTTCCGTTATTTCACTTTATATAAAATTTTACTACTTATGGGTTTATTGTTAACAATTACAATTATAGCTATCTTGATTGATATCTTCTAATTTTTGATTTTCATTACAATAAGATGTAAGCTGATGACTTTAGACTCGTTCAATCGTGTCGGGATAATAATAAAACAGTCCATCACCTTACACTCTTAAAATCGGACGCTGAAAACGCTGATTCTGACTGATTTTTAGCGATCCATCCAAGAAATCTGCACTCGTCAGCGTGACAGGTTCCAGCGGCTTCTCCGCATCCTTTTGATTACTTTTTTGTTGGTAGGAATCCCCACCTTATATATGTTAATCATCAAATGAAATTTTTCTTCAGTGCGCTACGTAGCGAATGGTATTCGGCGACGTGAGGGACGGGATTGGCCCGATCTCGCAAACGGACTATGGCTATTGCGAAGCATCCCGTAGCGCAGCGGAGTGGACACAGGTCAACGCGATTTGGGTGAAGCTATCGGACTCCGTCGAAGGGTTCCACTTTCCACCAAGCTATTCACCCAGCCGAATATTTGTGTACCATTACTCTGGAGTCTCCCGCTCCTTCTTGCCGATAAAAATCAATGACTCCAAATCTTCCAAATCAGTAGGGGAGAAGCGTTGGAACACCGCGCGGACAGCATCCAGGTCAGCCTCAGACGCCCAGCCCAACATACGGGATACATCCGCCCAATCCTGTGCGCGCTGGGCGTCCATTTTCAAGAGGACAAGATAGGGTAATCCAATTGTAGGGTATCCCGCTTCGTCTGCCGTAACATCTTTCAGGGCGGCGTCCAACCAGGGATATTTTCCAAAGAGAACATCCACTTCCACACCTGCTGGCGAAAGCATGAGAACGCCTGGTATGGCGAGCCGGGACGAGATTTGATAGCCCGCCGACTGCATTTTTGCAATAACAATCGCTTCGTTACGTTCATGAACGAGGATATCCAAATCCCTGGTCATGCGTTCGGGCATGTATAGGCGGGTTGCAACTCCACCGACGATTGCCCAGTCAATGCCTTTCAAGATGGGACGCAGATCAGGCCATGGATTCATAGCGGTTCTCCTTTGAATAAACTCGTGGCTGCTTCCCGTTCCAGACCGCGCGCGTCGCAGCAGCATATTAATCATAAAATGCCGCATCTGGCGCGGGGTAAGGTTGCCATCAGGGGCTATTCTGGCGATAGACGCAGGAATTGGAGGTTGACTCATTTCTTTCAAATTATAATCAATGAGCCTTCCACTTACAAACCCCGCTCAGCCCCACCCACATGGCTGTTGCAAAGTCCGGAACCAGGCCTTTTTTGTACACAGGTTTCACGGATCGGACGGATATTTTTATAAAAATGTGAAAGAATCCGTGCTGTCCGTGTGATCCGTGTACCAAAGGCTGATTTTGTCAATCGACTTTGCTACAGCCATAGCCCCACCCACTCCCCATCTAGTTTGGGATGTTCCGACCCTTATCTTAACCACTTTTCTACGAACCCACCCGCGAAACCTACCTCTCGCGGGTGGCCTCGTTTTATGGATTTATAATCCCCCTGTTGTCAACCATACGGGAACATATTCCCGATTCAGGCGTTATGATTTTGGATGGAGGGTTCGCCCATGACAGAGAATCGGAATCATGTATTTGGAACGAGACGCGCGCTGATCGTGTTTGGGGTCATTATTTTGGCCGGCGTTGCCGGGGTGCTTTTGTGGTCGCAGCCTGGCCAGGCGCCCCCCGCCGTCATTAACGTCAACGTCACCCAGTCACCTGCGGGGGATGCGGAGGACCGTTACAGCATCGGCGTTGCATTGAGTGACGGGGGAGCACAGCCGCAGGGCACTGAGGTATTGCCGCTGGCGACTGGCGAACCGCTTTCAGCCGGCGAGATCGAATTGATTCTCTCGCGTCTGCCCGCCCTGCCAATTGATTCTGGGCTACAGACAGAGTTCAACTTCCCGGCAGAGACATTCCCCCCGCCACGCCCGGGGAATACGGTTACAGATGTGTTTCCGCCTCTCGAAACAGAACCAGTTCCGGGAGAGGATGAGGCGGGTCCGCTCCAGGTGTTGCGATTCGCTCCAGAAGGGGAAATCCCCATTGCGCTGTTCGTCAGCGTGACGTTTAATCAACCCATGGTTCCGTTGGGGACGTTGGGTGATCTGGCCGAAGCAGATGTACCGGTCAAGATCGAGCCATCCCTGCCCGGCACATGGCGCTGGCTGGGGACAAAAACCCTAACCTTTGAATATGCCTCCGAATTGATAGACCGCCTGCCCAAGGCCACCGAATACCGCGTCACCGTGCCGGCGGGGACGGTCTCTGCGACCGGCGGTGCGCTCGCTGAATCGATCTCGTGGACGTTTAGGACGCCGCCCCCCAAGGTGGTGACGTTTTACCCGGATACTTCCCCCCAACCGCTCGACCCGATCTTCTTCATTCTATTCGACCAACGCATTGACCCCTCTGCGGTGTTGGGGACGATGCAAGTGACCGCAGGCGGAAACCCTGTGACGGTTGTTTTAGCAACCCAAACCGAAATTGACGAAAACGAATATGTGGGCGGACTGGTGAAGGATGCGCCCGAAGGACGCTGGCTTGCCTTTCGCACCGCAGCGCCTTTTAACCCGGAGACAAATATTTCCGTGGTTGTCGGCCCGGGCACGCCTTCGCTGGAAGGTCCGCTCACCACGGCCGAAGCGCAGACCTATGCCTTTTCCACGTATGCGCCCTTGCGAATTGATGAATATGACTGTTACTGGTACGACGGCGATTGCCCGCCATTGACTCCGTTTTTTATCCGCTTTAATAACCCGCTCGACCTGGACGCTTTCAGTGAGAGTCTGTTGAAAGTTTCCCCGCAAATCCCGGGCGTATCGGCGAACGTGTACGGCAATACGGTTGAGATCAGCGGCGAGACGCGCGGACGCACAACCTACACCGTGACCGTATCTGGAAAAATTCAGGACGCGTTCGGCCAGCAATTGGGCGCGGATGCCGAACTGGAATTCAACGTGGGCAAGGCCGAGTCCATTTTGGTGAACACGGGGCAGAGTCTGCTCACGTTGGACCCGTCCGCCAAAAAGCCGGTCTTTTCAGCATTCGCCATGAATTACAGCAGGCTTCATCTTAAAGTGTACGCCGTCCAGCCCGAAGACTGGCCGAAGTTTAAAACCTACCTGCGCGATTGGCAGCGCACCGATGTGCCAGCCAGAATGCCCGGCCTCCTGCTTGCTGATAAATCCATTGACTTGGATTTACCCAACGACACTCTCACCGAGGTGGGCATTGACCTGAACCCATATTTGGAAGGCGATTTTGGTCACCTGGTTTTGATTCTTGAGCCGCCTCCCGGCATTTTTGAAAATGAAAACGACAAATGGCGGCGCTTCTCACAGACCATCATCACCTGGGTGCAGGTGACGCAGATCGGCCTGGACGCCTACGCCGACCACAGCGAGATGGTGATTTGGACGACGAATCTCAAAGACGGCAGGCCTTTGTCCGGCGTGAGCATCCGCCCAGATAATGGAAGCTCCACGATCCTGAGTGGCGCGGATGGCACGGCGCGTTTTGATATTCCCTCCGGCGCAACCTATCTCACCGCCAGCCTCGGCAAAGATCAGGCCATCCTGCCGCGTGCCAATTATTTTTGGAGCGATGAAGCCTGGGTTCCAACTCCGCCGAGTGACTTCCTGCAATGGTTCGTCTTTGACGACCGTCAAATGTATCGCCCCGGCGAAGAGGTGCATGTCAAAGGCTGGCTGCGGCGCATCGGTGCAAGACAAGGCGGCGATGTGGGGTTGGTTGGCAGCGAGGTGAATTCAGTCAGCTATCAGATTATCGATCCGCAGGGCAATGCCATTGGGAATGGCGAGGCGCAGGTCAATGCCCTCGGCGGATTCGATTTTGCCTTCCCCCTGCCCGAAGGCGGAGTCAACCTGGGTTATGCCCAGCTTTATCTCACCGCCAATGGAAGCCTGGGCGGACTGAGCGGCGCGCAGTTTTATCATCAATTCCAAATACAAGAGTTCCGCACACCGGAGTTTGAGGTCAACGCGCGCAACGAAACCACCGGCCCCTATTTTTCCGATGACCGTGCCACGCTGGCGGTGGAGGCGAAATATTACGCGGGCGGCGGCCTGCTCGGCGCCGATGTCAACTGGCAGGTGACGAGCAGCCCCGGCATATATGCACCCCCCAATTGGCCGGACTTCACCTTCGGCTCGCAAATGGATTGGTGGTTCTATGATTTCGCCTACCAGGTCAGCGGCGAGTCACAAATGCAAACGTTCGATGGCAAGACCGACGCCAGCGGCACGCATTATTTGGAACTCGATTTCCATCCGCAGGGCGACCCCGCCAAAGACCCTCAGCCGTACAGCGTGATGGCACAGTCCACCGTTACCGATGTCAACCGTCAGGCCTGGAGCAGTACCACCACCTTGCTCGTCCACCCGGCGGATGTGTACATCGGTTTGCGCAGTGAAAGTTATTTTGTCGAACGCGGCACGCCCATCAAGGTGGATTTCATCGTCACCGATCTGGATGGGTACGTGATTGAAAACCGCCCGGTGGAAATCACAGCCGGCAGATTGGATTGGAAATATAAAAACGGCAACTGGGTCGAGGAAGTAGTGGATGTGCAAACCTGCTCGCTTCTCTCCGCGCCCGAGCCTGCCACCTGTTCCTTTGAAACTCCCCTCGGCGGACAAGTTCAAATCACCGCCCTGGTGACGGATGAACTCGGACGCAAAAATCAAAGCCGCATCACCCGCTGGGTCAGCGGCGGCCAGCGCCCTCCCTCCCGCAACGTGGAGCAGGAAAAGATCACGCTCATTCCAGATAAGGAAACCTACCAACCCGGTGACACAGCCAAAGTGCTCATCCAACCTCCATTTACTCCTGCCGAAGGATTGTTAACCGTCAGCCGCAGTGGCATTCTTTACACCACGCGCTTCTCCATAAAAAAAGATGGAACCGCCACGCTTAACATTCCCATCGAAGACGAACACATCCCCAACCTGAACATTCAAGTAGATTTGGTCGGCTCCGCTCCCCGCACCGATGACAAAGGCGAAACACAGAACGTGCCGCCCCGTCCCGCCTTTGCGAGCGGCATATTGAATCTGAGCATCCCACCTCAGCAAAGGACGCTGTCCTTGCAAGTGACGCCCGACCAAACCGAATTGGAACCGGGCGGCGAAACCAGCCTGACCGTTTTTGTAAAAGATTCGCGCGGCCGGCCCATCGCGGATGCGGAATTGGCAGTTGTAGTGGTGGACGAAGCCATTCTGGCGTTGACCAATTATCAAATGCAAGACCCGCTCAGCGTCTTTTACGCAAACCGTCCTTCCTATCTATCAAGTGTTTATGGCCGCACAAGCATTGTCCTTGCTAACCCGCAGGTATTGCAGTCATTGGCGCGGCAGGCTACTAATGATGCCATGCTTTTGGGGATGGCGTTTGCTCCTGCCGCCACCGAAGCCCCGGCCATGGCGGAAGAACTCCCATCCACTGGAGGTGGGGGAGATGAATATGCGGCCCCCATCCTCGTGCGCTCCGACTTCAATCCGCTGGCGACTTTTGCCCCCACTGTACGAACCGGGTTCAACGGTCAGGCCCGTGTGTTAATCCAACTGCCAGATAACCTCACCCGTTACCGCGTGATGGTCGTGGCGGTGGACAGCAACGGAAACCAGTTTGGCACCGGCGAGTCCAATCTCGCCGCGCGCTTGCCTCTCATGGTGCGCCCGTCCGCGCCGCGCTTCCTTAACTTTGGCGATACATTTGAACTGCCCGTCGTGCTTCAAAACCAGACTGATTCAGCAATGACCGTGGATGTTGTCACCCGCGCCAGCAACCTTGAAATGGAAAACAATGGCCAGCGCGTCACCGTCCCTGCCAATGACCGGGTGGAAGTGCGTTTCCCGGCTTCCACCGTGATGGCAGGAGATGTTCACATCCAGTTTGCGGCGGTTTCAGGAATTTATACCGATGCCGCGACAGTGACTCTGCCAGTCTACACCCCGGCCACGAGCGAGGCCTTTGCCACCTACGGCGTCATTGACGATGGGACGATTGCCCAGCCGGTGCAGTATCCAAGCGGTGTGTTCCCGCAATATGGCGGGCTGGAGATCAGCACATCGTCCACTGCTTTACAGGCGTTGACCGATGCCGTGCTCTATCTGGTGGAATATCCCTTTGAATGTTCCGAGCAGCTTGCTTCGCGCATTCTGGCGGTAGCGTCCCTGCGCGATGTGCTGTCCGCCTTCAAAGCGGACGGGTTGCCGTCTCCGTCAGAAATGGAAGCAACGGTCAGCCGCGATGTGAAGCGTTTGCAGTCCATGCAAAACTTTGATGGCGGCTTCCCCTACTGGCGGCGCGGATTCGAATCCAGCCCGTTCAACACCATCCACGTGACCCATGCCTTGTTCCGCGCCCAGCAAAAGGGATTCGATGTCCCTGCCGAGATGCAGCAAAATTCACTGAATTATCTGCGCGAAATCGAAAGCCATTACCCATCCTGGTACACCCAGGAGACGCGCTGGACGCTCAGTGCGTACGCGCTCTACGTCCGTGATCTGATGGGCGACCGAGATTCGCAAAAAGCTCTAAACCTTTTGGACGAAGCCGGGCTGGAACGCCTTTCGATGGAAGCCATCGGCTGGCTGTGGCCTGTGATTGATGACGATGTTCGATTGGATGCCATTCGGCTTTTCGTAAACAATCACGTGGTTGAAACAGCGGGCGCGGCCAATTTCACAACCAACTACACCGACCAGACCTACCTGTTGCTCAGCTCCGACCGCCGCACCGATGCCATTCTGCTGGATGCGTTGATTGAAGATGACCCGCAAAGTGATTTGATTCCGAAGCTGGTCACTGGCCTGCTGGCGCATCGCACAAAAGGCCGCTGGGATAACACGCAGGAAAATGTTTTTATTTTGCTGACGCTTGACCGCTATTTCAACACCTACGAAAATCAAACGCCTGATTTCGTGGCGCGCATCTGGCTTGGAAACACTTATGCGGGCGGCAGTGAATTCCGCGAACGCACAACGGATATCCACGAAACGTTGATCCCGATGAATTACGTTCTCTCTGAAACCGCATCCGCTGGGGGAGTGGAGGATCTTATCCTGAGCAAAGACGGCCCTGGTCGGCTTTATTATCGGCTCGGCCTGCAATACGCTCCCACCGATCTAAACCTCGATCCATTGGACATGGGCTTCGTCATCCAACGCCGCTACGAAGGCGTGGATGATCCCGAAGATGTCTCGCAGGATGACGATGGCATTTGGCACATCAAAGCCGGGGCGCTTGTAAAAGTGACCATCTCCATGGCTGCCGATAATCGCCGTTACCACGTCGCTCTCATTGACCCATTGCCTGCCGGCTTTGAAATCGTCAACCCGGCCTTGGCGGTCTCCCAAAACATCCCGCAAGATACAACCAGTCCGGATTATCGTTACGGTTGGTGGTGGTGGGGTCCGTGGTACGAGCATCAAAACATGCGCGACGACCGCGCCGAAGCCTTCACCTCGCTGCTGTGGGATGGCGTGTACGAGTACACCTACTTCGCCCGCGCCACCACGCTTGGCACGTTTATCGTCCCGCCCGCCAGAGCCGAGGAGATGTATTCTCCCGAAGTCTTTGGAAGAAGTGGAAGCGATTGGGTGATTGTGAAATAACAGAAGACGATGCTCCGCCTCAGACTCCCCGCAGCCTGATTCAACACCTCAAGCATTTCCTCCCTTCAAGCAGATTGTATAGATATGCTCCCTGCGCCATCCCCGGCGCAGGGATTCCATTTAAAAAATCACCCCCAAAAGCACCCGCCTCATACCCCGTTTGGGGGAAGACAATTCAACGAGAACCTTAAAATTTGTTGACTTTAAATATTTTATGTGTAATAATGCAATTGTCGGTAACGTTACCGACAACGATACCGAAAATACTGAAATTTGCTCAAATCTGATATGCCTACTCAAAAAAAGCGTACGGTAACTATCCAGGATGTTGCAAAAACAGCAGGGGTGTCTGTTTCAACGGTTTCACGCGTGTTGAACGGCAAAGTAGATGTAGCGGGAGAGACCCAGGAACGCATCCTTGAGATCATCAGCAAGCTGGGATACACCTCCAACTTGGCGGCGCGAAGCATGCGCAGTCACCGAAAGAACCTGCTGGGTCTCGTGGTGCCGGACATCGGCTTTCCATACTCCATTGAGGTGATGAAAGGCATCAACCGCGCAATTGTAGAGTCAACATTTGATCTATTAGTCTATACAACGGGGGATATTCACAAAACTGGCACGATTCTTCACGAACAACATTATGTTTCCCTCTTGAATAATTCACTCACCGATGGCGTGATCATTGTGGCCTCTGCTGCGGCAGAGTTCATCACCAATGCTCCTATCATCGCCGTGGATCCGCACATTATCAACCCCAATTATCCCTCCGTTCAGGGGACCAACTATCATGGCGCCCTGGATGTGATGGAATATCTCATAAGCCTGGGGCACAGGCGCATTGCCTTTATCTGCGGGCGACCTGAAATTGGCAGTGCGGAACGGCGCTTGAAGGGATATCGAGAAGCCCTTACCCAGGCCGGGATTGAAATTGATGAAGATCTGATTGTGCCTGGCGACTTTACCACAGCGGCTGGGCATACATCTGCTTTGCAATTGCTTCGATTAAAAAATCCACCTACCGCGATCTTTGCGGCGAATGACATGTCCGCTATTGGGGTTTATCAGGCGGCGGAAGAGATGGGCTTGCGAATTCCTGAGGACTTATCCGTTGTAGGGTTCGACAATATTACGGAGGCCAAATATCTGGGTCTGACCACTGTGGATCAGTCTCTTTCCGAGATGGGCTATATCGCGACTCAAATGCTGATCAAGATGGCCAATAAGGAGACGCTCGACGTTCAGGTGCATAAAGTTCCAACAAAGCTGGTTAAACGCACATCCTGCCTTGCTGTGGCAGAAATGAGTGTAGCAGGAAAGCAGATGTGATGAATTTTTTTGCCTTTCTCGGTAACGTTACCGTGAAAATGAAAGGAGGTGATTTGGCGACCGGAAAAAATAAATAGCAGGCCTTCCAACACCTTTACCCGGAGAAGGAAGACCTGCACGATTGTGCGGAGATCACTCCACACAAAATTAGTATAACTCATTAAAAATCAAACTAGAAGGAGAAGGAACATGCGTAAGTCTTTTCTATCGCTTTTGAGCCTGCTGATGGTTGTTAGTATGCTTCTTGCTGCGTGTGGCGGCACCGCTACTGAGGCCCCAGTAAGTGAACCTGTCGCAACTTCGGAAGAACCGGTTGCAACTTCGGAAGAACCCGTCGCTGAGAAAACCGTGCTTAATGTATGGGCGTTCACAAATGAGATTCGGACCATGGCCATTGCTTTTGAAGGCCTCCACCCCGACGTGGATGTGGATGTGGTCTATACCATGATCCCCATGACCAATGGTGAATATCAAACAAAACTCAAGGCAGCCATTGGCACCGCCGATGCCCCGGATGTAGTTGCGTTGGAAGCCGCATTCGTAAAAGAGTGGGTTGAAGCTGATTTCCTGGCTGATCTTAACGATCTGCTTCCGCTCTCGGAAGAACTGAAGACCTACCCGTCTGTGGTTCAGGTGGGCACTGACGATGGCGTCACAAAGGCCTACTCATACCAGGCCACTCCAGGCGCTTTCTTCTATCGCCGCAGCATTGCGACTGAATGCCTCGGTACGGACGATCCCGAAGAAGTCCAGGCTATGGTCGCCGACCTCGATAAATTTGTGGAAACCGCCGCCAAGATTCAGGAATGTAACGCAGACTATTACACTGTCGGCACATCCGGAGAACTGCTCAATCCGTTCCTTGCCAACCGCTCCCAGCCGTGGATTGTTGACGGCGAACTGGTCATTGACCCGCAGGTTACGGAATACGTAAAATTCGCCAAGCTGATGCGCGATGAAGGCTACGAATCCCAGGCCACCCAATGGACTGAAGGTTGGTTTGCCGGCATGAATGACACATTGGTGGGCGCGGACGGCAAAGGCAAGAAAGTCTTTAGTTACTTCCTGCCGACCTGGGGTCTGCCGTATGTGTTGATCCCGAATTCCAAGACCGATAACACCGATACCGGCGGCGACTGGGCCATGATCAACGGCCCCATGTCCTACCAGTGGGGTGGTACCTGGGTGGGCGCTATGAAAGACAGCCCGAACCTCGAACTGGCCAAGGAATTCATCAAGTTCGTTGCTCTTGATGAGGAAAACCTCACCAACTGGGCCACGGGTGTTTACACCAACGACTATCTCAAGGCCATTGACCCTGAAACCCCGGACGATCAAGCTCAGGCCCCCGGCGACTTCGTCTCCAGCCAGGTGGTTGTGGAGAAGATCACGTCCACGTTCGACGGCTCCGCGCTGTATGAATGGTTGGGTGGTCAAAACAACTATGATGCCTTTGGCAAAGCAGCGCCTGAAGTCAACGGTTCCCTGTTGACCGGCTCGGATGACGCCATCCAACGCGCTCTCCAGGACCCGCTAGGCAGGTACCTGCTCGGCGAAATCACCGAAGCGGAGATGTGGCAGGAGTGGTTGGATTCAGTTGCGAACGAATTCCCCGATCTCGTCCTCCCTGAACCGCCTGTTACTGAGTAGTAAAACTTTCTAACTGTGTGGGCCAGTGAATTCTTATCACTCACTGGCCCACCTTTCCTAATTCCGAGACATTTTTTAGTGCTCAGCCTTTTAATGGAGGCATTATGAATATCGTCAAATTCAAGCGTAATTATTACGGATATCTCTTCATTACACCGTTCATTATCGGCTTTCTTATCTTTGGCTTGTATCCCGTCTACAACACCCTGGCCCTCAGCTTTACGGATTACACGCTGATGTCGCGCGAAGGGAATTTTATAGGCTTGAAAAATTTCGAGCGGTTATTTGCCGATGATGTTTTTATTAATGCCGTGGGAAATTCCTGGTTGATATGGATCCTGAACTTCATACCCCAACTTGGAATTGCCTTGTTATTATCGGTATGGTTTATGAATGCCCGCCTGAAGATCAAAGCTGTGGGGATATGGAGAGCGTTATTCTTTTTACCGAACCTGTTGGTTCCCGCTGCGGTGGCAGCATTATATTTCAGCCTGTTTTCATTTTATGGCCCCGTCAACCAGTTCATGGTGCGGGCCGGCTTCATGGAGGAAGCCCGCCACTTTTTACAGGATGAAACCATTACCCGCGGCCTGGTGATATTCATCCAGTGGTGGATGTGGTTTGGTGCGACAATTATCATCGTCATGGCGGGTATGACGTCCATCCCCGTTCACTTATATGAGGCGGCCATGGTGGATGGTGCCAACGCCTCCCAAATGTTCTGGCGCATCACCGTGCCATTATTAAAGCCCATTTTCATCTATATTTTTGTTACTTCGCTCGTGGGCGGTATGCAAATGTTCGATATCCCCTACCTTCTGACGGATGGCAGGGGTTCCCCGGGCGGTTCGATCATGACGAACAATATTCTCATGTACCTGAAATTTGCAAGCAGTAAAGGCCATATTGCCGCCGCTTCGTCCGTCGGCGTTCTGGTGTTCTTTATGACCAGTATCTGTGCGCTTGGCATTTTCTATTTCCTGCGTGATAAGAGCGAAGCGGAAAAAGAATAAACCTGAAAATGCTTAAACCGATAATTCGGAGAGGCTGATATGTTCAATAATTACAAATTCAATACGTACGTCATGCGCGTGTTCGTATATTTATTTCTGGTCATCCTGCTGGTTATCACCATTGTCCCCATCTGGTTGTTGATCATAAATGCGACACGTTCCACCGAACAGATTCAACAAGGCATCAGCATTTTGCCGAGCACGCATCTCATCGATAACTACAAGCTCCTGCTCAGCAAGGGACTCGACTTGATAAGAGGCTTCTCGAACAGTATGTTCGTGGCTGTCGCTTCAACGGTTGTCACGGTTTACTTTTCCCTGCTGACCGCATACGGCCTGGTGGTTTACGAATTCAAGGGGAAAAGATTATTTTCAAACTTTATCATTGTACTGGTCATGATCCCGATGCAGTTTTCGATCATTGGCTTTTATCAGTACATGTCCCGCCTGGGGTTGACGGACAATTATGCCTCCCTCATCCTGCCGCTCATTTCCAATGCCGGGGCTGTATTCTTTGGCAAGCAATACCTTGAGTCCATGGTGATTCAGGACCTTATCGATGCCGCGCGCATCGACGGTGCAAGTGAGTTGAGCATCTTCCACAAGATCATGATGCCTCTCGCAATCCCGGGGGCGGCCACCATGGGTATTTTTGCATTCGTGGCTTCCTGGAACAACTTCTTCAACGCCTTCATCCTGATATCGTCCATCGAAAAATATACGCTCCCCATGCTGGTGGGAACCTTGCGCGGCGACGTATACCGCACTGAATACGGAGCCATCTATCTGGGGCTTGCCTTCACCATCGTGCCGATCATCATTATTTACGCGATCTTCTCCAGGTACATCGTCAGCGGCATCGCCATGGGCGCCATCAAAGAATAACAACGGAGCATATTGAGGCATCATGCGTTATGGTTATTTTGACGACGAACACCGTGAGTATGTCATTGAACGACCCGATACTCCACTGCCCTGGATCAACTATTTAGGTTCCGAGGGATATTTTGGCATCATCTCCAACACCGCAGGCGGATATTCCTTTTATCAGGATGCGCGCCTGAGGCGATTAACCCGTTATCGCTACAACAATGCTCCTTTGGATTCTGGTGGGCGGTACATCTACCTGCGCGATGAAGACCCGCATCTTTCCGGACCCCGGACCTGGTCGCCAACCTGGCAGCCGACTCGTACGCTGTTGGATTCGTATGAGTGCCGTCACGGCATGGGATACACAGTCATCACCTCCCAAAAAAATGGAATTGAATCTTCCACTCGTTATTTCGTCCCGCTTGGGCAAACTCTCGAAATCTGGGAGTTGACTCTCACCAACCGCCGCGATACGCCTGCAAATCTATCCGTATTTTCCGCAGTGGAGTTCAACCTGTGGGATGCAATGGACGACGCTTCCAACTTCCAACGCAATTATTCGATTGGGCAGGTTGAAGTCGTTGACGATGTTATTTATCACAAGACTGAATATCGCGAGCGACGGGATCACTTCGCTTACTTTGCCTGCTCCGAGCCATTGACTGGATTCGACACTCAGCGTGAAGCATTCCTGGGACCCTATCGCGGCTGGGATTCTCCCTGGGTTGTTGAAGCAGGCCAAACGTCAGACTCAGAGGCGCATGGCTGGCAGCCGATTGGCGCGCAGCATGTCAAAATCCATTTGGAAGCGGGGGAGCGAAAAAAAATTATCTTCATTTTGGGTTATCACGAAAATCCCGTTGACGAAAAATTCGACCCGCCGAATTCGCAAACGATCAACAAGGGTACGGTTCTGCCAATCATAAAAAAATATCTTCAACCTGAAGTTGCGGAAGATGCGTTTCAGGCGTTGAAAAAATATTGGGATGGGTTGCTGGGCAAGTTTGAAGTGACCACCCCCGACGAGCACACGAACCGCATGGTGAATATCTGGAACGCGTATCAGGTGATGATTACGTTTAACATGTCGCGTTCGGCTTCATATTTTGAATCGGGCATTGGGCGCGGGATGGGCTTCCGCGATTCGAATCAGGATTTGCTTGGGTTCACGCACATGATTCCGGACCGGGCGCGCCAGCGGATTTTGGATTTGGCCGCGACTCAATTGCCAAACGGCGGGGCCTATCATCAATACCAGCCGTTGACCAAGCGCGGAAATAATGATGTCGGTTCCAATTTCAACGATGACCCGCTTTGGCTGGTGCTGGCTGTGGCGGCCTATCTCAAAGAGACAGGCGATTGGGGAATTTTGGAAGAAGCCGTGCCGTACGATAATCAACCCGGCACCGAAGAGACGCTTTACGGACATTTACATCGTTCCATTCAATACACGCTCGATAGACTCGGCCCACATGGTCTGCCGCTCATTGGCCGCGCAGACTGGAACGACTGCCTGAACTTGAATTGTTTTTCGGATACGCCGGGACAATCTTTTCAAACCACCACGAACAAAGAAGGAAAGGTTGCCGAGAGCGTTTTTATTGCGGGGTTGTTTGTGCTGGCCGCGAAGGAAATGGCAGGGCTGGTTGAAAATTACAAGTTACAGGTTGAACGTTCAACCTTCAACCTTCACCCTTCAACTTTTTACACCGAAGCCGCCACGAATATGGAATCAATCATCTGGCAACACGGCTGGGACGGGGAGTGGTTTCGCCGCGCGTACGATGATTTTGGGGATGTGCTTGGGTCGCAGGAAAATGACGAAGGAAAAATCTTCATCGAGCCGCAGGGCATGTGTGTAATGGCAGGGCTGGGTATGGAAGATGGCCGTGCCGTTCAGGCACTGGACTCGGTGGAAAAGCATCTCGCCACGCCGCATGGAATCATTTTGCAGCAGCCTGCGTTCAGCCAATATTATTTGCATCTCGGTGAGATTTCATCCTACCCGCCTGGTTACAAGGAAAATGCGGGGATTTTTTGCCATACCAACCCGTGGATCATGATCGCGGAGGCGATGACCGGGCGCGGAGACAAGGCGCATGATTATTATCTTCGCATCAATCCATCGAAGCGGGAAGAGATCGGCGAATTGCATAAATGCGAGCCGTATGTCTATGCCCAGATGATCGCGGGCAGGGATGCGCCCACGCACGGCGAAGCAAAAAACTCATGGTTGACGGGAACCGCCGCGTGGAATTATGTCGCCATCACACAATGGATTTTGGGAATCCGCCCGACGTATGAAGGTTTGCAGGTTGCGCCGGTCATTCCGTCCGCGTGGAGTGGATTCAGTGCAGTGCGCAGTTACCGGGGAGTCCGATACGAGATTCAAGTGGAACGGCGCGGCCCCGATAACAATGTCCATCTCGAAATAGATCATCGTCCCATTGCGGGAAATATTATTCCGCTCCCTGAAGCCGGTATACGGGAAGTCACCGTCCATGTCGTTTTGGAATGAAACGCGTCTTTATCCTTTTTCTCCTGCTTGTCTTGCTCTCCGCCTGTGGTCGGGCGGATTCTCCGCCGCCTTCTCCAATTGGCAAATTGGAATCAGTCGCAGCGCGCGTCGAAGCGCTGCTTGGGCAGATGACGTTGGAAGAAAAGATCGGCCAAATGACTCAGGTTGAAAAGAACAGCATCCGCGCGGGCGACATCACCCGTTATTTCATTGGCTCCATCTTGAGTGGCGGGGGCGGCAGCCCGGCCACCAACACTGCTGAGAATTGGGCCGAGATGGTGAACGGCTTTCAACGCGAGGCGCTGGCGACCCGTTTGGCGATCCCCATCATTTACGGCGCGGATGCGATTCACGGCCACGGAAATTTATATGGCGCGACGGTCTTTCCGCAGGCCATCGGGTTGGGCGCGACGCGGAATGCAGACCTTGTTTACCAAATCGGGCAGGCCACTGCGCAGGAAATGCTGGCGACGGGCGTGCAATGGAATTTCGCCCCAGTGGTGGCCGTCCCGCAAGATATCCGCTGGGGACGCACGTATGAATCGTTTAGCGAAGATACCGACCTCGTGCGCGAATTAGGGAGCGCATATTTGCAGGGATTGCAATCCATGCCAGAGGGATACGCACCCGCTTCAGGCCAGGACTTATACCTGCTTGCCACACCCAAGCATTTTCTTGGCGACGGAGGCACGATCTTTGGCACATCTACACAGAATATCTTCAGACCTTATATCCTTGACCAGGGCGACATGCGCCTGGACGAGGCGTCCATCCGAGATTTATTTCTCCCACCTTATCAATCCGCTGTGGAGAGTGGCGCAAAAAGCGTGATGATTTCCTTTAGCAGTTGGAACGGCACCAAGATGCACGCCCAGGAATATTGGATCACGGACGTGTTGAAAGGCGAACTTGATTTCAAAGGATTCGTTGTATCCGATTGGGGCGGCATGGATCAGATCAACAGCGATTACTATACCTCCATTGTCACAGGCATCAATGCAGGCGTAGACATGAACATGGTCCCGTACGACTACATCCGTTTCATCAATACCATGGAAGAAGCCGTCGAAAACGGTGATATTGCTATGGAGCGGATTGATGATGCTGTGCGCCGCATCCTGACCGTCAAATTTGAATTGGGTCTGTTCGACCATCCTTATTCCGACCCGACCCTGCTCGAAACGGTCGGCTCCGATGCACATCGTGAGTTGGCGCGCCAGGCAGTGCGCGAGTCACTGGTGCTGCTCAAAAATGACAACTCCGCCCTGCCCATTGCAAAGGATACATCCTTCATCTATGTTGCCGGGCAGGGAGCCGATGACATGGGTCTGCAATGCGGCGGCTGGACCATCGAATGGCAGGGCAAAGCCGGGGATATCCAACCCGGAACGACCATCCTGCAAGGTATTCAGTCGGCTGTTTCACCGAATACGAAAGTGGAATATTCTCGCAGCGGTGAATTCGATGGCAAAGCGGATGTGGGGATTGTGGTTGTCAGTGAATGGCCCTATGCCGAGGGCGTGGGTGACGCGAAGGAACTATCCCTCTCGCAAACGGAGATACAGGCGTTGACGAACCTGCGCGCCCATAGTGAGAAATTGATCGTTGTCGTTCTCTCTGGCCGCCCGCTGGTCATCACTGAACAATTTCCGCTCGCGGATGCATGGGTGGCCGCCTGGCTGCCCGGCACAGAAGGCGACGGTGTCGCTGATGTGCTTTTTGGTGATTATCCTTTTACCGGCAAACTCCCTTACACCTGGCCTCGCACGGACGAACAATTGCCCATCAACAAAAATAATACAGCCAACCTGGCCGATTGCGCCGCCCCCTTGTTTCCGTATGGCTATGCTTTCGGCGCGGCGGATGGTCCACCCATGGAATGGTTGGACTGTCCGTAGAAAGGTTCGAGAAGTAGGGGCACAGCGAGGTGATTCATAATTTTGACCATAAACCGTTTCGCTGTGTCCCTACAGACCCATATCGAAAGTTGAGTTTTCAACGCTCTTTGTGCACAAAAAAATCCAACTCAGGAATTTTATAGTGAACAACAATAAATCTATTTTTCCAAAAGATTTCGTCTGGGGTGTGGCGACCGCATCCTATCAAATTGAAGGCGCGTGGAACGAAGACGGCCGGGGCGAAAGCATCTGGGATCGTTTCAGCCACACGCCGGGCAAAGTGCTGAACGGTGATACCGGCGACACAGCCTGTGACCATTATCATCTCTGGCGCGACGACATCAAACTGATGAAGAGCCTTGGTATCGCGGCCTATCGCTTTTCCGTTGCATGGCCGCGCGTTTTGCCGCAGGGACGCGGCAAGATCAGCGAGGCAGGCATTGATTTTTACAACCAGCTTGTCGATGGCCTGCTCGAAGCGGACATCGTTCCGTATGTGACCTTGTATCACTGGGACCTGCCGCAGGCGCTTGAAGATGAAGGCGGGTGGCCTTCCCGCTTGGTGGTGGATGCCTTCGTCGAATATACCGACATCATCACCCGCGCATTGGGAGACCGCGTTAAAAATTGGATCACGTTAAACGAGCCGTGGGTCAGCGCCTTTGTTGGGTATCGGGATGGACGCCACGCGCCCGGTCACATGGATCTGGATAAAGCCGTGGCAGCTTCTCATCATCTCTTGCTTTCACACGGACGCAGCGTGCCCGTCATTCGGGATAATGTCAAAGATGCGAATGTCGGCATCACCTTGAATTTGACTCCGCAAGTGCCGGCTTCTCCCAGTGTTGTGGATAAAAAAGCCGCCACCTGGGTGGATGGCTATATCAACCGCTTCTTTCTCGACCCGTTGACTGGGCGCGGTTATCCTCAGGACATTGTCAACTCTTTTGGCAACTCCATGGACTTTGTCCAACCCGGCGATATGGACACGATCCTCGCGCCCATAGACTTTCTGGGAGTCAACTATTACACCCGCAATATCGCGCGTTCGGAAATAACCCCTGAAGAACAAAATCAACCTCAGACGGTGTTCCGTGAAGGCGCAATCACCGAGATGGATTGGGAAGTGTATCCGAAAGGACTCTACAATCTTCTCGGACGCCTGCATTTTGATTACGGTTTCCAGTCCATTTTCATTACTGAGAACGGCGCGGCCTTCCCTGATGAGGTGAATTCAGATGGAGAAGTGGACGACCCCGCCCGCCTGTCTTACATCAAGGAACATTTAAAAATGGTAAACGAAGCCATTTCCATCGGTGTGCCGGTCAATGGATACTTCGTCTGGTCCCTGTTGGATAACTTTGAATGGGGCTTCGGCTACTCCAAACGCTTCGGCATCGTGCGCGTGGATTTTGAAACACAGAAGCGCACGCTCAAATCCAGCGCCAAGTGGTACAGCAAAGCGATCCAGGTGAACAACGCGGACGTGGAATAGAGTCCGTAAAGCGTTCCCTGCGGCGTCCGCGCCGTAGTAGGGGCGGCCCGTCAGGGCTTAACCAATAACCAATTTTGCAAGAAAGGGTCGCCCTGTACCAAGCGTTTACAAAAATATAGACGGGTCGCCCCTACAATGAAATCGCGTAAGGTGAGTGAGCAATACGGTTACAAGGAGCATTGAATGAGCAAGGCTGTACCTTCGGAAAAACTTTTATATCTTGATCCATCGCTGTCTTTTGCCGAACGGGCAAGAGATTTGATCAGCCGCATGACCCTCGAGGAAAAAGTGGGGTTGATGAATCACCCCGCGCATGGCATTCCGCGCCTGAATATTCCCGCCTACAACTATTGGAGCGAGGCATTGCACGGCGTTGCCCGCAACGGACGCGCCACCGTCTTCCCACAGGCCATTGCGATGGCGGCCACCTGGGATAAGGAACTGATTTTCAAAGTGGCAACCGCCATCAGCGATGAGGGACGTGCCAAATATCATGCCGCGTTGCGACGCAACGGCTACACCGATCTCTATCAGGGATTGACCTTCTGGTCGCCAAACGTGAACATCTTCCGCGACCCGCGCTGGGGGCGTGGACAGGAAACCTGGGGCGAAGACCCATTCTTTACCGGCGAGATGGCATCCGCTTATGTGAAAGGCTTGCAGGGCGATCATCCCAAATATCTCAAAGCCGCCGCCTGCGCCAAACATTATGCCGTCCATTCGGGGCCAGAGAAGGACCGTCACACTTTCAATGCCATTGTGACCAAACGCGAACTCTACGATACCTATCTGCCCGCCTTCAAAAAGTTGGTCATGGAAGCAAAGGTTGAGTCCGTGATGGGCGCGTACAACCGCACGCTCGACGAAGTCTGCTGTGCCAGCAAACTTCTGCTGGACGATATTTTGCGCGGCGAGTGGGGTTTCGACGGGCACGTTGTGTCAGATTGTATGGCGCTGTCAGATTTTCATCTCAACCACAAGGTTACGAACGATGCGGCTGAATCGGCGGCATTGGCCTTGCAGCATGGCTGCGACCTCGGCTGTGACCACGTCTTCAATGAAATTCCTGAAGCTATTAATCGCGGCCTCATCACCGAAGCCGATGTGGATCGCTCCCTGGAACGCACGCTCGGCACGCGTTTCAAATTGGGCATGTTCGACCCCGAGGAGGATGTGCCGTTCACATCCATCTCCACCGATGTCGTGGCTTGCGAAGAACATCGTCAACTTGCGTATCGCACCGCAACCGAATCGGTTGTTTTACTCAAAAATAAAAACAATATCCTGCCCATCAAACCTTCCACGAAAAAGATTTACGTCACCGGCCCCACCGCCGCCAGCATGGAAGTGCTGCTCGGCAACTATTACGGCTTCAACAATCAAATGATCACCTTGCTCGAAGGGCTTGCGGGCCGCATTCCCGAAGGCATGGGCATGGAATATACATCGGGTGCGATGTTGAAACATCCGCGCGAAATCAAACATACCTGGGCACCGACCATGGCGCAGACCGCCGACTTTGCCATCGTGTGCGCGGGGCTTTCTTCCTTCCTCGAAGGCGAGGAGGGCGAGTCATTGCTCTCTCCGCAAAACGGCGATCGTGAAAGCATCTCACTTCCGCAGAGTCAAATTGATTACATCAAGGAGCTTTCCATCCATGGTGTGAAGATCGTACTTGTGCTTACAGGCGGCAGCCCGATTGCGCTGGGTGAAGTCGAGGATATGGTGGATGCGATTCTCTTTGTTTGGTATCCAGGCATGGAGGGCGGCCGCGCGGTTGCGGATGTTCTCTTCGGTGATGTTTCCCCGGCGGGCAAACTTCCGCTTACCTTCCCCAAATCGCTCGATCAACTGCCCGCCTTCGACGATTACAGCATGAATGGCCGCACCTATCGCTACATGACCGAAGAGCCGCTCTATCCCTTTGGCTTTGGGCTGAGCTACAGCCGTTTTGAATACTCGGATTTACAACTCGATAAGACGAATCCTGCTCTTGGAGATTCTCTTAACGTGAGCCTGACTCTGACCAACAGCGGCGCCTCGGACCCTGGGCTGAGCCGCGTCGAAGCCTCAGCCGAAGTTGCCCAGTTCTACCTGACAGATATCCACGCCTCGACGGTTGTCCCGCTCCATCATCTCATCGGCTTTGAGCGAGTCGTGCTCAAGGCAGGCGAGAGCCGCATTTTGAAATTCACCATCACCCCTGAAATGATGTCCTTCTTCAACGACGAAGGCAAACTGACTCTCGAACCTGGCGAATTCCGTCTTGAAGTCGGCGGTTGTTCCCCCTCCAAACGCGGTCAGGAATTGGGCGCGCCCAGGCCTGTCACTGCGGTGTTTGAAGTTAAATAAACAGGCAAGGATTGTCATGACCCCGAATAGAAAACTTGGAAGATCAAATATCGAAGTCAGCGCCCTCGGAATGGGATGCTGGGCGGTTGGCGGCCCCTGGACGTTCAACGGCTCTCCCGCTGGCTGGAGCGGTGTGGATGACGCCGAATCATTGCGCGCGATCCAACGGGCTTTGGATTTGGGCATCACATTTTTCGATACGGCTGCAAACTATGGCGCAGGTCACAGCGAGCGATTGCTGGCTCAGGCTTTCAAAGGACGCCGTGATAAGGTTGTCATCGCCACCAAGTTCGGCTATCACGTGGATGAAGCAAAGAAAGAAGTAACCTTCTACGGAGCCAGGGAAGAAGACAGTGATGTCGCCAGTCATTTACGGGAGGATGTCGAATCCAGCCTGAAACGGTTGGACACCGACTATATTGATGTATATCAACTCCACGTCTGGGGGTTGAATATCGAGCGCGCGTTCGATGTGCGCGAAATTCTGGAAGCGTTGGTTAAACAAGGCAAAATCCGAACCTATGGCTGGAGCACGGACCGCACCGATGCGGTCAACGCATTTTCGACTTCCCCAAATTGCTCTGTCGTTCAGCAGCAATTTAGCGTTTTGGATGGCAATCAGGAATTGCTCTCCTTAACCCAAACCCTGGACCTGGCAAGCCTCATCCGCGGACCGTTGGGCATGGGATTGCTTACTGGAAAATTCGCCGCCGACAGCAGTTTTGCCAATGATGATGTGCGCCATCATGCCGAGTGGCATCCGGGCTTCAAAAATGGAAAACCCACGCAGGAATGGCTGGACAAGCTATCTTCGATCCGCGAGGTGTTGACCAGTGATGGACGTACCCTCGCTCAGGGCGCGCTTGGCTGGCTGTGGGCGCGCAGTCCGAATACCATTCCAATCCCAGGCTTTAAGACGGTCGCTCAAGTGGAAGAGAATTGCGGCGCATTGCAGTTCGGCTCGCTTGCAAGCGCTCAGATGACCGAAATCGAAACCATACTTGAAAGAAATTAGAAGGAGAGTCCCATGTCTGATTACACCCCCCAACCTGAAAACAAATTTACCTTCGGCCTGTGGACCGTTGGGAACATTGGCCGCGACCCATTTGGCGGACCGGTGCGCGAGCAGAAAACTCCCGCTGACCTTGTTCGCCTGCTCGGTGAGGTCGGCGCGTACGGAGTCAACTTCCACGACAACGATTTGATACCCATTGACGTAATGCCCAGCGAGGCTGAAGCCATCAAAAAGGATTTCCGCGAGGCGCTCGATGAGACGGGCATCGTCGTCCCAATGGCGACCACGAATCTATTTAGCGATCCCATTTTCAAGGACGGCGCGTTCACCAGTAACGATCCCAAAGTGCGCGCCTATGCCCTGCAAAAGACGATGAACGCCATCGATCTCGGCGTGGAATTCGGCGCGAAGATTTACGTCTTTTGGGGCGGACGCGAAGGCACCGAAACGGACTCCACTAAAAACCCAGTGGAAGCCATCAAACGCAATCGCGAAGCGATGAATTTCCTGTGCGACTATGTGCGTGACCAGAAATACGATTTGAAATTCGCGCTCGAGGCCAAGCCCAACGAACCGCGCGGCGATATTTACAATTCCACAACGGGTCACATGCTGGCGTTCATTGCCACGCTCGACCATCCTGAAATGGTGGGCGTGAACCCCGAAGTGGCGCACGAACACATGGCAGGCCTTAACTTTGTCCACGGCGTGGCGCAGGCATTGGAAGCGGGCAAGTTGTTTCACATTGACTTGAACGACCAGGCCTTTGGCCGCTACGACCAGGACTTCCGCTTTGGGGCGGTCAATCTCAAGAGCGCGTTCTTCCTTGTGAAACTGCTGGAAGACAACAAATACGACAGTTCGCGACACTTCGACGCGCATGCCTATCGCACGGAAGATTACGAAGGCGTAAAGGACTTTGCGCGCGGCTGTATGCGCACCTATCTCATCTTAAAAGAAAAGGCTGCCCAATGGAATGCCGATAAAGAGATTCAAGCCCTCGTGGCTGAGATCAACGCGGACGATGGCTCGATGGGCGGATACTTCGGCAAGTACAGTTCAGAAAAAGCAAAGGCGCTCAAAGCCCAACCCTTCGACCGCTCTGCCATTGCCGCAAGAGGTTTGCAATACGAGCGCCTCGATCAATTGACGGTGGAAGTTTTGTTAGGCGTGCGATGATCTTTCACAGATCATGTGGCCGGCGGCCTGTGGGTTAACCGGTTTTCTATATTGTGAATTTGGACCTGATTGAAATTGGAGAAATCAATGTGATGATTGGTAATTTGCCAGGCAATGTTCGAAACGGTAAATTCAAGACCACATGAGAAGAAGGGTTCGTATGCCTGGCTCAGGTTCAATGATGTACTCCATTATTCATTCATCACACCAGAAAGGAGATGCCATTGCAGAGATACTCATTGTTCCATTCGTTGTTTCAATTCTGTAAACCATTTCATTTAGGAGAAAAAAAGATGAAGTCCAAGCGTGTTTTGATGACAGTTTTTTCTATAATAGTCATTGCCTCCATGCTGCTGGCAGGTTGTGGCGCTGGCGGCGGAAAGGCCAAGATCGGCCTTTCCTTTTCCGACTTCGCGACCGAGCGCTGGAAGAACGAAGAAGTGTTGATGCGCGGTCTGCTCGAAGAACTTGGCTACGAAGTTGTTTCTGCTGAAGCCAATCACGATGTGAAATTGCAGAACGACCAGATTGACAACATGGTCAGCCAGGGCGTGAAGGGCCTGATCATTGTCGCTGAAGACGGTGATGCCATCGTGACCTCGGTTGATAAAGCGGCGGATGCGGGCGTAAAGGTCATTGCGTATGACCGCCTGATCAAGACCTCCAAGATCGCTGCCTATCTGTCTTTTGACAATGTCGAAGTCGGACGCCAGCAGGCGCTTGGCGTAATGGCAGCCATTGACGCCGATAACTGGGATGTTGCCGCAAACGGTCCCGCTCGCGTAGTCCAGCTTGCCGGTTCACCCACAGACAACAATGCCACTCTTTTCACCAAGGGCCAAACAGAAATCTTACAACCTTATGTTGACTCTGGTAAGATCGAGATCGTTGCCCAGCAGGGTATTGATAACTGGGATGCCGCCAATGCACTCAAGGTAATGGAAAACATCCTGTCGGCGCAGAACAATGACATTGATGCAGTGGTTGCCTCGAATGACGGTACGGCGCTTGGCGCTCTGCAAGCCATGAAAGCCCAGGGATTGGCTGGTAATGTGCCCATCTCCGGCCAGGATGCGACCGCCGATGGCAGTAACAGCATTGTCAAGGGCGAATTGACCGTGTCCATCCTCAAGGACATTCGCAATCTATCCCCGCTGGCTGTTGAAGTCATGGACAAGTTGATCAAAGGCGAGACTGTTTCTGGCATGAAGAACTTCACGCTCGCCGAGTTGACTGTTGACCCAAGCAAGCAGGGCGAAGTACCGTGCGTATTCCTTGAAGTTCAGCAGGTGAACCAGGGTAACGTCTATGACCTGGTTGTGAAGAGCGGCTTCCAGCCCTACGATGATGTGTATCGTGACGTTCCTGAAGATCAGCGGCCTCCGAAGCCTTAACAGGATATGATTTATTTATTTGCCGGCCCTCAGCTTTTGAGGGCCGGCAAATAAACCAAACGGAGTATCATCGGAGAAAATCTTCGGTCGCAGGAGTTCAAAGTGGACAATGATTTCATTCTCGAATTCAAGAATGTAACAAAACAATTCCCCGGCGTGTTGGCATTGAAAGATGTTTCCTTTGATATTCGCCGTGGTGAAATTCATGGTATTTGCGGGGAAAATGGAGCGGGGAAATCCACGTTGATGAAAATACTTTCAGGGGTTTATCCTCATGGGACGTATGAGGGCAGGGTCATCTTCGACGGGGAAGAGTTGAATCTTGGCGAAAGTTCCATTCGTGAAGCGGGGGAAAAAGGAATAGCTATTGTTTATCAGGAACTTACCTTGGTTCCAACCATGTCAGTTGGGGAGAATGTTTATCTGGGACGCGAACCGTTGGATGGGCAGGCAATCAATTGGAACAAACTATATGCCGATACAAAGAAGATCCTGTCGAACTACGAATTGGATGTCCCCCCGCATGAGATCGTCAGAAATCTGGGAGTGGGGAAAATGCAAATGGTTGAGATCGCTAAGGCCTTATCAGAAAATGCGAAGGTTCTGATCCTTGACGAGCCTACCAGTGCATTGAGCGAAGCGGAAGTGGAGAAGTTGATGGATATTCTCAAAACGCTCAAGGCTCATGGCATTACCTGTATCTACATTACTCATAGGCTCGAGGAATTTTTCCGTATTACCGACCGCGTGACCGTGATGCGTGATGGTAAGGCGGTGGTGACTGAAGCGACAGAAAATCTGTCTGTTGAAAAATTGGTGAGACACATGGTGGGGCGCGAAATGAAGGAACGTTTCCCAAAGGGGAATCGCAAGCCCGCTGAAGTTGTTTTTGATGTGAAAGACTTACAGGCACTCGACCCGAACGATTCCAACCGCAAGGTTTTAAACGGTGTGAACTTTGATGTGCGGCGTGGTGAGATCTTGGGCATTGCCGGCTTGATGGGGTCAGGCAGGACTGAATTGGTCATGACCCTCTTTGGCGAGTATGGGAAAGTTATCAACGGGAAGATAAAACTGGGGGATAAAGAGATCAAACCGCGGAGTGCACGTGAAGCGATTGATGCGGGGTTGAGTCTGGTTCCTGAAGACAGGAAAGGCATGGGGCTGGTGTTGATCCAATCCATTTTGAAGAATATCTCATTGCCCAATCTCGACCAATTTGCCGGATTATTCCGTATCGATGTGGATGCCGAGTTGAAAGCCAGTATGCAACAGGCAAAGAGCCTGACGATCAAGACCCCCAGCCTTGAAGCGCTTGTTGAGACATTATCCGGTGGCAACCAGCAAAAAGTGGTCATCTCGAAGTGGTTGTTATCGACCCCTATTGTTCTGATCATGGATGATCCGACACGCGGTGTTGATGTGGGTGCTAAATATGAGATATATAAATTGATGAATGACCTGGCTGAAAAGGGCGTTGCCATCATCATGATCTCCAGCGAGTTGGAGGAAGTGTTGGGTATGAGTGACCGTGTCATGGTGATGTGCCGCGGGCATTCCGCAGCTACTTTGTCCATGCAGGAAGCGAATGAGGAGCGTATCATGTCGTTAGCGACAGGGATCGCGTCCTGAGTAAGAAACCGAATTGAATGAGGTAACCATGGAATCTACACAGTCAGAACAATCGAAATTGAGTTTTACGGCTGAACTCTTCCAGATCGCACGCCGTAATGCACAGACCTATACGATCCTGCTGGCGCTGGTCGGCATCTGGTTGATCTTTTTCTTCACGACCGGAGGCGCCTATCTTGGGGCGCAGAACGTCTCCAACCTATTCCGTCAAATGTCGGTTACTGCTTTTTTGGCGGCAGGCATGGTGTTGGTGATCGTCACCGGGAACATTGACCTTTCCGTTGGCAAGATGGCCGGCTTTGTTTCAGTGGTGGTGGCCTATTTGCAGGCCAATACCTGGTATGACTATCTTCCGAATCAGCCGCTCCTTGCGGCGGTACTTTCTGTGACCATTGGATTGGCCGTGGGAGCGCTCTTCGGTGCAATACAGGGATACATCATTGCATATTTGAATGTACCATCCTTTATTGTCACATTGGCCGGTTTGTGGTTGTTCAATGGACTTATCCTGCTTGTGACGGAGGGGAAGACCATCCCTGCGAACCAGCCTTGGTTTTCCGATATTGCGCAGGGATATGTACCGACTCACTGGGGCTGGGTCTTTGCCGCCCTTGCAATCGGATTCCTGTTTTGGAATATGTTCCGAAGCCGGCAGAACAAACAGAAACATGGGTTTGAACTGCGCAACATTTACGTTGACCTCTTAATTACCGGTTTTGCGGCGCTCATCATCTTAATCTACGTCTATAATGTCAACAACTATCGCGGTGTTCAGAACCCTGTCCTTTTGCTGGCGGTTACAGTGGCGATCATGGTGTACATTTCCAATAACACGCGCTTTGGGCGCTATGCTTATGCCATTGGCGGCAATCGTGATGCAGCGCGTCTTTCCGGTATCAACATCCGCAGTATGGTCTTCCGCATCTTTGTATTGATGGGCTTCCTCTCCGGGGTGGCAGGAATTGTGCTGGCTTCATACGTCGGTTATGGGACGATTGCGGCAGGTCAGGGCTATGAGTTGGATGCCATTGCCAGTTGTATTCTGGGCGGCACTTCTACATTGGGCGGCATTGGTACTGTCCCCGGCGCGATGATCGGCGCGTTGATCATTGCCAGTCTCTCCACGGGTTTGCAGATGATGAACGTCGCCCCCGCCTGGCAGTATGTCGTCAAGGCCATTGTTCTGGTGCTGGCGGTGCTGGCCGATGTCTACTTCAAGAAAAATAGATAACCATGAAGCGCCCGTCGCTTTGGAAATATTAACCTCCGAATATCTTATTTGCCAAATTTTTACCCATGCCAAAATTTCATAATTACAAAAGTATCTCCCTTGCAAATGCCGTCATCAACCTGCTGGTCACCCAGTCGGTGGGACCGCGTGTCATTTCCCTGCGTTACAACGGCGGCGAAAATATCTTTGCCGAACTGCCGGACTTCACCACCCAACGCCCGGACGGAAAAATTTTTCATTTTCATGGCGGCCACCGTCTGTGGCATGCGCCGGAGAACATGCCGCGCACCTATGTGCTGGATGACCAGCCTGTGGAAATCATTCAGAGTGGGAACAGCCTGTTGGCTACGCAGCAGGTTGAGGTGGGGACAGGAATCGAGAAGTCCATCCGCATTTCATTGGTGGATGAAAAGCCGCAGGTCATCATCCACCACACATTAACCAACCGTGGTCTCTGGCCTGTGGAATGCGCGCCCTGGGCCATCACCCAATTTAGAACAGGCGGGATTGCCATCCTTCCGCAATCGCAGGAACAAAGCGATGTGCTGCCAAACCGTTCGCTGACGTTGTGGCCGTACACCGATATTGCCAACCCACATGTGACCTGGGGCAACGAATACATCCTCGTCCATGCGCAGATGCAGGCGGCTTTCAAAGTTGGCTACCCCAACCCGCGCGGCTGGCTGGCATACTGGCTGGATCATACATTGTTCGTCAAGCGCGCGGCATATCATGCGCATGAGTCTTATTACGATTTCGGAAGTTCCAGCGAATGTTATTGCAACGATCAATTCCTTGAGTTGGAAACGCTCGCTCCAATTTGCAAACTGGTCCCGCACGCATCCGTCACCCATATTGAAACCTGGGAAATTTATACGGAAGTTGAACGCCCCTCCGATGAAAAGACGACGCGGGAAATTGTCGAATCATTAGGACTGGAGTAACGCAATGGCTTATTTTATCGGCATCGATTCATCAACAACCGCCACCAAAGCCCTCCTTATGGATGAAGAAGGCAAGGTGCTGGGCGTGGCTTCGAGCGAATATTCCTACGAAACTCCACAGCCCTTGTGGAGCGAACAGGATCCATCCTTGTGGTGGCGTGGGACCCTGGAAAGCATTCGCGAGGTGTTAAAGAAAACGAGTGCAGATTCCACGCAGGTCAAAGGGATCGGATTAACTGGTCAAATGCACGGGCTGGTTTTATTGGATGAAAAAGGCGATGTGCTGCGCCCCGCGATCTTGTGGAACGACCAGCGCACTGGCCCGCAATGTGACGCCATTCGCCTCAAACTCGGACGGGAGAGGTTGATCCAAATCACCGGCAACAATGCGCTGACAGGGTTTACCGCTCCCAAAATCCTATGGGTGCAGGAGCATGAGCCTGAAATTTGGGAACGCACACGCCATATCCTTTTGCCGAAGGATTATGTCCGCTATAAATTGACAGGCAAGTTTGGCATGGACAAAGCCGATGGCGCGGGGACGATCCTGTTTGATTTGGCAAAACGTGATTGGTCGGCAGAGGTTTTGTCCGCGCTTGATATTCCAGCCGCATACCTGCCTCCCACCGGTGAAGGGACGGATGTCACCGGTGAGTTGACCGAGGCTGCCGCGCAGCAGCTTGGCCTGCCGGCAGGGATACCCGTCTTCGGCGGCGGTGGAGATCAGGCCGCCAGCGCGGTGGGCACGGGGGCCGTCCGCGCTGGAGTAGTCTCTATCAGCTTGGGAACATCGGGTGTGGTCTTTGCCACAACGGATTCTCCTTCCATTGAACCCGAAGGACGCCTGCATGCCTTTTGTCATTCTGTGCCGGGCAAATGGCATTTGATGGGCGTGATGCTCTCGGCGGCGGGCAGCTTGCGCTGGCATCGCGATACCTTCGCTGCGAATACCGATTACGACACGTTGCTCGCACCGGCTGCAAATATTCCAGCAGGCAGTGACGGGTTATTCTTCCTTCCATATCTCACTGGCGAACGTACTCCGCACCCCGATCCGTTGGCGCGGGGCGCTTTTATTGGGTTGACGGTGCGTCACTGGCTGGCGCATTTGACACGCTCTGTGTTGGAAGGTGTGTCTTTTGGTTTGCGGGATAGTTTTGAGCTAATGAAAAATGCAGGGCTGAAAAATGTCACTCAGGTGCGTGTGACGGGAGGCGGCGCGCGCAGCCCGCTTTGGCGGCAAATTCTGGCGGATGTGTTGCAGGCGGAGATCGTCACCGTCAATACCACGGAAGGCGCAGCGTATGGCGCGGCTCTCCTGGCGGCCACAGGCGCGGGCGTATTCCAAAGTGTGGAGTCCGCTTGCGATGCGACAATACAAATTATTGGCAGTACTGCCCCGGGTAAAAACCTGGAAACTTATAACAAGTTGTATCCCTTGTATCGGGAGTTATATCCAGCGCTCAAACCTACGTTTGATGCCACTGAAGTGTAATACGCCTCGAATGCCACTTTGAATAAAGCAAATCCCCTGTCATAAAAATGGCAAGGGATTTGCTTTTAGCCATGTCACCCTGAGCACTTTGACAGGCTCAGGGTAAACTCCGCGCCACATGCGCCGAGTGTGAGAGCAAATACGATGAATAGGATGGTAGTGAATTTTGTTTTCATGGTTGTTTTATGTTGGGGCCGTCGATCATTTTGCAATTACTTCGGTTGTCTTCAGGTATGCCGCGCGCTGGCTGATGAAGGTTAGCATTTTTTCAACAGCCTGATCGTAGGCATCCAGATCCACGAGGCTGCGTTCATCGTTGACGGAATGGATCAGTTCTGAATATTCTTCGATCTTTTCCGTCATGCTGTTGCTGGCAAATGCCGCTTCATAAACCTCGCGCACCTTTTCTTCGTACAAGGCTTTGAAGGTCGCGTTTTCCATAAAGCGGGAGAGGAGCGCGTTCTGTCCGCCGCCCATGCCTCGCCCGCCGGGGCCGCCGTTTTGCTGGGTATTCGTCAGGGAAATGTCGTACGTGGTGCTGCCGCCAAGTTTTCCAAAACTTTCATTGGCATCCCACATCAAAATAGTAAATCGTTCGGTTTCCTCATCGTAATAAAGATAGTAGTTGTTGTTCATGCCAAGCATCGAGTCGGTATTGACGACTACGGCGTTGACGGCGAGGTAGCTTGCGAACGAGTCCACATCCAAATAATTTGGCAATTCTTTTTCAAAAGTTTCATCGTCCGATTGATCGAGGAAACGCATGAAGTTGATCAACGGCAGCAGGTCAGCGTCGTTGACGCGGGTTTGCTGGGTGAAGCTGTCCGCATAACTGCTGGGGTCTTCGTCCACATAGCGTAGCGTTGAGCCGACTTCAGCTTTGTATAAAATGCCGTCTGTGTTCTCGAAATATTTTTCAAGATATTCCTCGTTCACCAGTTCGGATACCACATAAAATTTTTCCTCCTCATCGTTGAATCTGAAACCTGTGTAGGCCGTGTCTGTGGCAGGGATGCCAGAGAGTTGCGCAGCCAAATTCGTGATGGGCTCCTGAAGCAGCGCTTCATCGTAGGATGTGCCATAGTTGCGGATGGAGAGATTGGTGTAGCCTTGATAAGTCTGCCCATCCACATACTCATCGAGCTTAATCATGAATGGGATTTTGACCTGGTCTGAGGATGCTTCCTGCCGCATCCCGCCTCCTCCCGGACCCTGGCCTGCTTCGGGCATCTGGAAGTTTTCTCCCATCTGCGGCATTTCTGCGGGGACAGCTCCCTCTGGCATTTGCGGCCTTTCGCCAGGGACAAAGCCTTCGGGCGGTTGAGCGTTGTCGGGGCGATTATTGCCGCCGAAGCCCATCCCACCTCCCAGCGCGGTACGAAGCGAAGCGTTTCCTTTTAAGCGAATGCCCACATCGTTGATCCGCACCCCATCGATGATGACATCCACTTTGAAATATTCCTTCAAACCGGTCTCTTGATAGGTGCCGACCATTTCATCGTATTGCTCGTCATCCATAAGGACTTGAATTTCATGAACGAGAGTATCGTCGAATAGGGTCACGTCGTTTGCGTAATCAAACCCATTTTTTTCGCCCGTTGTAGTTGCTGTGCCATTTGAGGAGGTGTACGCAATCACACGCATATCCCCAATGGCAAACGTGAGGACGGACAACAAAGCGATCACAAGAATGATGATCGGGTAATTGCGTCTAAAGTTAATGCTCATAAAATCCTTTCTTGTCAGAGTAAAAAAACGTAGTGACGGTTTAACTGGGGAGGGGATGGAGAAAGCGAGGGATACATTTCCTGCTGGGTGAGGCAGGAACCGTCACTACGAAAACCCCAGGGGAATTACAAATCTGTGCTGTTGTAGCCTGCGATGAGTGTGACCTTGTTGTTGCCGTTCAGGTTGCGGATTTCAGAAAGGAATTCCTGCACCCGGTTGGATTTCTTGAGACCGATGCTGTATGTCAATTCGGTCAACATGCCGCTGTGGACGGTGTCCACGCTGATGAGTTCGGAGGTGCTGGTGTATTTGACGAAGGGCGCGTCGAAGAGTGTATCGAAGGGCATCCCATTTGGGACCTGTACACGCAGGATTTGGCTGGCCATGTCACGCGCGTACCAGTCGAAGCGCATCATGACCAGGATCATCAAGCTGATGACCACCGCCCCGGCCACGGCCAGTAGATAAAACTTTGTCCCGATTGCCATGCCGATTGCCATGGTGAAAAAGATGAAGCCCACGTCGCGTGTTTCCTTAACCGCGTTTCGGAAGCGGATGATGGATAGCGCGCCGACGAGTGAGAACGCCCGCGCAATGTTCGAGCCGACGATCATCATCACCAGCGCCACGACCATGCCGTTGATGACCAGAGTGAATACAAAGCTCTGTGTGTACGATGTGCCGCGATGGGTGATCTTGTAGATCCAGCCGATGAAGGCGCTCAAAATGAAACTCAGCGCCATGACAATGACGATGTCGAGCACCGAGAATTCCCCGGTCAAATCCTGAAAGTTGAAAATATCCATTGTGTTCTCCTTGATAACTTGTAGTAAATACCGCGACATCATGGAATTTAAGAAATTAATGTTGTAATCTTATTTCAAAGTACATGTCACCCTGAGGGAGCGTTCTTTGCGACTGAAGGGTCTCGGATGCTGGCGTAGAGACCCTTCGCTCCGCTCAGGGTGACATGGTTACGGTATTTATTTTTTAAACTTCATCATGTCGCCTTTAATGCGCAAGATTTATCTTGCGGTACGCTAAATTGAAGCCAGCGCATACTGTGAAAATTTCGAGGCCCAGCCGTTTGCCATTTCAATGCTGCGGCAATATTTGCTGATGCGGATCATTTTCAAGTTGTGAGCCGCGATCATTTCCGTCAGCCAGTAGGGAATGCGCTCATTGACCTTGATCTCCATCACCATGCGGTCCGGTGAAAGCATGGGTAGGTTGGAGGCTTCCTCGTGCAGCGCCAGTTGATGGGCCTGATACGAAAGCGAGGTATCGAAGGTCACGCGCAGGCCGATGTCATAATCTGTGCCGATGAAGGCCTGCCGCTCGTAGCGGACGATGCTGACCGGGCGCAGGTTGTATTGCCAGAGATAAGAGTAGATTTCATCAAGGACTGCCTTATCGTCGGGTGCGACATCTTCGGGGTATTGACGGTCATTGCAGAGACGCAGCGCGTCGCCATAAGGGAGGATGATGCGGCGTTTCTGGGTGACGCGGTCCAGCCGCTGTTTGATCTCCACGAAGACGGGCGTATCCTTCGTCAGTGGCGCATCACACTCATAGCGGCGAATGCGCAGTTTTCGGCGGAATCTGACCCCGTCTACTTTTTCCCAATAGCAGCGGAAATCGGGAGAGTCGTAATACAGGCTGGCAAGCGGATAATGTCCATTGCCATTGCCGTGCTCATCTGCAAGCAGATAGGCGAGCAGGGCTTTCTTGAACAGTTCCGCCTGTTTGAGAGTGATGAAGTATTTCAGCTCGAAGCGGTTGAACCGCCGAATGGTGTGACTGAGATTGGACATGGGTTTCCTTAACAATTGATTGATGCGAAGTTATTGTAGGTTTAATGACTGTGAAGAAACCAAGAAAAAGCTGTGAAATCGTTGAGAAGTACGATGGATAAAAAATACCTTCCTCAAACCGAGGAAGGTATTTGCGTTTAAAAAATTGGCTGTTTGGGTTTAATAGCTATCTGAATATTATGCTCAAGGCGGCGTCCCCGCCGCCGTCCCACGGGGATGCTTCGCTAAGGACGGCGACGGGAGCAATTTTAGGATAAAACTTTTTATACACGGAAGCCACGGACAATCACGGATTTTTCCTTTAACTTACGGGTGAGGCCTGCCCCCGCCCGGTCCACCGCCTGGGAAGCCGCCGCCGGTTGTGCCTGCGGTGGTCACCATGCTTGAAATTGAAAAGCTGGCAATTTGAGTCCCGGCTGTGTATGTTCCATCGGAATACAACCCGTCAACCGCCGCGCCGCTGGAACTTCCGCCGCTGTAAATCACATACGTGGAACCGTTCGCCAGTGCGGGAGAGGACAAGACCACGGATTGATAGGCCTTGGTCGGCATGAAGGTAAGGATCTCCTCTCCGCTTTCCGTTTCAATGTGAACCAACGTGCCAGCCGCCTGCTGTGACTCGAAGCCATACTGCACGGAATACTGGGTTGACGAAGCGCTCGGCGCCTGCGCCATTCCTGAACTGCCCACTGCCAGCAGATAACCGCCGGTGAGGTTGAAGGCGCTCGAATAATCCAGCGGACTGTTCATGTTTTCAACGGGGCCGTTGACGATTACCGTCCCGGCGGTCATATCAATCGGCCCGTTGATGTCAATGCCGTCGCCGATGGCGTCCACGAAGAGATACCCGCCGTTGATATAAAGATGGGCATTGCCAGACTCCATCATGCCTTGCTGTGGCTGCCCCGCGCTGGAAGAACCATCCGAGCCGTTCACTCCGTCATCGCTGGAGTTGAGGCGGACGCTTCCGCCGTTGATCGTGATTATCGCGCTTTCGATGCCTTCATAGGCTTTGGCGATGTTGACCTCTCCGTTGTTGATCGTGAAGGTGGCGTCGGCATGAATGCCATCGTCACCGGAGGCGATCAAAATATTACCGCCATTGATCATGACGCTGGAGTTTGAATGGATGGCATCATCCGCCGAGTCAATGTTGAACGTGCCGCCCGTGATAGTCACATCCATACCGGCCTTTAATCCCTTGGCGCTTTCCTCCAACTCGTAATTTACAACGCTGCCGCCGCCCGAAGATATGTTGAGCGTCCCAGTGTTGACCGTCAATCTGGTTTCAGCTTGAATCCCGTCCATGCCTGAGATGATGTTCAGCGTGCCGCCCTCGATCAGGATATAGCCCTTTGTGGCATCCTCATCGTTATTGGATTGCAACCCGTCACCGCCCGCATTTACGGTGATCATCCCATCCTTGATGGCAATGTAATTCCTGCCTTTGATGCCGTCGTTCACGGAATGTACGATAATGACTCCGCTTGTAATTTTAAGATCATCTTTGGTGGCAATGCCGTTGTTGTAATTTGCATTCACCGTCAGGGAACCATTCCCACTGCCGTTAATGGTCAGGTCGTCATTGCTAAAAATCGCGGCATTGGGTTCGTCTGTTTCCGCGTTTTCAAAAATATACGAGGACCCATCCGTGACGAAATTTTGAGTGCCGTCCGCCAGAGTCAGCACCACCTTATCCGCATTGCGGACAAAGATCGGCGCACTCGTGGAACTGGTAATATCCACGCTGTTCAGGATCAGCGTCACGGTTTCCTCATCCTGCGTGTCCACAACGATCTGCCCATCGAGCAAAGCGCCGCTCAAGCTGTACACCCCAGCCGCTGTGATGGTGACCACATTCCCATTCACCGTCGCGCCGGTTCCCTCGAAGAGAATGGAATCGCCTTCCAGTTGGATGTAGGAAATGCTGTCACTCCCGGTGCTGGGATTTAAATCTTCGCTGCTGTAATTAACAGATAGCGGCGTGGATACGACTGTTGAGCCTGCCGCATCCGTTGTGACGATTTCCGCTTCACTCCCCGCCGATACCTGGGACGTGGTCCCCGAATCAGTGACCTCCGCTGAAGCAGCCGAGCAGGCCGCCAGCGCAACGATCAGAGTGATTTGTAAAATCGAAGTAATTATTTTTTTCATGTTATGTATCTCCAATTTGATTTTTTGAATTCACTACCATATATCTGCTCCGTAAAAGACCCTAAAGGTTTTTTCGGTAAACCGGGAACGAAATTTGCAAAGAATCTCTGTATAACGTTCGTTTTCGATTGCAAGGGAAACCTTTAGGGTCTGCTGCTTGGACTCGATATAAGGTAAAAAT
Source organism: Chloroflexota bacterium (assembly GCA_016191985.1). Taxonomy (GTDB): domain Bacteria; phylum Chloroflexota; class Anaerolineae; order Anaerolineales; family Villigracilaceae; genus Villigracilis. The sequence continues at coordinate 523 of JACPVB010000130.1, read as the reverse complement.
TTGAATAGTTTACGGTTGGGCGGTGGCAACCACCCCAACAGAATTAGCATCCGTGCCGAACAAGCCAGCCAGTTGCGAAAGGTCATCGCTGAGGTCAAAGCCATAAGCAGATAGTCGCATCGTTCGCAGTGTCTCCGCATTGACGGTGTAGGATATGATGCGCTGGTTACCCATCGCAACTGCCATAAAAGACAGGATGCTCACCAGCAACAGTACAAGGGGAAGGTTACGTTTGAATTTCAGTGTCATGGGGTTCTCCTTTTCTTTATTCAAAATCATTCTAAAACCCATCGCTGTGAACACACCAAGAAAGGCCTGTGAAAAACCTGTGAAATAAACAGACTTCGGAAGTCTTCAAGAATTCCGAAGTCTGTCTTCCAACAAAGGGCATCCCCTGTGGCAGGCACAGAAGATGCTCTTCTTGCTTACAACGATCAACTTACTCGATAAAGATCACCTCCTTTCAGAGATTAACGGACAGATATTTAAATTTGTCAGAGGACCTCCTTTATTCAACATTCTG
>JACPVB010000129.1 GCA_016191985.1 Chloroflexota bacterium | reverse complement strand
TTCTTTGGTTTACGAAAGACGAAAGAAGAAAGAAATCCCTACGGTATAATTCAGCGCATGTTGGAACTTGTCTCCCTTCAGCCTGTGGAATATCTTGTGATAGGCCATGCGGCTGTGGATTTAACTCCATCAGGCAAACAGCTTGGCGGAACGGTCTCCTACGCGGCGTTGACAGCGCAGGCCATGGGGCTGCGGGTGGGGATTATTGCCTCAATGGGGGAGGATGCGCCCTTGCAGGTTTTGGACGGCATTCCAATCGTTAATGTCCCAACCGAAAAGAGTACCACGTTTGAAAATGTAAAAACTGAAAATGGACGCAGACAAACGTTGCATCACCAGGCGGCGTTGATCGATTTTGAACATGTTCCGCAAGCCTGGCGAAACACATCCATTGTGCATCTTGCGCCGATTGCGCAGGAAGTGGATGCGAAACTGGCGGAGAAATTTCCCACTTCGCTGGTTGGAGTCACGCCGCAGGGATGGATGCGTGGCTGGGATGAAAATGGTAAAGTGTTTGCCACTGCCTGGGAAAACAGCGAGCAGATTCTCGGTCGGGTGGGAGGCGTGGTGATGAGTATCGAGGATATTAATCGTGATTTGGAGTTAGTCGAATCGATGGCGCATCAAACGCGAGTCCTCTGTCTTACGGAAGGGGAGGCTGGTTCGGTACTGCATTGGAATGGGGACCGCCGCCGTTTTCGCGCGCCAGTCGTTACCGAAGTGGATGCGACAGGCGCGGGCGATATTTTTGCGGCGGCTTTTTTTGTACGCTTGCACCAAACACGTGACCCATGGGAAGCAGCGCGTTTTGCAACGAACCTCGCCGCTCATTCGGTGACCCGCGTGGGGTTGAATGGAATTCCAACCCGCAAGGAAATTGAAAGTTGTTTGATGGAGGTTTTATCTTGACGAAGATTTATACATTGGTGAATCAAAAAGGCGGCGTGGGGAAGACGACTTCCACGATCAACATGGCGGCCTATCTTGCGCGGCTCGGTCAGCGCGTGCTGGTGGTTGACCTTGACCCCCAGGCCAATGCCACTTCCTGTCTGGGTGTGGATAAGCTCAGCGTGGCAGGCGGCACGTATGAAGCGTTGTTGGGCGAGAACCATATTTTTCCGTACGTGCTGTTGAACGAACGTTTGAATTTGTCCCTGTTGCCTTCATCTCCATCGCTGGCGGGCGCGGAAGTGGAACTGGTGGATGAGCTGGCGCGTGAACTGCGTTTGCGAAAAGCCATCCTTTCGATTGCGGACCGCTACGATTATATTTTTGTGGATTGTCCACCTTCGCTTGGTTTGTTGACTGTGAATGGTTTGATGGCGGCCATGAATGGCGTGATCGTGCCTGTGCAATGCGAGTACTTGGCGTTGGAAGGACTCGGCCAATTGACGCAGACCATCGAGCGCGTGCGTTCGGCCTTGTTCCCTGAACTGGCGGTGCGCGGCGTGGTGTTGACGATGTTCGATAACCGCACGAATCTTTCAACGGATGTGGTGAAGGAAGTGAACCGACATTTCCCGAACCAGGTTTTCAAGAGTATCATTCCGCGCAGTGTGCGCCTTGCAGAAGCGCCTTCGTATGGCCTGCCGATCTCGGAATATGCACCTGCCTCTGTGGGCGCGCAAGCGTATGAAGCGTTGTCGAAGGAATTATTGAAGGGCGATAAAAATTAGAAATTCTGACGATTGACGACAGCGATAGACAACGGTCAATCGTCCATGATCTGTGGTCGTTTATTTTGGCGATAGCAAGGAGCAATAAATACATGGCTCAACGAAAAGGTCTTGGTAAAGGGTTGGATGCGTTAATTCCTGGTGGAAAATCCACCGGTTCTGCTTCTGGCTTTGTGAGCAGCGGCGGTGCAGGCGTGCAACAGGTGGCTGTGGAATTGATTCAACGCAACCCGCGCCAGCCGCGTTTGAAATTTCAGGAAGAGGAATTGCTCGAGCTGGCCGCATCCATTCGGGAGCATGGAGTGATTCAACCGCTCATCGTCTCGCCGAATGGCGACGGTTCTTTTATTTTGATCGCAGGCGAGAGACGTTGGCAGGCCTCGCAAAGGGCAGGCTTGAAGACCGTCCCCGTCATTGCCCGCCATGCGAGCAACCAGGAATTGTTGGAACTTGCGTTGATCGAAAACGTCCAGCGCGCGGACTTGAATGCCTTGGAAGAAGCCGAAGCCTACCGTCAACTGGTGGAGGATTTTGGCCTCTCGCATGAATCTGTCGCCAAACGAGTCGGCAAAAGCCGCGTGGCAGTGACAAATACCCTGCGCCTGCTCGGGCTTGCGGATGTTGTCAAACAAGCCTTGGTGGATGGCAGAATTACAGAAGGGCACGCGCGCGCGCTCTTGATGTTGTCCACGCAGAAGGCGCAAGCCTCGGCATTGCAAACCTTGTTGAACCTGTCATTGAGTGTCCGTCAGGCTGAGGAGTTGGTACGAAAACTTGCGGGGCACAAACCCATCAAGGCGAAGAAACCAATTCGCAGCGCGGACGTGAGCGATGTCGAAAAACGTCTGCAGCACAGTCTCGGAACCAAGGTCGCTTTGAAGCACGGCAAAAAAGGTGGAACGGTCACCATCTATTATTATTCGGGTGAAGAGTTGGATGCCTTGCTGGATAAGTTGACGTAGTGATTGTAGGGACACAGCGCCGCTGTGTCCCTACATTTTGAGAAAATTATGAAACTTCTCTACAACGCAAACATACACACCCTTGATTCAAACCATCCCACCGCCTCCGCGATATTGATCGCAGGCGGGCGGATTATCGCTGTGGGGGATAGGGATCAATTGGAAAGCCTCGCGCATGGCAAACTGGAAAAACAGGATATGAAAGGCAAAACTATTTTGCCTGGGCTGACCGATGCGCACATTCATCTGCAATATTATTCGCTCGGCCTTGCCAAAGTAGATTGCGAAACAAAGACAAAAGAAGAATGCTTGCGTCGCGTAGCGGAACGCGCAAGAAATTCCAAACCTGGCGAGTGGGTGCTGGGGCATGGCTGGAATCAGAACGAATGGTCTGCTGAAGGCGACTGGCCAACTGTCGGTGAGTTGGATGCCGTTGCGCCGAACAATCCCATTTATCTCACTGCTAAATCGTTACATGCCGCGTGGGCTAATACATCCGCACTGAATCTTGCAAATATCACCAATGACAGTCCCAACCCAAAAGACGGCGCAATTCAACGCGATGCCAATGGAGGGGCTACGGGCATTTTGCTTGAAACCGCAATGGGTTTGGTGAGCAATAGAATCCCTGAGCCAACCATCAATGACATTGAACAGGCCATTCAAAAAACCCAGCCCATTTTATGGAAAATGGGCATCACGGGCGTGCATGATTTTGACCGCCGCGATTCTTTTATGGCCTTGCAATCTTTGCGGGCGGGCGATAAACTAAAATTACGTGTATGCAAAAACATCCCCGTTGAAAGTGTGGAGCAAGCTAACGCACTCGGTCTGCGCACTGGCTTCGGTGATGAATGGTTGTGGATCGGCTCCGTCAAAGCCTTCATGGATGGCGCGCTCGGTCCGCATACCGCCGCCATGTTCCAACCCTATGAAAACGAACCAGAAAATAAAGGCATTCTCAACATGGATGGCGAAGAACTTTTTGAACACTGCCGCAAAGCCGCCGACGTAGGACTGAGCATGACCGTCCATGCCATCGGTGACCGCGCCAATCACGAAGTCCTCAACGCTTACGAACAGCTTCGTAAATACGAAACCGAAAAGGGACTGCCGCATTTGCGTCATCGCATCGAGCATGTGCAAATCATTCATCCCAACGACGCGCCGCGCCTTGCCAGGCTCAACGTCATCGCCTCCATGCAGCCCATCCATGCCACTTCGGATATGTTCGCCGCTGACCGCTTCTGGGGTGACCGCTCCAAACTTTCCTACGCCTGGCGGATTCAAATGAACTACGGCGCGCCCATCGCATTTGGATCAGACGCGCCCGTTGAATCACCAAATCCATTTTTAGGATTGCACGCAGCAGTCACGCGACGAAGAGCAGACGGTTCTCCCTCCGCCGAAGGCTGGTACCCCGAACAAAAATTGACTTTGGCTGAGGCATTATCCGCCTACACCCTGGGCGCCGCCTACGCCGCCAACGCAGAGAATCGCCTCGGCAAACTTGCTGAAAATTTCCATGCAGATTTAATAGTGTTGGATCATGATCCTTTCCAAATTACCCCCAATGACCTATTGAATTTGAATGCAACTGCCACGATGATAAATGGAGAATGGGTTTTACAGTAAAAGTACAGCACACTTGCCCTGGCAGGCAGTGCCAGGGAGATTTATCTTGCGCGGGCCAGGTTTGCCGCCAGATCCAGCGCAACGTGAACGTCCCTGGCACCGTGCGGCTTAAGCCGTACCAGGGCAGGTGTGCGGTACAAAATCTCGTATTGGGTATTGTCAGGTTTAATTGTTAATCTTCAAAATCTCGCGGTACCAATGTGGATGAGACAGAAAAAACCATGGCACAAAACCTTCCAAAACTTTCCCCCGAAATGCTGATCCCCCGCCTGGGCGAATACATCGTTCAGAAAGGTTTGATCAGCGATGAGGCTTTGCAGAAAGCGCTTACCTACCAACAGGAGCAGGCGTCAAAGGGAACTCATTACCTGCTCGGCCAGGCGTTGATGGAACTGGGACTGCTTGACCGCGACACCCTCGACCAGGTGGTCACCGAGCAGATTATCCAACTGCGCTCTGCCTTGCAGGCTTCCAATCGCAATCTTGAACAACGGGTGAAAGACCGCACCGCAGATTTGAATGAGGCGCTCAACAGGCTTTCCGAACTCAGCCAGATGAAGGCCAATTTTGTGGCGAATATTTCGCACGAATTGCGAACTCCACTTACGCACGTCAAAGGTTATCTTGAATTGCTGGTGACCGAATCATTGGGAAAGATTTCGGAAGACCAACGCCATGCCTTGCAGGTCAGCCAGCGCGCCGCCACAAAATTAGAAAGCATGATCGAAGACCTGATTATGTTCTCTCTGGCTTCACGAGGCGAGATGAGCATGAAACTGGATAAAGTGGATATCCGCCGCCTCATCTCATTGGCGGCGAAATCAGCCATGAACAAAGCGGAGGAACGCGGAGTGCGAGTCCTTGCAGCCGCGCCGGATAGCATCCCCTCTGTGCAGGCAGACTCTGAAAAAATCGGCTGGGTGGTGAATCAACTGCTCGATAACGGGATCAAGTTCACCCCGTCGGGTGGAAGCGTGGTAATCAATCTCAAAGAAGAGGGGAATAATTTGATCCAGGTTTCCATCACCGATACGGGCATCGGCATTCCGCCGAGTCGCCTGAAGGAAATATTCGAACCGTTCCATCAATTGGATGGTTCATCCACGCGGCATTATGGCGGCACAGGGCTGGGGCTTTCCCTGGTGCGACAGATCATCGAAGCGCACGGTTCCCTGCTGGATGTGCAATCTGTTGAAGGGAAAGGTTCCACGTTCAAATTCCCATTATTGGTCGTGCGTGATTAACCATGGATATTACAACACTTTCATTTTTGCATCATATTTTTAAAGAAGTTCAGCAAAAGCAGGATTGGAAGGCCGCGCTGGATACGTTGTTTGTGTCTTTGCGCGGCACTTTTGTTTTCGATAACGTGGTTATTTATCTCGAAGATCCACGGACTAAAAGTTTGGAGATTGCGTACGCGCGCGCCATGGGGCGGGGGAAGGCGGCTGAGGCCGATGCGGCCTGGGGCGAACGTGTGGCAGCGGATGTGCTTTCGGCAAAAAAAATGGTTATCAAGGAACCAAAAAAGGGGACGCCCATCCGCGACCGCATGGCTGACCCCTATTTGCTGGGTATGCCGTTATACATTGCCTCCAAGTTAAGCGGTGCTCTGGTCTTCATTCGATTTGGGGGACCTGAGTATTCGGACCTGCATGTTGAGATTGCATCCCTGCAATCGTTTTGGTCTGCGGCGTTGATCGAGCGCAGGGATTTGCAGGAAGCCCGCACCGAGCTTGATTCCGTCCAACGCCAGATGCGATTACAGGATGATTTTGTGTCCACGATCTCGCATGAACTTCGCACTCCGCTTGGTTTTATCAAAGGCTACAGCACCAGCCTGCTGCGTCAGGACACCGAATGGGATGACGCCACCCAGCGGGAATTTCTTAATATCATCGACGAGGAAGCTGACCGTCTGACGCGGTTGATCGAGGATATGCTCGAGTCGGCGCGCTTGCAGAGCAAGACCCTTCAATTCAAATTCGCGCCCATCAGAATCGACGCGCTCATCCGCGATGTAGCCACACGCGTGAATACCCATCACCCGGAATTAAAGATCGAATTCAATTTGGAATCCCTGCCGCCTGTGCTTGGCGACAGCGTGCGCATTTCCCAGGTGTTTGAAAATCTCTTTAGCAATGCCATTAAGTATGCCCCCAGCTCAAAGTTGACCATTGGAACGAAGTCACTTGGCAAGCGGGTGCGCATTTCTTTTGCGGACGAGGGAGAGGGCATCCCTGAAGATTTTCTGCCCTTTTTATTCGAACGTTTTTACCGGGTGCCGGGCGAGCGCACGGTCACAGGCACGGGGCTGGGACTGTATATTTGCAAGCAAATTGTTATGGCACATCATGGTAAGATTTGGGTAGAGTCAGTGTTGGACGAGGGCACAACCTTTTTTATAGAGCTGCCCGCCGACCCAACGCTTTGACCGTTTTCATTATCTTTTCGTCAAGGAGATCATTATGGCAAAGCGAATTTTGATCGTGGACGATGAACCCCGCTACCTTCGCCTGTTGGAAGCAAACCTGCGGACGGAAGGCTATGAGGTGGCAACCGCACAGGATGGAGTTCAGGCGCTGGATGTATTCTCGGCGCAGCCTATCGACCTGGTGCTGTTGGACGTGATGATGCCCCGTTTGGATGGCTTTGGAACATGTCAGCGCCTGCGTGAGTTTTCCAATGTACCCATCGTGATTCTTACGGCTCGCGGTGAAGAGCAGGATCGTGTGCGTGGGCTTGATTTGGGCGCGGATGATTACCTGGTAAAGCCATTCTCCGCCACCGAATTGCTGGCGCGTGTACGGGCCGTCCTGCGCCGTGCTCAGCCTCCTGCCGAAACGGGTCAGGCGCGCTTTTTTACTCACGATGATCTAAAGATCGATTTCGCCCGCGCGGAAGTATGGCGCGCCGAAGAAGCCATCTCTCTTTCTGCAACAGAGTACCGTCTCCTGCTCCAATTCGCGCACAACATCGGCAAGATCCTCACCTCGGAGGAATTGCTGACGAGCGTCTGGGGCGTGGAATATAAAACTGATAAGGAAATTTTGTGGGTGAGCATTGCCCGTCTCCGTCAAAAGCTGGAGGAGGATGCTCACAACCCCCGTCACATAGTCACGCGTTCTGGTTTGGGATATTTAATGCCTCCCACTGAATCGTGATTGAGCGCATGTGTGAACATGCGCAGGAAATCATGCCATGTCCAGAAAAAAAATCCTTGTTGTTGATGCAGATGTCGCCAGCCGTAACTTTATAGCGCGTAAATTAATTGACCAAAATTTTGAGGTGCTTCAGGCTGGCTCCGGCAAGGAAGGTCTGATATTTGCATGGCGTGACCATCCAGACCTTATTATTGTAGATCCGCTCCTGGCAGACCTGCGAGGGGAGGACATTGCGGTAAAGCTCAAACAGGATGCACGCACAACCAATGTGCCTTTGATTGCCCTAAGCGGAGATCAAAACCATGGACGGGCTAAATCCTGCCTTGAAGCGGGGTTTAATGAATATATCGTAAAGTCCGCGCAGGCTGTGTCCAACCTGAACGATATCATCAATCGCATCTTCGGGATCACCGAAGAGATTATGAAGCAGGGCGGATTATTGATCGTTTTCTTGAGCGCCAAAGGTGGAACGGGAACCTCGTCCCTGTGCGCGAACATCGCCATGAATATTTCGCAATACCAGACGGATGCGCGCGTGGCAGTGCTGGACCTGGTATTGCCCATCGGTTCCATCGCGCCGATAGTTGGTTACACAGGCCGACAGAATATCGTCACGATCACAGATTTACTCCCGGCCGACACCACCCCCGATTTCTTTCGCCATGAGTTGCCTCAAATGAATATATGGCGTTTCAACCTGCTGGCCGGCTCGCCGGACCCTGAAAGCAGCAACCAGCTTAAAGTTGGGCGCATTTGGGATGTGGTGGCGTCGGTGAAATCCGCTTATGATTATGTTTTGATCGATATCGGGCGTTCCCTCTCCAAAATCACCCTGCCATTAATCCAACATGCCGACCTGGTGACATTGATAGTAAGCACCGATATAAGTACAGTGACATTGACAAAGACGCTGTGGGATTACTTGAAGGGCAAGGGAGTCCATACAGACTCGATTTATACAATTCTGAACCGTGCAGTTGGTTTGGAAGGCCTGAGCAAAACCGATGCGGAAAGCATGCTGGAAATAAAGATCGATATGGCCATGCCATATTTGGGTACCAATTTCGCATTTGCCAACAGCCATCACCAGCCGTTTTCGCTTAAATTCCCCAGGGATACCGCTTCCATAATTTTCCAGGATGTGGCAAAGGAAATGGCCGTGCGCGCACAAAAAGTAAGGTCGGGATAAAATTACCCGCACAGGATATCTTTTACCCGCCGTCACCATGGAGAAATATTATGACAATTGAATATGATGAGAAGGGCAAATTCTATACGGATGTTGTTACGAAGCTGCCCGTTTCCTGCTTAATTCAAACCACAACCCACCTGCTGCGCGGATTGGTGCACGTACGCCAGGGGGAGCGATTTAAAAATGAACTGGAAAGCGATGAGGCTTTTCTGGCGGTCACAAATGCAAGTATTTTAGGCGCAGATGACACCGTTCTTTATACCGCTCCGTTCATGGCCGTAAGGCGCTCCCTGATTGTATGGGTGATGCCGGCTGGCGACGAGCGTGAGGGATCAAAGGAATGACATCGCCCAACCCTCCGGCCTCAAAAGGCCTTACCAACCAGGATCTTCTACGCCTGAAAAAATATCTTTCAGATAATTTACTGCGCGCCCTGGAGATGGAGGGAATTCCAGCCGGGGAGCGCGGTGTTTTTATCCAAAAGAATATCATTCATGTGTACGAGCAGACGAAATTAAAACTGCCGGAAGACCTCCGCAAGCAGATTTTTGACCAGGTACTGGATGATTTGCTTGGCTATGGCCCGATCCAATCCCTGCTGGATGACCCTGATGTTTCGGAGATCATGGTGAATGGTCCGAAGAAGGTTTTCGTTGAAAAAAAGGGACAGCTTTCCAAAACCAATATTGCATTTGACGATGACGACCATGTGGTTCGTGTCATTGATCGGATCATTCTGCCTTTAGGGCGGCGTATAGACTTTGATTCTCCAACGGTGGATGCGCGCCTGCCGGATGGATCGCGGGTGAATGCGGTGGTGCGCCCCGTTGCCATCGATGGACCTTCCATTACAATCCGCAAATTTCGCAAGGATAAATTGCAGGTGGAGGAATTGATCGAATTCGGTTCACTGACCCGGCAAATGGCGGATTTTTTACAAGCCTGTGTAAAAGCGCGGTTTAATATCGTCATCTCTGGCGGCACAGGTTCAGGCAAGACGACCCTGTTGAATGTCATGTCCGGGTTTATCCCTGAGAATGAACGCATCATCACCATTGAAGATGCGGCAGAGTTGCAGCTCCAGCAGGACCACGTCATGCGGATGGAGACGAAGCCGGCAAATTCGGACGGGCATAATGCGGTGACGATCCGCGACCTGGTGAAGAATTCGCTTCGAATGCGGCCTGACCGGATCGTGGTGGGCGAGGTGCGCGGCGGCGAAGCCCTGGATATGCTGCAAGCTATGAACACCGGGCATGACGGTTCATTGACCACCGTCCATGCCAATGCTCCGCGGGATGCGATCTCACGCATTGAAACCCTGGTCTTGATGGCGGGCATGGACCTGCCTCTCAAAGTGGTGCGCCAGCAAATATCCTCGGCGGTGGATTTGATCGTACAGCAAACGCGTTTGAAGGACGGCCAGCGCAAGGTGACATCCGTGACCGAGGTGGCAGGCATGGAGGGCGATATTATCGTCCTCACCGATATATTCAAGTTCAATCAGGCGGGCGTTACGGAGGATGGAAAAGTTTTGGGCGAGGTAAATGCAACGGGTATTCGCCCCAACTTTACGCCGCGGCTTGAAGCGGCGGGTTTCAAACTCAGTGCGGATATCTTCGCGCCGAAGGCTTCCTCCAATCAAAGTACTCGCCGTTGAAACACTCTGCTATAATCTAGGCATCCAACCTTTGATGAGGAATTTATGAATAACGCCCAGATCACCATACGAGAAAAAAAACTTGGCTTGCTGATTCGCGATGCCCGCATGGCGGAGCGCCGCAGCATCAAGGAATGCGCCGATGCGATTGGCATCAAGCCTGGTTTGTTTCGCGCTTATGAAGAAGGACGCCGCGCTCCCTCCCTGCCCGAACTTGAGACGCTTGTCTATTTCCTGAAGTTGCCGATCTCACATTTTTGGGGGAATGAAACCAAGTCGGATGCGGCCTCTGTTTTTGAATCTGTGGATATGCCGCGTTTGATTGCCTTGCGCCAGCGCATGATCGGCGCGCTGCTGCGCCAAGAACGCACCAATGCGAATATATCCATCCGCCATATTGCAACCGAGACGGGGATTTCGCAATCAAAACTTAAGTCCTACGAATTGGGGGAAAAGGCGATTACCGTTCCTGAACTTGAATCCATCCTTGCCGTGTTGGGCAGCAGAGTTGATACTTTCTTCGATCAAAGTGGACCGGTCGGCCAATGGTTGACTAACCAACGTGCCATGCAGAAGTTCCTTGAACTGTCGCTCGAGATGCAGAACTTTGTCTGCCAGCCCGTGAACCGTCCCTATATCGAACTGGCAATGAAATTGAGCGACATGTCCAGGGAAAAATTGCGCTCGGTTGCGGAAGGCCTGCTCGACATTACACTTTAAAAATTCAACAGAGACCTACCTTGTTGCAGGGCATCGCATCAGTTACCAAAAATTTATTAATTTATTGAACAAACGATAACACCATGACACTTGAACCTCATCAACTTGAAGCACAGGGCAAGCAGGCTTTTGCAAATAAAAAGTTTGAGCAGGCCGCGGAGCTATTCCGCCAGGCCGCCGAAGGATACACCCTGGGGCGTGCTGAATTAAATGCCGCCGAAATGATGAACAACTTGAGTGTGGCCCTGCTGCAGGCTGGCAGGCCAGTTGAATCACTGGATGCCGCACAAGGTACGGAGAAAATTTTTGAGGGGGCAAAGGATATTAAACGCCAGGCGATGGCGCTGGGGAACATTGCTGCCGCGCTTGAAGGACTCAATCGCTTCGATGAAGCCATTGAGAATTATGAACGTTCCGCCGAACTATTCAGGCAGGTGGATGAAGGCGATTTGCGCGCCATGGTGATGAAATCTGCCGCCGCGATTAAATTGAGAAAGGGCAATGTCGCCGAATCGGCGTTTAAAATGATGGGGTCGTTGGAAGCCAAAAAGACCCCGGGGATCTTCGAACGTATTTTGAAATTTTTCCTTCGTTTTATCAAATGATCAACCTTAATGTGAAGGTTCGCCCGGCGGTCTCGGAGGATCACCACCAGATTGCCAGCCTCATATTTTATGAAGCCAACACGCACCGCCATTTGGATTGGCGGTCTGTTCTTGAATGGATCGGTTCGCACAATTACTGGGTTCTGGAGGACAATGGCCGCATCGTTGCCGCCCTGGCCTGCCCGGAAGACCCGCCGCATTCGGCCTGGATCAGGCTTTTTTCATATCATCAGCATCTTTCCGGTATGGAAAGCTGGTCCGCGCTTTGGGAGGTGGCACGCGAAGAGATCATGAATGCCAACCCACAGACTCAGGTTGCGGCGATCGTTGTCAAACAATGGTTTCAGAACATCCTGCTTTCCAGCGGTTTTGAATTAACGAAAGATATCGTCCTGTTGCAAATGAATGTGGAAAACGCCCGCCCGCGCGCCATGCCGCAGGGCATCCGCATCCGCCCAATGATTGATGCGGATTTGGAGGCGGTCACAAAATTGGATCTTGCCGCGTTTGGAAAATTTTGGCATAACACCATTGAATCGCTTCGGCGGGCGCATGCCCAGGCCTTCCATGCAACCATTGCCGAAAATGATTCGGGCTTGATCGGATATCAGATCAGCACGGGGAATCCGTTTGGGGCACACCTGGCCCGGCTTGGGGTCCAGCCGGAAGCGCAGGGAGTGGGAGTGGGCGGGGCCTTGGTGGATGATCTTCTCAATTTTCTGATCGTTAAGCGCATTGGTAAACTTTCAGTCAATACCCAATCGGATAATGCCGCATCCCTGGCTCTTTACAGAAAAATTGGATTTGTCCGCACCGGCGAATATTTTCCACTGCTTGTTTATCCAACGGGCGCTTTATGAACCATGTTACTTTTCCATCAGCCATCATGCAAAAATTTGTTGAGCTGCTTTCAACCGAGATCGGCCATGAAACATTGAGAGCCGTGCTCTCCAAAGCGGGCCTGCCAAAAGAATGGGCGCGCCCATCGCATTTTTTAGGGCTGGATGACGGACGCGCTGCGCAGGCTTATTCCACATTACAAGCCGCCATCCGCACCTATTATGGGCGCGGCGCGCGCGGCATATTATTACGCATTGGCGCAAGGCTCTGGCAAACCCTGCTGGATGAATCTGCCTTTGGCGTCAAGACCCGAGCCGCGCTCATTCGTCGACTCCCCAAACCCCTGCGGCGAAAATCCGCGCTTGAATTGCTTGCGCAAATTTTAAATGCGACCGACAAAGATATAACGGTTCATACCCTGGACCTTGACCTGCTTCTCGTTGACCAGGCATCTCCCACCGCCTTGAACCAAACCGATGACACCCCGATCTGCCACGTCACCTTTGGGTTGATACGGGAGTGCCTGTATTGGGCGGATGGACAGGAACATGATATTGAAGAACGCGCCTGCCGTGCCATGGGCGCTCATCAATGCGAATTTAAAATCACCAACGGAGGGTGAAATGAAACATCAAGAATTGACCTGGAAAACTCGTGATGGTTTGGATATTTTCGCGCAAGCCTGGGAACCGCCGGTCATTCAACCCAGGGCTGTCGTATGTCTCGTGCATGGGCTGGGCGAGCATAGCTCACGCTATACCCATGTGGCAGAGGCATTTGGGAAGGAAGGCTTTGTTTTGTTCAGCTATGATCTGCGCGGGCACGGACGTTCCGCCGGGCTGCGTGGACATATTTCCTCCATCGAAGACTTCATGCAGGATATCGATGTGATGTTCGAACAGGCACGCTTGTATTATCCGGGCCTGCCGCTCTTTTTGTATGGACACAGCCTCGGTGGGATTCAGGTGCTGCATTACGGCCTGCTTCGCAAACCGGATGTAAAAGGCGTTATAGCCACCAGTTCCGGGCTTCGTACTGCCCTCGAAAACCAGCCCGCAAAAATTATGGCTGCCAGGGTGCTTGGAGCTTTGCTGCCGAAGACCACCCTCCCCAGTGGCTTGGATTCCAAAGATTTATCAAGGAATAAAGCAGTAGTGGATGCGTATAATAATGACCCGCTTGTGCATGACAAGATTTCGCTTGGGTTTGGAAGGGTCATGCTGGGCATTACAAAGTGGACTCTGGAACACGCGGGTGAATTTTCCCTGCCCCTGCTGTTGCTGCATGGCAAAGCCGATCAAATCGCATTCCCTTCGAGCAGTATGGAATTTGCCGCGCCTCTGAAGGAAAAATGTACCCTGGTATTATGGGAAGGCGCCTACCACGAACTTCATAACGAACCGGAACAGGCTGAAGTATTCAAAACCATGACCCTCTGGATGGACGCGCGCCTACGCCAATAAAAAAATAAGAGCCTCTTAACCCTGTACTGGACAAAACCATTTTCACATGGGACAATTTGCAGCCATTCACCTTACACATAGGAGTTAGCATGAGCAACACTAAAGATAAAGAAATGAGCAAGCGGCAGGCCCGCAAGGAGCAGCTTAGGCGCAAAGAACAACGGTCACGCCTTTTGGGTATCGGCCTGATCTCCGTCGGCGCGCTTTTTGTGGCATTTTTGTTTATTTATCCCAATGTCAAGCCGGCGGGCGAGGTCTCTGCAGCGCCGGAGATCACCCGCACACAAGTGGATTTCAACGCCGTCGGAGATCCAAATGCCCCCATCAAAATCGAGGAATATTCCGATTTCCAGTGCCCCTTCTGCCGCATTTTCTTTGAAAATACGGAAGAAGCGTTATTAGAGAATTACGTTGCCGATGGAACCGTGTACTTTGTATATCACTCCTTTGGCGAATTCATCGGCCCCGAATCTTCTGCGGCGGCGGAAGCGGCTTATTGCGCGGGCGACCAGGGCAAATTCTGGGAAATGCACGATATATTATTTGCCAACCAGGGAGATGTGGAAAACGGAGGCGCTTATGCCGACCGCCGTCTGCTGGTTTTTGCGGAAAATATCGGCCTGAATATGGATGAATTCAACACCTGTTTTAACGGCAACACCTACAAGGACTTGATTGACGAGGATATGAAAAATGGCATCCTTGCTGATATCCAGGCAACGCCCTCGTTCATTATGACCTACACCGTGAACGGCGTGGAAAAAACGACATTGATCGAAGGCGCGCAAACTATTGACGTCTTCCAGCAGCAGATCGAAGCGGCGCTTGCAGAGATGGGCCAATAAGTCTTCGTAGATTCAAAAACAAAAGGACACTGTTCCCCGCGACAGTGTCCTTTTTGATTTAACCCAGGCAAAACTCAGCTTAATCCTTTGTGGTATTGTTCCTATTCACAATGCCCTGTTGCCAGGCGTATACCGCCACTTGCGTGCGGTCTGCCAGGTGCAGTTTGCTGAGGATATTGCTGACGTGTCCCTTCACCGTGTTTTCACTGATGACAAGCTTTTCGGCGATCTGGCTGTTGGTCAGCCCGGCTGCGATCAGTTTCAACACATCCGTTTCGCGGTCGGTCAATTCTGTAAATAGCGGCTGCTCTCCACTGTTTTCACCTCGAATGTTTTGCAGCACGCGGGCCGCCACACGCGGATGCAGCGTGACTTCCCCTTGAACGGCGCGGTGAAGGACCTCCACCAATTTTTCCATCTTCATATCTTTCAGGATGTAGGAAATTGCGCCCGCTTTCAAAGCGGGGAAGATGTGCACATCTTCATGGTAGGAGGTCAACACCACCACCTGTGAGCGCGGACTGACCTGCTTCACTCGCCGCGTGGTTTCAATGCCGTCCATGCCAGGCATGATTAAATCCAGCAAAACAATATCGGGGATCAATTCGGCCACCATGCTGAGAGTCTCTTCGCCGGATGCAGATTCCCCAACCACCTGAAAATCGGGGATCGTTTCAAGATAGGAACGAATCCCATTGCGTACCACTTCATGGTCGTCTGCGATCAATATGGTCGTGCGATGATGTTTCATAATGTGTAACTCCTGCTGTTAACCTTTTATGGGTAATTGCGCGATCAGGCGCGTTCCCTGCCCGGGGGCGCTTTGAATCTGAACGGTTCCGCGAATACTGCTGATGCGTTCCCGCATGGAACGGAGGCCCATACCTTTTGCCTTTTGGTTCATATCAAAACCGCGCCCGTCATCGGCGATGATGACTTGCAGCGACTCTGGATTATATACCACAGATATAGCCACTCTTCCTGCCTTGCTGTGACGTGACACGTTCGCAAGCGCCTCCTGGATGAAACGATACACAGCCTGCTCCACTTCCAGCGGCAGGGGTCGTTCATTCTGGACCGTGAGATTGACCACTGCGTCGTTGCGATTTTCCCACTCGAAGACATATTCCCGCAAGGTGGTCGGCAGGCCCTTCTCTTGCAAGGCAATCGGGTAAATCTCCTGGATGAGGAAGGTCAACTCCTGGATCACTTCATAGACAAGTGTTTCCGCTTCGTTCAAATGAGGGCTGACTTCCTCCGGCTTGGTCTTGATGATGCCATTGGCGGTTCCCAATTGCGCGAGCGCGGCAAATGCCTTTTGTTTGGCGCTGTCATGCAGGTCCCGGGCGAGGCGGTTGCGTTCCTCCATCACAGCCAGGTCTTTGGTCTGTTCGAATAATTCCATGTTTGCAATCGCCAGGGATGCACGATTTGCCAGCGCGGTGAAGAGGCGGATGGAGTCTTCATGAAGAGCATTCGGGCGCGTATACGCCACGTTGAAAATTGCCACCACTTTTCCATCCACCACAATGGGGAAGTGGGCGTAGGACTGAATGCCTTCATTGCGGATGACGGTTTGAAGGTCTCCACGCAGGGTGCTTATTTTCAGGTCGGAAATGATGACAGGTTCACCGGTCGTCATGGCCTGCCCCACCAGACCCTCTCCATCTTCAAATTTGAGCGCGTACAACGTGTCAGGTTGGAATCCCCGGCTGAGGCGGGGCAGTATTTTTTTCTTTTCCTCGTTCCATACGAAGATCACGCTGCGGTCCGCTTTGAGCACAGAGACAGATACATCCACCAGCGTTTGGAAAACCTGGTTCAGGGTCACGTTGCGGATGATGCGTTCATCGGCCTCGTACAAGGCTTCTATATCGCGCGTGCGTTTTTCGAGATCTGACGTCCGCCGTTGAACGAGGTTCTCGAGTTGGCGGTTGCGGCTTTCAATGGATTTGATCCGCCAGCGGTAGCCCGCCGCAATGACAGTGCCGATCACAAACACGAACAACCCTCTGAACCACCATGTTTCCCAAAGCGGAGGAATGACCGTGATCTTTATGGAACGCCCGGTTTCATTCCAAATTCCGTCACTGTTCGACCCGCGCAATTTCAAGGTATAGGTGCCGCCGGGCAGGTTGGTATAACGGCTGCCATGCTTGACTCCGATATTGTTCCAACTGTTGTCGAAATTTTCAAGCATGTACGCGTATTGATTTTTGTTTGGCTGGCTGTAGGAGAGCGCGGCAAACTCGAATTCAAAAGAATTATTGGGCCATTGCAGGGTGAGTTCTTTCAACGCTTCCACGCGCACGTCGGTTGCCAGCGGCTCGCCATTTTGGGTGAGGGAGGTGAGGACAATGGGGGGCACGTAGGTATCGGTTGAGATGGCAAGCGGGTCGAAAAAGTTGAGGCCATTGATGCCGCCGAAATACATTTCACCGTGGATGGTGATGGCGTGCGCGTTGGAATTGAATTCATTGCTTTGCAATCCGTCGCTGACAGTATAGTTGCGAAACTCGTTCGTAAATGGGTTGAAGCGGGACAGCCCATAATTGGTGCTGATCCATAAATTATTCTCGCGGTCTTCGAGGATGCCGTTGATCACATTGTTTGGGAGGCCGTCTTTTTCGGTAAAAGTGGTGAATGTGTCGGTCTTGAAATCGTAACGATTCAACCCTCCGCCCGCAGTGCCGACCCATAAGGTACCGTCCTTGCTTTCGTAAAGGCACAGGATGGAGTCGTTGCTGAGGCTTTTGGGGTCGCCACGGCGGTTTTGGTAACGAACGAAAGTCCCTTCGTTTGGTTGGAACCGATTCAAGCCCCCGTCCATTGTGCCGACCCAAAGATCACCCTGCAAGTCTTCCTTTATTGCAATCACATGGGAATCGCTCAGGCTGTTTGGGTCCTGCGGTTCATGACGATAGTTGGTGAATGATTCCGTGGAGGGGTTGAACAGGTCGAGACCTTCGTTCGTGCCCAGCCAGATATTTCCCTTACGGTCTTCATAAATAACATAGACAGGCAGCCCGGAAAGCCCGCTGCCATCTTCAAGCGGTTCAAAGCGCCTGGAAATGCCGGTGCTGGGGTCGAAAAGATTGAGCGCGTTTGAAGTGCCAACCCATAAGGTGCCGTGCCGGTCCACCAGGAGGGAGTAGATCTGGTCGCTGCTTAGGCTGGTTGAATCCAGGGGATCGTGGCGGAATTGTTTAAAGTCGCCTGTGGAGGGACTGAAGAGGTTAAGGCCGCTGTCCAGCGTGCCGATCCATACGGTGCTATTGGGTTGGACAAAGATGGCAGAAATTAAGTTGCCGCTCAGGCTATTGGGGTTGGAGAGGTCGCCGCGATAGTAGGCGAATTCGTCCTGCCTGCGGTTGTATTTGTTCAGGCCGCCGCCGTTCGTGCCGATCCACATTACATTGCCGTGGTCTTCAAAGATGGAAAGGATGAGGTTGTTGCTGACGCTGCCCGGGTTGGATGGCTCGTGGCGATAGTGGATGAACTGGTTGAGTTCTGCGTTGAAAATATCCAATCCGTTGAGCGTGGCGATCCACAGGACACCGTTATGATCCACGTATAAATGCTTCAGGTCATTGCTTGAAATGCTTTCGGGGTTTTCAGGGCGGTTGGTGTAGCGCGCAAATGTTTGTGTATTTGGCTTGAAGCGGTTCAATCCGTTTTGTGTGGCGACCCATAAATTGCCTTCAAAGTCTTCGGCGATGGAGGTGACATTGTTGTCGCTCAGGGTGTTGATGTTGTTGCTTGTGGTGAAGGCCTTGATCGAGTTTGTACTTTCGTTCAGTTGATATAAACCGTTGTCGCGTACGCCGATCCACAAAAAGCCGCTTGAATCTTGAAAGAGGGCGGTGATGGGATTTTCCAGGCCGTCCTCATCGCCCAGATAGTGGACGAAGGTCTCATCCACTTCATCGAAACGGTCGAGGTCTGAGTCGGTGCCGACCCAGAGGGTGTTGTCCTCACTGATAAAGAGGGCATTGATGCGGTTGTTGCTCAGGGAATTGTTATCGGTGGGATCATGCTTGAAAACAGTGAACAGGCCGGAGCGGGGGTCGAAGCGGTTCAGTCCGCCTTGCCGTGTGCCGATCCAGAGGTATCCATCCCTGTCTTCCACAATGGATGTGATCCAGCGGTTGCTGAGGCTGGTTTCGTTTTCCGCCTCCGGTTTGTAGACTTTGAAACTGTAGCCGTCGTAGCGGTTTAATCCATCCTCCGTGCCGATCCAGAGGAAGCCCTTGCTGTCTTGAAAAATGACGTTGATCACGCTTTGGGAGAGGCCTTGTTCGAGGCTGATGTGTTCAAAGCGGATGGAACGATTGAAGTTGGGGATGCCAGGCTGGGAGAGTGGTGGGACGAGAGCCGTGGTTTGTGGTTCCGGCGTGGTTGCAGGCACGCCGCCACTGCAGGCGGAGAGGATGACTGCAATCATGATTAACAGGATTTTTTCAAAACGGTATTTCATTGGATGGTTAGCTTATCTTATGCACTTTAACAACTATTAGGCATATCACCCTGAGCACTTCGACAGGCTCAGAGATTGTTTCTTAAGTACACGGAATGGACGGATTACACGGTCAAATACGGATTTAAAAAAAGGTCTTCCGTGAAAATCTGTGAGATCCGTGGAGTCCGTGTCCTAAAAAGGCAGTTAAGAAACACTTTCTCAGTGTAAACTCCGCAAAGGCTAACCGCACTGGTGCATGGCGCAAGTGTTGCTCACGCGTGCCTGATGCACGGTGCAGGCAGAATGACATTGCATAAGGTGATGGCTAGTATAGTGCAATTTTCAAAAGCCTTATTGAATACGGGCTGGTATTTCCCCCCTACTGTAGGAGGGTTTTTTTATTAATGGGGGATTATATCGCTTGTGTTTTTTGGGTTGGAATAAACCATTCATTTGTTCCATGAAAAACCCACATGTAGACGCATGACGTTTTCCCGCAAGGTCTATATGATGGGGACACAAACGCAGGAATGTAGTTTCTCCTCCAAAGAAGGCAGGCCGCGTTTGGTTGATGAGGCGGAACGCCAGGATACAAGCGCTGGCCTTCCGCCGCTCTTTCTGTAAGTGATTATTTGAAAATTCAGACCCTTCGATCTGTATAGCAAGGAGGTGCCCGACTCCAAATTTTACATACGCAGCTTGATTTTTTTACTCAAATTCAAAAGGAGATAAGAGAATGAAACATAAAAAAGTTTATGCCGCACTCAGCCTGCTGGTTGTGATGGGAATGATCCTTGCGGCATGTGCACCCGCCACTCCCGCGGCCACGGAAGAACCTGCAATGACCGAGGCTCCTGCGGCGACTGAAGCCCCGGCGGCAACCGAAGCGCCCGCTGCAATGACTGAACGAAAAGGCGGCTGGCTGGACGAAATTGTGTTCTCGGTGGTTTCCTCTGATTCTGCCGTTTCCCAGCTTCAGGCTGGGGCGATTGATTTTTATTCCTTTAACCTGTCTTCCAATACGCTGCAAGAGATCAAGGATGCGGGTTTGAGCTACACCCAATCGTACGGCGGAAATTATGGCATCAGTTTGAACCCAGCTGTGTTCACGGATGAGAATGTTTTAAATCCTTTCTCGAACCATAAGATCCGTGAGGCGATGAACTGGATGATCGACCGCAGTTACATCAACCAGGAAATTTACGGCGGCGGTTCGCTTCCAAAACTTCTGCCCATCACGACTCAATTGGTGGAATACACCAACCTGATCGAGACCGCGCGCGCACTGGAGACCAAGTATGCGTACAACCTTGAAAAAGCCCAGGAAGTGATTGCGGCTGAGATGGAAGGCATGGGTGCCACGCTTGGCGACAATGGCAAGTGGCAGTTCAACGGCGCTCCTGTGACGTTGATCTTCCTCATTCGCTCCGACGGCGATGGAACTCGTCAGCCGATGGGCGATTATGTCTCCAACCAATTGGAGGCGGCCGGCTTCACAGTAGACCGTCAGTACAAGACCTCCTCTGAGGCTTTCCCGATCTGGCTTGGGTCAGTTGCCGCCGAGGGACAATGGCATTTGTACACCGCCGGATACCTGCCCTCCGGTCTCACCCGCGATGAACGCGGCAACATTCAGCAGTATTACCTGCCTTCCAGTGTGCAGGCGAGCGATCCGTTTATCTCCAATGTGGCTGACCCGGAACTCCAGCAGATCGGTGATGACCTTGCGAACGGTAACTTCACCACCAAGGAAGAGCGCGATGCCATGATGGCGAGGGCGTTGGAACTTTCGCTAGAAGATTCACTCTTTGTGTGGGTGGTGGACCAATTGGTATATGCGCCCTTCAACGATAATGTTTCTGTCACCTACGATCTGGCAGCCGGTTATGAAGCGGCCTTCATGGGCAATTACAACCTCCGCTTTGTGGATCAGGAGGGCGGCACCATGCGTGTCGGCACGAACGATCTCTTCACCCAGCCGTGGAATACCATCGCCGGCAGCAACTGGGTTTGGGATTCCAACATCATGCGCGCTACCAGCATGGGCTCGGCCGGCATCACCACCAGCCCCGGCTTGATGGGTGATCCCTATACCGGTCTGGCCTGGCCGCAGCGCATCGAAAGTGCCAAATTGGAATATCAGACAGGCCTGCCCATCACCCAAAACCTGGACTGGTTGACCGTGGAAGCGGTGGATCAGATCGACGTCCCGGCGGATGCGTGGGTGGATTGGGATGCAGCGGCTCAGACCTTCATTACGGTTGGTGACAAGTACCCGGACGGCACCACCGCGAAGACAAAGAGCACGGTTGTCTATCCTTCCGATCTCTTTGATACCGTGAAGTGGCATGATGGCAGTCCCATCTCCGTGGCGGACTTTGTAATGGCGTTCATCATTTCATTGGATCGCGGCAAAGCGGAAAGCGCCGTGTATGACGAAGCGGCTGCGCCCTCCATTGAAGCGGCGCTCCCGTTCTTCAAGGGCTTCCGCATCACCTCCACGGACCCACTGACTATTGAATACTATTCGGATGTCTTCAACGCGGATGCGGAGTTAAATATTTCCCCGCTCTGGCCCATTTCTCCCACGGGTCTCTCCGGTGAAAATAGCTGGCCGATTTTGGCAATTTCAAACCTGGCCGAAGCTGGCGGTGAATTGGCCTACTCCTCCGACAAGGCCGATGCCGCGCAGATCGAACAGATGAGCTGGGTTGGCGGTCCAAGCCTTGAGATTTTGAAGAAATATCTGGATCAGGCGGCGGCAGAAAGCTACATCCCCTACGAAGCCACGCTCGGTCAATTCCTGACGCCGGAAGAGGTTGCCCTGCGCTACGAGAACTTCTCGAAGTGGTACGACGATCACGGTCACTTCATCGTTGGCACCGGTCCGTACTATTTGGACCAGGTTTTCACAACAGAGAAGTCGCTTGTCCTCAAGAGCAATGGGAACTTCCCCGACCTGGCTGACCGCTGGTCCTCGTTCAGCGACCCGAAACGTGCCACTGTTGTCCTCGATGGGCCTGGACAGGTAACGGCTGGGCAAGAAGCGGTATTTGATGTGACCATTAACCTCAACGATGAAGCCTACCGGAATGAGGATATCAAGCTGGTGAAGTACATCCTGTACGATACCACTGGCGCGACAGTCGCTGTCGGTGAGGCGGAAGCGGTTGGTGAGGGCCAATTCACAGTGACGTTGGATGCGGAATCCACATCCAAACTGGAAACTGGTTCAGCGAAACTGGAAGTGGCAATTGTCCCGATCCCGGTTGCCATCCCCGCCTTCACGTCCGTTGAGTTTGTGGTTGTAAAGTAAAGCAAGAGTAGAAATCCGGGCGGAGCATTCCAATGCCCCGCCCGGGTCAAAACCTGTTGTGAGGTCATTATGTCTGTAACCACTCACGCCCCTTCTGAAAAATTGGCGATTAAAAAAATAGCCACCAATAATACATTTTTTCGCGTCTCACGCTATGTGGGCGTGCGTCTGCTGACCTTGTTTATCACCGTGGTGATCGGTATTTACCTGACCATTGTGATAGCCAACATGGGCGGTTATGTGGACCAGATCATCAGAGGCGAGATCAGGGATAGTGTCACGCAATCCATGGCCGCCAATCAAAGCGCCCAGCAAATGGACCCTGAAGTCCGTAAAAAATTGATCGAAGACAGGATTGCCCTGGAAGAGAAACGCCGCGGATTGGACACACCCATCGCCGTGCGGAATGCGCGGTATTTGGTCAATGCGCTGCAATTGAACCTTGGCCGCGCCATCAATATGACGAGTGACGCCGGTTCAAAACAGGTGCGCCTGATCATTCTTGAAAGACTGCCCGCCACCCTGCTCTTGATGGGCACTTCGCAGTTATTCCTTTTCTTTTCAAGCGTGTTCATTGCGCTATCCCTTTCACGTTCCTACGGAAATTTTTGGGACAAGCTGGTCATCACGCTTTCCCCCACATCGGCTGTGCCACCCTGGTTCTATGGCATTTTCCTGATCCTGATCTTTGCGGCGGGGCTGCGGGTGCTGCCCTTTGGCGGCATGGTTGATTCTCCGCCGCCATCCAATACCTTTGATTATGCTGTCAGTGTTTTGAAACATCTAACATTGCCCGGCCTTTCCCTTGTGCTGAGTTCATTCTTCCTCAGCGTTTATAACTATCGCACATTCTTTTTGATTTATTCCAGCGAAGATTACGTGGATATGGCAAAAGCCAAAGGACTCCCGCCCCGCGATATTGAACGCACGTATATCCTGCGCCCAACATTGCCAACCATCATCACGAATTTTTCCCTGCTCATTATCGGCCTGTGGACGGGCGCCCTGTTCACAGAGACCGTTTTTCTCTGGCCCGGCCTGGGGAGGACTCTTTTCCATGCCATCGGCCTGTATGACGTTCCCATCATTGTGGGTTCAACCATTATCTACGCATACATGCTGGCGTTGACCGTCTTCATTCTCGATTTCGTTTATGCGGTGGTTGACCCGCGCGTAAAAATTGGTGAATAGCGTGATGAATAATTTGCGAACCACCTTCCAAAAATTAATGCTGTATCCATCGGCAATTGTCGGCGTGCTGGTCATTATCGTGCTGGTCGTTGTAGCCGCCTACACCATGATCACCATCCCCTATTCCGAGGCGATCACTTTATGGCGCGGCGGGGAGGAGGTTTGGTATCAAAACCCCAGGTTTGCGCCGCCCGCGTGGGTCAATGTCTTTTCGAATAAAAAATATTCCGAGTCCTTTGCCGTGAACACCGCAGATGGCGGCATCGCCAGAAACGTAACTCCGGGCAGCGATGGCGTCTCAACAGCTGAAATGACCTACGAATTCGATTTCGACTACGACTACTATCCCCAGGAAATGCTCATTTATTTCACCTCCAGTTTTAAGGAGAAACAGCCCTTCGTTTCGATTGAATTATTAACGCCCGATGACAGGACGATTCGAATCGCCAACTTTGCGATTGGAAATAAATTCACCTACCGCTTCTCTCAGGACCCGAAGCTGCGTGCCAAACTACGGGCAGAGGAAGCCATCCCGGCCTTGTTCTCCCTGCCAGATAGCGAGACGCTGCTGAAGGGGAAATATAAACTCATCATCACCGGCACTACCTTCGAACCTGATTCAAACATGGAGGCTGAATTCGTCCTCCATGGACAAGTCTACGGGCTGGCTGGCACCGATCACGCCCGCCGTGACCTGACCCTGCCATTGCTTTGGGGTGTGCCTGTGGCCCTGGCATTTGGGTTGCTGGCTTCCATCGGCACATCCGTGCTTACCATGATTATTGCGGCAATTGGTGCTTGGTATGCGGACTGGGTGGATGAATTGATCCAACGTATTACAGAGATCAACCTTGTTTTGCCCTTTTTTGCCATATTGATCATGATTGGCACATTTTATTCCCGCAGTATTTGGGTGATCCTGGGAGCCACGATCCTGCTCAGTATTTTTACTGGAGCAATCAAGGGGTATCGCGCAGTCTTCATTCAGGTAAAAGAGTCAATGTACATCGAGGCGGCGAAGGCCTATGGCGCGAGCAATTCACGCATCATTTTCCTGTACCTTATCCCACGCATGATTCCGCTGTTGATCCCGAGTCTGGTTCAATCGGTACCGGCCTTTGTCTTTCTCGAAGCCTCGCTGGCTGTGATCGGGTTGGGCGACCCCGTTCTGCCCACCTGGGGAAAGATCATCCAGGACGCCAATTCCAATGGCGCGCTTTACAAAGGCTATTACTACTGGGTATTGGAACCCGCCGTTTTGTTGATGATCACAGGGCTGGGCTTTGCAGTCCTCGGCTTTGCGCTGGATCGTATTTTTAATCCCAGATTGAGGGATGTATGACCACATCATCGGAAAGACTTCTTAATATCGAAAACCTCGTTCTACATTTCAAGACATCCTACGGCACTGTTCAGGCCGTGGACGGTGTGGATTTTGAACTGGGCACAAACCGCGCCGTCGTTGTGCTGGGCGAATCGGGCTGCGGAAAAACATCTCTTTCAAAGGCGTTGCTGCGCCTGCTGCCGCGCAACGTGGACAAATACTCGGGCAAAGTCTATTTGCAGGGACAAGATGTAATGACCCTGAACGATGA
>JACPVB010000128.1 GCA_016191985.1 Chloroflexota bacterium | reverse complement strand
GCTTCCACAATTCCACGCGCAATGGCAAGCCCCAACCCCGGGCCGCCTCCCTTAAACTTCGTTTTCCCGGAAGAATGTAAAAGCACCTCGCCGGTCTGATTAAACTTTTCAAAAATCACCTTCGTTGACTCAGGCTCGATCCCAACCCCTGTATCGGCAACGATTACTTCCACCTGTGGTTCCACATTGCCATTCAAGTATTTACCGGAGACGTCAATCGAACCTCCATCCGGCGTGTACTTGATGGCATTCATAATAATCTGGTAAAAAACCTTTTGGAGAAGTTCCGGGTCGGCAGAGACCTGCGGCAGGTCATCCAACCCATCCACGTTCAGCTTTATATCACGCTCGTGAAGCGCTTCGGTAAATCCCTTTTTCACTTTACGGATAATGGCATCCATACGAACAGACGCCTTGCGAAGAATAAGCGAATTGCTGTCAATCCGTGAGACGTCCAACATACTTTCCACAACGTCCGTCATCCGCTCCGAGCCTTCGAGAATGCCCTTTGCCAGTTTTAATAATTCAGGTTTATTCTGCGTATCCTGCTCCAGCATCTGCGAATATCCCATGATCAACGTCAAAGGCGTACGCAATTCGTGGGCGGAAATCTGAATAAAATTGGTCTTGGTTTTATCGATCTTTCGCAAACGCTCGTTGATATGTTCCAATTCCTGCGTGCGTTCCTGAAGTTTTCCGGTCATATCGTCGAAGGTCGCTGCCAGTTCCCCGATCTCATCCTTTGAACGGATGCCCGTGCGCTGGTCAAGATCGCCGCCTGCAATCGCCTGGGATGTATTCACCAACGAATACAGGGGACGGGTAATCAGCCGTGAGACGCCAAATCCCATTGCGATGACGATCAACATCACCAGGGTAAACATTTGAATGTATGTGCTTCTGCTCTCTTCACCGGATTGCAATACAAAATCCTGCGGCAAGACCACAGCAAATACCCCAATGCGGTCGTTCGCAATTTGCAAAGGTCCCCGCAAAAGCCTGTATTTCCGCTCATCAAAATCGAAATTTATCCCCTCCACCTGTTCCTCGGTCGAATTAATGAACTGTTGATATTCAGTCTCGGAAATGGAGAGCTTCCACAGCGTAACCGAATCCCCCGTCCCCATGGTGGTGGCAATCGCCTGCCCGCTTCCGCTGTAAATAATCATGTCCACAAGCACACCACTTTTCAGCAAGGGCAAAATAGTTTTAAGGGATGTGCCAATCACGATCACCCCGGAGAATTGACCGTTGTATGGAATGGGAAGAGCCGTATAGTAATACGTTTCGTTATTCGCCAGATTCGCCCCCAATGCGCGGTGAGGAGCCTCATTTACATTCCGATCCATAAAAAATGAGGCAACGATTGGAGAATTAGCCAGGCCTGTAGGCTGTTCAACTCTTCGCAATTCACCATTCGCATCAATATAAATATGCAAAAGCTCGGTCTGCTGCGCCGAGATCAAAATCAAGTTTTCGCCCCTGCCCAGGCCCACAAACGCCGGGCCGGCCAGTTCATACGCCTTCCCAGCATCCCCCTCCGAAACCGCCTGCGCCAGCCCTTCATAAAAAGCCATCGCGCGCGCTGCTTCAATATGAGCCGACTCCTGCCGCACAAAGGCATCTGAAACCACACGTCCCGCTTCCAACAATTGGTTATTCAAGCGGTCGCTTAAATTATTCGCCACCAAACGGGTAACCACGTAGACCCCAATCATGGCAATAGCCACAGTGAGTATCAAATAAGGTAGGATAACTTTGAGGCGAATGCTCATAAAAACCCTGTGCAAGAATGCACAAAAATGGCTACGACCATTATACAAACTTTAAAGCCAAAAATTCAAACCGGAAAGGAAATGTAAGGCAATTATAATGGGAGAAACAGCGAATTTTTTAACCACTTTTGACGACTTTCGCCTCCAACCGCGCCTCAACCTGCTCCTGTTTTCTCCAGCAGATTCTCCCTTCATAGCTGCTTCACAAAGTGGACAAGTCTCTCCACCTCGTAATATCCCAGCTTCACATGTGCACGGATACTGACCTCATTATCCAGCCAGGTATCTGATGCCATCTCGGTACAACCCTTTCCACGCGCCCAATCCTCCGCCGCCTGGGTCAGCGTCCCAGCAATCCCCTGTCCACGCAGTTCTGGATACACGAACCACCCCTCGATATAGCCAATGGGACTGGTTTCACACCCCTCCCCATATTCTCGAATCCGCGTCTCGATCATCCCTACGGGTCTGCCATCCAGCAAGGCAAAAAAAACCGCATCATTCCCACTTTCGAGAATATCGTCCATATCAAAATCCAAATATTCATCCGGCGCATCAGGCCAAATGCCCTTACGCATGTTAAACCATTCAGCCTTATCGTCCAGCGTGGCACGGCGAATCACAATTTCCATAAATCTCCTGATAAAAAAAGACCCTAAAAGCATTGAATGCTTTCAGGGTCTTAAGCATGGTCTATTCCCCGCCGCGTTTCGACAGGCGGTGATCAAGCATTAACACGGCCGTGCCGCGTTCCTCGATCAACTTCAAATTCGCCACGATCTCAGCGGCGTTCTTCTCTTCCTCCACCTGCTCCGTAATGAACCATTGCAGCATAACCTGCGCGGGATAGTCCTTCTCTTTTAAAGCAGTTTCATACAGCACATATATCGAAGCCGTGACATTGGCCTCGTGCGCCGCCACCTCCTGGGCAACCTCCAAAGTGGATGCCCATTCGGTCTTTGGCGCAGCGATGGTTTGGAGAGCCACCTTCCCGCCCCGCTCCAGAAGGAAGTCATAGAGCTTCATGGCGTGTTCGCGTTCTTCCGCCTCCTGCACCCGCATCCAGTGCGCAAAACCGGGCAGGTTTCTATCTTCAAAATAGGCGGCCATCGAAAGATATAGGTAAGAGGAATACAACTCTTTGTTGATCTGGTCATTCAGTGCGTCTTGCATCGTTTTGCTTATCATACGTGCCTCCTTCTCCTTAAATTATACATTCGTTTTCAATGCGGCTACTCTCCAAAAACAAACAGATCGCTGATCGACTCATGATTAAAATTGTGACGGATCGCGTCGGCAAACACTTTCGCCACAGACAGCACCCTCAATTTCGGGTGCATCTTCTCCGCCGGAATATGGACCGTATCCGTCGTGACGATCTCGCTGATCTGCGGCACAACCACCAGCCGGTCCAACCCGCCGCGGCTGAATACGCCGTGCGTACACATCACCATAATATCCTCGATCCCCTCTTTCACAAGTACCCGGCTCAATTCCAAAATGGAACCGCCCGTGGCAATCTCATCATCATAGATCAGAGCGCGTTTGTGACCCTTCACCTGATTCCCCACCAGCCCGCCAATGATCACATCCGTATCTGAAACCCGCTCCTTGTTGCCCGCCGCCACGGGCAGGCTCAGCGTCCGCGCAAAACGAGCCGCGGATTTTGCCTGTCCCATATCCGGTGCAACAACGATAGTCCCGCTCAAGTCACAGGTATCCAGATATTCCTTGAAGACCAAACGGCTGCTTAGCGGGTCGGTTGGAACGCCAAAAAAACCATGCACTTGCGGTGAATGGAACATCATGCTCATTACATGGGTGGCGCCGGCGGTCTTTAACAAATCTGCCACCAAACGTGCAGTGATCGAAATACGAGGCGCGTCTTTTTTGTCTGAGCGGCCAAATGAATAATAAGGGATGATTGCATGGACTTCCGAAGCCGCCGCGCCGCGCGCAATGTCGATCATCATTAACAATTCCATCAAATGATCGTTGACCGGCTGCGAAAGCGACTGCACAATATATACGCGGCGGTAACGCACGCTCGCCCCCAACTGAATATACATATTGTCATTACTGAAACGTGTGATGTGGGTTGCATCCAAAGGCACGCCTAATTTTGAGGCAATATTTTCGGCCAGCTTTGGGTTGGAACTGCCGCTGAAAAAACGCACCTCGGCGGCGGGGATTGAGGTATCTACCATCGTTACTCCGTATTATATTTTTGCGCCCATCTGCGAACGGGATGATTTCCGAAACCAATTCACAAGCAGGGTACTCACAAGATACCAGAAAAGCAGATCAATAACCAGCCACAGGGCATTGAATTCTGAACAATTCTCACCCGGCGGACACGGTCCCCACGCCTCGTAAAACCGAAGCGGAAAGCCAAAAGGAAACAGGTCCGATATGCGCGAAACCTGATACCACCACCATAACCAGGTGGTAACCAGGAACAAGGCAACCGCAAGAATGACACTTACGATAAGCCGAAACACAATTTCCTTCATCCTTGCATCCTTTCCTTTTATTCAGGCTCAAGGTTTTAGCATGGGAACGTTTTACTCTGAAGAATCAGATTTCGATAAAAAGTATGTAAACACGGCGATCCCTGAAAAGAACAAGAGTGCGCCGATCACGCCGATCGCCCAGCGCAGAATACCCCAGCCAGAAATATCGAACGGCAGCAGGCCGAAGTAAATCAGCAGGACAACGCCGCCCAAGAGAATGTCCGTTGCGCCGGAGATCATAAAGATCACGCGTTTATTCGGCTGATGGTTCATATGCTTATCCCCTTTTTTTCAACCAGTCCGTTAACTTCTTCGCCGTCCACGTATTGATGACATCTTTCGGCTCCAGCCAGGCACGCCGCGCAATCGCAACGCCATAATGAAGAAAATCCAAATCGCCTTCGGAATGCGCGTCCGTGTTGATGCTGAGAAGGACGCCCAATTCCTTCGCGCGGCGGGCAAGCCCATCGTCAAGATCGAGGCGCGAGGGTTGGGCGCTGATCTCCATCGCCACACCGGATTTCGCGGCGGCTTTCAAAATCGCTTCCATGTCCAAATCCGCGCCCTCGCGGTCTGGAATTTCACGCCCCGTTGGATGACCGATGATATCCACGTGCGGATTGTTCACCGCTTTCAATAATCGTTCCGTCACTTTCTCGCGCGGCTGGCGCAAACTGGAATGCAGCGAAGCCACCACAAGATCGAGCGAAGCAAGAAAATCATCGGGGTAATCCAGCGAACCATCGGCTTTTATTTCCACTTCCGTTGCATGAAGAACAAGGATTTCATCGCCAAGTTGTTTTTGAATCTTTTTAATTTCAGCGGCCTGCTCTTTGTGCCTTTCCATGGACATGCCATTTGCAACGCCCAGCCCCACAGAATGATCGGTGAACGCAATCGCTTTGAGTCCGCGTTTTGCGGCGACGCGCGCCATTTCCAGCATGGTTAATTTTCCATCGCTGTGCGTGGAATGCGCGTGCAAATTTGTTTTGATATCTTTGATCTCGATCAACTTCGGAAGTTTGTTGGCCTTCGCCGCAGTCACCTCGCCGCGATCTTCGCGCAGTTCGGGCGGAATCCACGGCAGGCCCAACGTTTTATAAACTTCTTCTTCTGTGGCGCAAAGAATTTCTCCCTTACCTTTTGTCTTCGTCAACGAATGCTCGGATAACGACAACCCTTTATCCAACGCAATCTGGCGCAGGGCAACATTATGATCTTTCGAGCCTGTTGCATATTGCAAAGCCGTTCCGAATTTTTCAGGCGCATGCACCCACAATTGCGCGCGCACGCCATCCATAAATTCGACGCTGGCTTTCATTTCACCTTTCCCTAAAACGCGGCTGACACCTTTAAGATTGACAAAGGCTTCCATCACTGCCGATGAATCTTTGGCCGCCACCAAAATATCAAGATCGCCGACCGTCGAACGCATCCTTCTTAAACTGCCAGCGGGTTCCGCTGCGACGACTCCCTTCACCTTTTTGAGTTGACCAATGATCTCCTGCGCCAGCGGATAGGCCCGCCCCAGCGGCAACCTCCCCGACCTGCGGGCAAGGGATGCAATCCCTTCCAAAATCGCAGTCTCAGACTTGGCGCCCATGCCGGGCAGGTCGCGAATCTGTCCGTTTTTCGCGGCAGCTTCCAGGTCCGCAAGAGCCGTGATGTTTAACGTCTTCCAAATCAGCGCGATCTTTTTCGGTCCAAGCCCGGGCACTTGCAGCCATCCTGCCAGTTCTTCAGGCACTTCCTTTTTTAATTTTTCCAAAAATCCAAGTTTGCCGGTGGAAAGCAATTCGTCAATTTTTTCGGCAATGGCCTGGCCCACGCCGGGGATTTCCTTGAGCTTGCCCTCCTTCCAATATTCCGAAGCCTCACGCCCAAGCCCCATGAGGTTTTCGGCGGCCTTGCGATAGGCCAGGGTTTTATAAATGATCTCGCCTTTGATTTCTAATAAATTGGCGATCAGTGTAAACGTATCTGCAAGTTGTTTGTTATTCATCATAACAATAATCCTTTCGCGAATAAGCGGATTATACGCGCAAACAAAAAAGCCCGATGGATGTTTTTTATATGATACGATTCGCCGCATGGATCACAATGACCACGTCAACTTATTAAAACCCGCAAACCTGAATCAAGGCGGCTCGTGGGCGGACCTCGGAGCTGGTTCCGGCGCATTCACATTGGCCTTGCGCGAATTGATCGGACTCGATGCGACGATCTATGCGGTGGATAAAGATAGATCGTCCCTGCGGGAATTGGAGAATGCCCACCATGTTCGCTTCAAAACGACCGATAATCTGATTCTGTTTCCGAATGATTTTTCACGGCCTTTCGATCTTCCTCCGCTCGATGGCATTGTGACGGCAAATTCCCTGCACTATTTCAAAGACAGGCTGAAAGTACTCTCACACGTTCGCTCATTTTTAAAACCAAACGGCATTTTGCTCGTGGTCGAATACAACGTGGACTCTGGAAATCCCTGGGTTCCATATCCATTTTCGTTTGAGACCTTTAAAAAACTGACTGCCCAATCTGGCTTTGGCGAGCCGCGTTTACTGGCGAAGACTCCCTCCCGCTTCCTGCGCGAGTTTTATTCCGCATCTGTCCAGAAACAGTAGGGACACAGCGGCGCTGTGTCCCTACTTCCAGAATCAAACCTGATAAGATTAAGCCCATCATGCTTTGGAAAAAATATATTCTGGCAATTTTCGTAATTATCAGCGCAGTGTTTGGATTCCTGCGCTTTGACTCACTTCAACTGGGCACCTCCTACGACGATGCGCATTACATCATCCTCGCCAAAAGCCTTTCCAGCGGACAAGGGTATCAGCTCATCAATTTTCCGCGCCCGCAAATCGAGCGCTCCTTCCCGCCCGGCTGGCCGATTTTGCTTACGCCGCTTGCTTTTCTTTTCCCTGCCAATTATATAATCCTAAAATTATTTTCGCTTTCCCTCTGGCTGGCATCTATCTTTTTGATCTACAAACTTTTCTCAAAGCGGCTGGCCTCTCCCCTGCTTGAGATATTGATCGGACTCGTTGCGTTGAATCCCCTGCTCATCGGCTCGTCCGTGACCGTGATGTCTGAATCGGCGTATTTGTTTTTCTCCCTGCTTGCGCTGGTCGTGTTCGACAAAATCAACGAGCAGGCGGACGGTAAAAATATATGGCTTCTCATTGCGGTGGCGCTGGTTGCGTTTTATGCACTGCTCATCCGAACCATCGGTATTTCCCTGGTCATTGCAATGATCCTTTATCTGCTAACGACCCGTCGCTTTCGAGAGGCGCGGACGGTCATTATCATTTTCGTGGCGGGGTTTCTTTTCCTGGCGTGGTTCAATGGCAGAAATGGTGGGTCAATTTTTTCTTCTGGTTATGAAGCGCAAGTGTTGGGTAATTCGGTCTCCGAAAAGATCGGCCAGGTCTGGTCGAATGTTCTGGGCTATGCCGACGAAGTTGTAGCAGGCTCTCTATTCCCCATCTTCGGCTCAGGACTGGATTCATTTCTGGGTGGGTCTGGCTTGCAATTCCTGCCGTTCGTTCTCAATGTGTTTATTTTGATTCTCATCGTGTTGGGAATGGCGGCATGGAAACCCAAACTTGAGTGGATGCACATTTACGTCATTATTTATGTGCTGGGCATCCTTGCGTTTTGGAATCCACGAGTTGGCAGTGTGAAGGCGCGTTTTCTGATTCCGATTCTTC
>JACPVB010000127.1 GCA_016191985.1 Chloroflexota bacterium | reverse complement strand
TTCAAATAACGCTGCAAATCCGGGTTGGATATTTCCTCTTCGTCGAAGAGACTCACCACGCGCCGCTCTGCCCTGCGGATGATGGCGCGCGCCAGCGAAAGCGCCGCTCCGCCAAGCGTATCACCTGGCAAAATGAATTCCTTCGGCATCTCGATCATCGCGCTGATCTCGTCGGTCTGCTTTTCCAGCCAGGCTACGCGCGCTTCATCGATGAAATGAAATTGCTTCGCATTCTCCGGCGTGGCGGCAACCTCCGCCATCAGCTTGTATAAATCTCGTTGGGTCTCGAGCAGGATCGGCGGAGTCTGAGGCGCAGTGCATTGGGCGCGGGCCAGTCCCAACGCAGCGGACGCCTCATCCAACGCGCCAATCGCCTCCATGCGGACATGATATTTCGGGACGCGGCCCTCGCCAAGCAAACCTGTCGTGCCGTCGTCGCCTTTTGCGGTATAAAAAGTCATGCGCGCATTATAACCACTTATCCTGTGCCTCGCTTATAATTTTGAAATGCTTGTACCCGTACACGAAGAAATGACCCGAGAGGCGCTCAGCCCGCACTTCAGCCCGCGCGCGCTGGAGATCATCATTGCCGCCAACCTCAAACAGGATTCATGGCGCAACCAGTTCGGCCACGATGAAATCCATTACGACAACAACGCCATCGAAAAGGGGGATCGCTATATTATCGAACAACGCGGCTATGTGATCGCCACCCTGCTTTCGCCCGGCCTCCTTTCCGCATGGATCGCGTTTGGGAAATTGCTTCACACCGCGCAGGATTTCTACGCCCATTCGAATTACGTCTCGATGTGGCTTGACGGACACAACGGCACGCCTCCGCCCCCGCCCGAAATTGACCCTGTTCAAAAGGACATTCTCCGCAGCCCGGACCTTTGCTCTGGAAAAATCTACTTCCCGATGGATGTGCTGTACTTTATTCCATTCCTTCGCAAATTCTCCCTAAAACTTTTACCGCACGATTCGCATGGACGCATGAATCTCGATTCTCCACAACAGGGACCAAACTTCGCCTACGCCCGCGCCGCCGCTGTCAAACGCACGCAATTTGAATTTGAGCTTTTGCAAAAACTGCTCACTCCCGAAATGTTCGTGCGTTTTGTGGATAAATAAGCAAGTGCGTCGCATATCATCCCCGAATGGGGACCAAACGGATGGAAATTTTCCACTAACAGGCAGAATCTACTCGTGAAGATGATTTTAATTAGGTAAGGTGCGACGCACATGCGTCAGCAGGTAAGTAAATAAAAAAATTTTCAACCAAAGATAAAAGGTATAATCAAAATCATGGATACAAAAACACAACTTAACGAATCAGTGAAAGATGCCATGAAAAGCGGAGACGAAGTCCGCAAGCGCACCGTTCGCATGGTGCTGGCCGCCGTCAAACAGGCGGAAGTGGACAAGCAAGCTCCGCTCGAAGACCTTGCGGTCGTGGCGTTGATCCAAAAAGAGATCAAGAACCGACGCGAGGCAATCGAAGAGGCGAAGAAAGCCAATCGCCCCGACCTTGTCGGTGAAAATGAAGTCGAGATCAAAGTACTGGAGGTTTTCCTGCCGAAAGCCATGCCCGCTGAGGAATTGCGCTCTCTCGTTCAAGCCGCCATTGCAGAGACGGGCGCTTCCGCGCCGAGTGACATGGGCAAGGTGATGAAGATCGTCATGCCCAAAGTGGCTGGGCGCGCACCCAACGACATGATCAGTTCAACCGTCAAAGAATTGCTCACAAAGTAATTTTTGCCGCGCAGGAGCGGGCGTGTTGACCATGCCTGTTTTCTTCGTGGTACCTTTTTATGTCAGCACGTACCTTCATTTCAACCCGCATTCGCGTCCTGCAGACCGGGCTGATCGTAGCGGTCAGCCTTGTTTCCTTTGCCACGTTAACACTGCCAATCAGCCTGCGTTCCACCAGCCAGTCGTTGACAGTGGGGGATGTGGCGCAGGTCACCCTGCAAGCCCCGCGTGATATTGAATACGTCAGCGACATCCGCACCGAAGAAGCGCGCAAGGCCGCTGAGAGTGCGGTGCAACCTGTCTACAGTACACCGGACTCCGCCATTACCCGCCAGCAGATCGAGCGGTTGCGTACGGCCATGCAATACATCACATCTGTCCGTGCCAACCCCAATTTCACGGTGGATGAAAGGAAATCCAACCTCGTTGCATTGAGCGATGTGCGCTTGAAACTCGAAACCGTGGATTACGTCCTTGGCATCTCCGATTCCCGTTGGGAGATTGTGCAATCAGAAGCCTTGCGGGTGTTGGAATCTGTCATGCGCCGCGCCGTCTATGAGGACAGGGTGGAATCCACTCAGGCGGGTATTTCATCGTCTGTCAGCCTCACGTTGAATGAACAGCAGGCCGGGCTTGTCACGGAACTGGTGGCTGCATTCATCATCCCAAACAGTTTCTACAGCGAAGAGCTGACCAACGCCGCCCGCCAGGCCGCGCGGGATGCGGTCAAGCCGGTGGTGCAAACCTACAAAATAGGGGAGACCATCGTCCCTGCCGGTGAAGTCATCACCCCGGCGGATGAGGAAGCCTTTCAACTATTGGGCATGATCCATCCCGGCCAGCGCTGGGAGGATATGCTTGGCGCGTCCGCCATCATCATACTTTCGGCTGTCCTTGTGCCGCTTTATTTTTATCGTCGTAGACGTCTGGTGGTGATGAACGATCCACGCAGCCTGCTTGTGATCGCGATAATATTCATTGCTTTTTTGATTGGCGCGCGTCTTTTTACAGACCGCACACTCGCACCCTATGGCTATCCCGTGCAGGCGGCCGGTTTATTGCTTGCCACGTTGTTTGGTCTGGAAGTGGGGCTTGTCATCTCGATCCCGCTTTGTTTGCTGGCGGCCTACGGGCTTTCCAACACTTTTGACCTTGCTCCTTATTACATGCTTTCCTCCCTGATCGGCCTCCTGGCGCTTGGTCCTGCCCGCCGCTTTTGGGGTTTCCTGCGCGCGGGGATTGCAATAGCGCTTTCAGGTATGGCGGTGCTCATTGCCTACCGCCTGCCGTTTTTTCCGCCAGACTGGCTGGGCATTGTTCAATTTTTGGGCATCGTCGCCTTTTCGGGTTTCGCAGCTGCGAGCATCACACTTTTGCTTCAATATCTTTTTGCGCAAATCCTCGGCCTCACCACATCCCTGCAATTGCTCGATATATCCCGCCCCGATTCTCCGTTGTTGCAATTTTTCCTGCGCAGCGCGCCCGGCACGTATCAACACAGTTTGCAGGTAGCCAACCTTGCCGAACAAGCCGCAGAGAAGATCGGCGCCGACCCCCTGCTCACACGGGTCGGCGCGCAATTCCACGATATTGGCAAAGCGCTCAACCCCACCTTCTTCATCGAGAATCAAATTCCTGGCAGCGTCAACACCCATCACGATATCGACCCCGAAGAAGTCGCCGCCACCATCATCCGCCACGTGACCGATGGCATTCAGCTTGCAAGAAAACACCGCCTCCCGCGCCGCCTGCACGACTTTATCCTCGAACACCACGGCACGCTCATCACGCGCTACCAATACAATCAGGCCATGGAGGCGGCCGGCAACGATGTGACCAAAGTGGATATTGAAAAATTCCGTTACCCCGGCCCGCGCCCAACTTCGCGCGAAACCGCCCTGCTTATGCTGGCGGATGCCACCGAAGCCCGCGCTCGCGCAGAGCGTCCCGACGACGATGACAATATACGGAAACTCGTGCACAGCGTCATCGACACGGTTCAAAAATTCAACCAGCTTGACGATACCCTATTAACCCTGCGCGACCTCAACCTCATCACCGAATCCTTTGTCACCACGCTGCGCGGAACCTATCATCCACGCATTCAATATCCCAACGCCAAAGTGCCAGACCAGGATTCGACCATGCTTACTGCGAGAAAAGAAAAATGATTCACATAGATAACCAACAGGATTTTTTGGAATCGGCCCTGCTTGAAAGAGCCGCCCGCCTCACCCTTGACCTCGAACCTGAATCTGCCGATGCAGACATTACCATCGTCCTGACAGATGACGCGCAACTGCACGAACTGAATCGCAATTTCCTCGGCGTGGATGCTCCCACCGACGTGCTCTCCTTCCCCGCCTCTGAATCGGACCCTGAAACCGGCTCCACCTACCTGGGAGACATCCTCATCTCGATCCCTCGCGCAGCCCAGCAGGCGCAGTCTGCCGGTCACCCGCTCGAAGCCGAGGTGCAATTGCTGGTTGTGCATGGCGTTTTGCATTTGCTTGGTCACGACCATGCCGAGGCGGAGGAAAAAGCCCGCATGTGGGCCGAGCAGGAAAAGGTTTTGGAAAGACTCGGCCTGGGTCGCATCAAAATTCAGGAATAAATCATAGCGACGACCCGACAATATTTCTCAAAGCAATTCGGTAATCCTGAAGGGTCGCCCAGTGGATGAAAATTACTTCGATGAAACAATTTCTTATCTCCCGTGTTCATTCATTCCGCCATGCCATTCATGGATGGCATTACGTCTTGCGGACCCAGCGCAACACATGGATTCACAGCGCCATCGCGACGGCGGTTTTCATGGTTGGGTTGTGGCTGAAAATTTCGGCAGGTGACTGGGCAATGATCATCCTCACGGCCGCACTGGTATTCACTGCCGAGTTCATCAACACATCCATCGAGGTCACTGTTGATCTCGCCAGCCCGGGTACGCATCCGCTTGCGAAGATCGGCAAGGATGTTGGCGCGGCGGCAGTGCTGGTTGCAGCCATGGCCGCTGTCCTGGTCGGTTTGCTCCTCCTCGGTCCCCCGCTCTTGCAAAAACTAACCACACTGATTACTGCTCACTGATTACTTCTCACTTTTTACTGATCACTGCTTACTGGAGACTCCCATGACTTTATCTTTCAAATTCGGCACGGTTGGTTCACCCACAGGCACTCCCAAAAAACCGGGTGGTTCTGTTGGCGCAATTGAATTCAGCAAATCCATTGGGTTGGATGCCCTCGAACTGGGCTGGGTGCAGTCTGTCCGCGTGACGGAAGCGACCTGTGCCTTGATTAAAGCTGCGGGAGAGGCGCAGACGGTTTCGTTGAGCGTGCACGCGCCATACTTTATCAACCTGAATGCCTTGGACGAAGAATGGCCCAAGTCTCGCAAGCGTTTGATGGATGCCGCTCATTATGGCTATCTCGCGGGCGCAACGGACATTATCTTTCATCCCGGTTCCTATTTTGGCAACGACCCTGCCGAGGTGTTGAAAGTTGCCATCCCGCGCTTGAAGGGCTGCGTGGATGAATTAAAAAAGAATGGCGACATGGTCACCATCCGCCCGGAGACGATGGGCAAATCTGCCATGCTCGGTTCGATTGAAGATGCCCTCGCCATGAGCACCGCCATGGACATGGTGCAACCCTGCATAGACTTTGCCCACATGCACGCTCGCCCCGGCGACGGCTCGATGAATACCTATGAAGAATGGTCCAAACTTTTGGAAAACTATAAAAAGAAATTGGGTGCAAAATCGTTGAAGAATTTGCACATCCACCTCTCCGGCATTGAGTACGGCGATAAAGGCGAGAAGAAACATCTCACCCTCGCCGATGCAGACCTGGACTTAAAAGCCCTCTTCAAAGCCCTGCATGACTTCGGCTGTGCAGGCCGCATCCTCTGCGAAAGCCCCATCATGGAAGAGGATGCCTTGAATATGAAGAAGGCCTGGACGAAGGTGAGTGGGGAGAAAGAGAAGTAACTCTGGAGTCGGGCAGCTCACTTGCCCTGCGGGTGCTGCCCAAAATTTTCATCAGCAAGCTGATGGAGTCCAGAAAAAATCCCGTTCGGCATAAACTCTGCCTATATCCTGGAAACCAGCCCAAAGTGGGCGGGGAAAAATAAAAACAGGACGCGAATGAGCGCAAAAGATTTTTATGCGATTTGAATTAATGTTTTTGCGTATCAAAAAGACTCTTCTGAAAAAGAGTCTTTTTGATACGTAGCTATCCAGAAATTACAGCAGGAGGACGGGAGATGATCTTTGGTTTTTGCAACCTGGAACGGACAGGAGCCAATTTGCCGACGTCTATGAAGACCACATCCTGTTTGGGGGCTTTTTCGAGCATGTAACGTGTGTAACCCGGGTCAAGGCGATCCAGCAGAATTACCTCTGCGCCTTTTGGAATGTTTTCTCCAAAATCTGGATGGGTAATGAGGTAGCGCGTAAATTCCATAAATAATTCATTGAACTTTGCGCGATAGAATTCCTTCATTTTTTCATCTCCTTTATAAAACGATCCCGATACGAAAGCCAATTTTCCATAATGTCGCTTTGACCAATCGTGAGAACATCTGCCACCGAATAGCCTTCAAACCAGTCTTTTGTTTGCTCGCCATTTGGGTGAAGAATATCTCGGTGAGGCCTTCCATGGGCTGTGTCGTATCGAACCACCGCGTACCATTCGCTCCCAACTAAAACTTCAAGTTGAATACGAAATTCTATGATCTCTTTTCCATTGGAAACATGATAATGTCTGTAGCGGCACAAACGTGCTTCTGGGTCAAGATAGATCAGGAATTCGCGTTCAGTCATATTTGGAATTATACGGCATTTTAAGAGCGATGGTCTTTGTCATGCGCGGGAAATAGGAGATACTTCAGGACACAATTCTTGTCTTGACATTTCACTAATGTCTGGTTGTAGACTCTGGCTATATCCTGGCAACCAGCCCAAAGTCGGTGGGGAGAAGCGAGAACATATGGGCATCATAAATCGCCGCGCCGACGGTCATCCTGTTTAGCAAAATCCCTTCGTAGTGCGCGCCGATTTTTTCGGCGACGCATTTGCTGGCTGTATTTCCAACGGCAATCACAATTTCTGCGCGGATCAAATTCACTTTTTCAAAAGCAAATTTTGCGATTAATTTTGCGGCGCGCCCGGCGATGCCCTGGCCGTGGTGTGACGTGCGCACCCAGTAGCCGAGGTTGCAGAATTTATAGACGGGGTGAATGTGACTCAAACCGCACCCGCCGAGGAATTCATTCGTCTTCGCATCCATAATGGCAAAGGAATACAGGCTGCCATTCGACCAATGCGCGCGCGTGACCGCAACAAAATTCCGCGCCGTTTCCAGTGTGTAATTTTTATTCGCCCACGACATCCACGGACTCAGGTCAGGCAGGGACGATTGCACTGCATCATGCAGCTCCTTTTCATCCCCAAATTCAAAAGCACGAACTGTGACGATGCCATCTGTAAATTTTGTAAAAGGAAACATATTCCCTCATTATCATTATGTCACCCTGAACTGGTGGTCGAGTAGAGCGAGCGCTTTTCTCACTCGTATCGAGACCAGTGAAGGGTCTCTGACATAATCGTAGAGTTTCTTCGCTCAGAATGATAAGAAGTTAGATTAAACAAAAAAGAGACACATATTCACCGAGTGGTTCACCTCTGTGTTCTGTGTCTCCTTTTAAGTTCGTTGAAGAAACTATGAAATGTATTCTCTCAAACTATGTTCCACAGCATACGCCGCCGCTTCAGCGCGGTTGTTCACGCTTAGCTTGGAAAGGATACTGGAAACATAATTGCGGACCGTGCCTTCGCCGAGGAACAAGCTCTTGGCGATCTCGCGATTAGTCTTGCCTTCCGAGACCAGCAGCAGCACATGCTTTTCCTGCTGACTCAAATGAGCGAAAGCCGAAGCCTCCTCCTCTTTGACGGCGCGGCGCACTTCCTGAAACACACGCTGGGTGACGGCGGGGTCGAGCAATGCTTCGCCGCGGCCCACCGATTCAATCGCCTTCACCAGATCCTCACTGCCGATCTGCTTGAGGATGTACCCCGAAGCCCCGGCGCGGATGGCCGAGAACAACATTTCATCTTCAGCATAGGAAGTGAGCATGATTACTTTTGTGTTGGGGAATTGGGCCACAATTTGTTCACAGGCTTCGATCCCCGATGTGCCGGGCAGACGAATATCCATCACGACAACATCAGGTTTTAATGAGGCAGTTTGTTCCAACGCCTCGCGTGCCGAGCCCGCTTCTCCAACGACATCAAACTGCGGGTGACGGTCCAGCAGGGATTTCAGGCCGAGCCGCACCACCTCGTGATCATCTACCAGGATAATTCGTTGCTTTTTCATGCGCCTATTTTACCTCATGAATATGCAAAAAACGGGCAAAATTCACTGCTTTTGCGCGTTTTTAAGGGTTTGCAGGTGTTCTTCAATATGCGCCAGGTTGCGCTCCACCCAAAGCTGTAAGGTCAACTCAGCGCCCATGGTTTCGTGGCGGCTTTGCCTCGACCAGGCCTCGCGCGGCATCGATTGCAACGTCCTGCACAAGTCATCGATACTCGCCACAAAATCACCCAGTATTTTCGTCAGCGGTTCATCCTGGCTGTAGTGTTCGGCCATCCACGCATCCGCGTCAAAACTTTTGAATTCGGGTTTCTCCTCGTTCAATGTCCGTCGGATGCGCTCGCCGTACACCATCTTATCCACATCCCGCGTGTGAGACGCGATCTGATGCACGCTCCATTCACCCTCCACTTTTTTAAACGGGTCACCAAACGCCTCACAAGCCGAACGGAACTCCTGCGCCGCCTCGGTTACCCTTGCGATCAGCTTTTCACGGTATTCAAGCAATTCCTTCATGTCACCTCCAATAAAGAAAACACAACCTTGACCACATCCGCGGAATTTTCCACTGCATATACCCGCACGCCATGTGGACTTAATTCCCGGTCCGCCCGGATGGACAACTCCGCCAGCCCGGCCTTGCTCGCGAAATAAGCCCCCGCCTCTTTGTCTGCCCCTTCGCCTGCTCCCGCGACGAGATTCAGAATCGCCCCGTCGCCTTTTTCCCCCTTCGAGGACGATGCTTTCATCACCCGTCCCACAGACTGGGTCATCAAAAACGCGCCCGTCAAATTCACATCCAACGTGCGATGCCAGTCCCATTCATCCATCTTCAGCAGGGGACCATGCGGTTTCACCGCCGCGTGATTGACGAGGATGTCGATTCTGCCGAAATCATCCTCCACATTCTTCACCACCGTCTGCGCCCCAACTTTTTTAGCGATATCTTCAACATACGCTTTTGCCCTTCCACCGCGCGCAACAATTCCATTTACAACCTCCTCCACATTGATGGGGGAGATGTCATTCGCCGCGACGATTGCCCCATGTTCCGCGAACGCCTCTGCAAGTTTTTTCCCCGCCCCTTTCCCCGCGCCGGTAATCAAAACCACTTTATTCTTCACATTCATCTTTTACCTTATACCTGACTCTTCAAACTTGACACGTGGAACTTGAAACTTGAAACCCAGAACTTGGAACCTGACACCTGACACCTGAAACTTGAAACCTATTCGCACACCGGAATCATATCCGGATTCGAGTTCGCATTCAAAGGCAATCCAAAATAAGGGGACGGATCGTACGTGTTTTCAATTTCCAGTTCATTCTTGAACTTTCCGGAGCCATCGTCCTTCACAATCGAAATATGCAAATGAACGCCAACAGGGTTGCCCGAGTCACCGGAATAATTTCCCTGGTAACCCAGGATCATCCCGGCCTCAACAACGACTTCTTTTGTTCCCGCTGGAAATTCTGTTGAGATGAAAGAATTCCCCTGCGCATCTGCCATGTGGGTGTAGTACACCCAGATTTGACGGGAAGGCTCCAGCGGATCCTCCGGCACGCGGATGATGATCGTGGAAATCCAGTCTGCTTCGCGGGTGAGATAACCGGGATAA
>JACPVB010000113.1 GCA_016191985.1 Chloroflexota bacterium | reverse complement strand
GTGTCATGTATGGAGTAAAATGCTTTAAAAAGGATGGCGAATATGTCCTACAAAGTCTTTTTTGTCGAAGATGAAATAATTACTCGCGAAGGCATCCGCGATAATGTGGACTGGCAAGCCAATGGATTTGAATATTGCGGTGAGGCGGCTGATGGGGAAATGGCCCTGCCGCTGTTGCGTG
Organism: Chloroflexota bacterium; assembly: GCA_016191985.1. Lineage (GTDB taxonomy): Bacteria > Chloroflexota > Anaerolineae > Anaerolineales > Villigracilaceae > Villigracilis. The sequence goes on along the minus strand of JACPVB010000113.1, from coordinate 5,125 downwards.
CGATCCAGCCGGATGTGTTGATTACCGATATCAAGATGCCGTTCATGGATGGCCTGCAGCTGAGCAAAATTGTACGGGAACGCATGCCCTGGGTGAAAATTATCATTCTCAGCGGTCATGACGAATTTGAATATGCCCAGGAAGCCATTGGTCTCGGGGTTACCGATTACCTGTTGAAGCCCGTCACAGTGCACAAACTGCATAACGTGCTCCAGAAACTTACCCTGCAACTGGACCAGGAAAGAAAAGAACAAGCCAGGCTCATAAAACTTCAGGAACAGATGGAAGAAAATCAGGCCACGCTTCGCGAAAGGTTGTTGTTCAAACTGGTTGTAGGCGCAGTTTCTCCAACGGAGGCCATTGAAAAAGGACAGATACTGGGACTGGACTTCATCGCCAGATATTATTTGGTTGTGATCTTGAAATTTGAATTAGGGGACCGTACCGAGCAGTATGATTACGATGAATTCCAGCGGGTACAGAAGATCGTAATACAGTTAGCCGAAAGGAATCCGGATATTTTTGTGCTGAAAAGGGATTGGGGTGACCTGATCTTAATGATAAAAGGGAGCACCTCGGAATATCTCGAAGAGGAGCGCGATTTGCTCTTGGAAGAGATCAGGCAGGCGGTGGCGAAGACCCGCTATCAGGTGACCATCGGGGTTGGGACTTCCAAAAAACGTGTAGCAGATATTTACCAGTCTTTTGTTGAGGCCCTGGTGAATATGCAGTCTCCAGCCGGTGAAAGTAAATCCGGGTTGAATCAGGCTGTCGAGCGGGCGGAATTGCTTAAGGTGGATAAATCGGCGGTTGAAAATTATCTACGCTGCGGCGTGAAGGACGGGTTTAGTGAATTCTTTAACGCGTACATCCGCCCGCTGGGTGAAACAGCGCTGAAATCAAACCTGATCAAGAATTATATTTTTGTGGATGTGGTTCTGGCGACCGCCAAACTGGTGAACGACCTGGGCGGGGATGTCGACAATGTGATCCCGGAGTTGAACTCCATCGAAATGACCATGTCAAACATCAAGACGATAGATCAACTACAGGAACAAGCGTATAAGATACTATCCAGCGCGCTGGCCTATCGAGACAGTCAGCCCAATGGTCAATATAGAAATTTAATTCGCCAGGCCAGGGAATACATCGAACATCATTATACGAACCCGGAACTTTCACTCAATGAAGTCGCCGCCCAGGCAAATCTCAGCGCCAGTCACTTTAGCGTTGTGTTCAGCCAGGAAACCCATCAGACCTTCAAGGAATATCTGACTGAAATTCGCATTAAAAAAGCAAAGGAATTGCTGCGCATGACGGCTTTAAGGTCGGCTGATATCGCTTATCAGGTCGGTTATAACGACCCGCATTATTTCAGTTCCGTCTTCAAAAAAAATACCGGTCTCTCCCCCATGGAATTCCGATCACAGATGTAGCCGCCTTTGCAGGAGAATGACGTGACTCAAAAAACAGCAACGCCCGGTTTCAGGCAATTTCTAACCAGAATAAGTTTACAGGCGGATTCGACTGGAAAATCTTCGCTCAAATATTTTGGCCCACTGGCCGATTTTATTGCCGGGATCAACCTGTCGATTCGTACGAAAATCCTGGCTTCGCTTTGCATTGTCATCCTGCTCATGGGCACCACAAATGTTGTTTCGATGATGCAAGTGCTTAGTTACAGCCGTCAGTACGATGCCATTATCACAAACATTACAACCGCCAACAGCATCAGCGGCAGTATCAAGCCGGATATCGACAACGAAATGTGGAAGATCGTATCCGGGAAAGTCAAGTTTTCGGATGGGAATCAATATGAGATCATTGACAACGTCAACACCAAAGTACGCTGGATGATGGAGAATACCGATTCGCAGAGAGCCAAAGTCAAACTGGATTTGATTCTCCGCACGTTGCAATCGCTCCAGGAATATGTAGACCAAATGGGCGACAAAATCGCCCATAACAGCACTGCCGCTGAAAATGAGGCGGTCCTGGAAAATATCCGTTTTGTAACTTCCGTACTGGAGGAGGTTGTTCAGAATTATGTGCTGTTCGAGGTGCATCGCACAGAAGGTCAATACCAACTGATGCGCGAAAGCTTTGTGCGCTGGCAGATCTTTTCCATCATTTTGATTTTTAGCGCCGTGGGGTTTTCGGTGGTGGCGGCCTGGAGTTTATCCAGGAGCATTTATACCCCCATCAAGAAATTGCACGATGTGACCACCACCATTACTAAAAACGATCTGCAAGCGTTGATGACCAGCGACAATGTGGATGAAATTACCGAGTTGGGCATGAGTTTCAACATCATGATTGGCAAGATCAAAGAACTCCTGGATTCTAAAATCAACGAACAGGAAAATCTTAAAAAGGCCGAACTGCGCGCGCTGCAAGCTCAGATCAACCCTCACTTTCTTTATAACACTCTCGATACGATCATCTGGATGGCGGAATCCAAGAAGACCGACCAGGTGGTTAAGATCGTCAGTGCGCTATCGAATTTCTTTCGTATCAGCCTTAGCAAAGGCATGGACTGGATTACGATTGGTGAAGAAGTGGAACGCATCAGAAGCTACCTGACCATTCAAAGGATGCGTTATCGCGATATTCTGGATTTCAAAATCGAGGTGGAGGAGGATGTGGCCGAGAATACCATCTTGAAACTTCTTCTTCAACCGCTGGTGGAAAATGCTCTTTATCATGGCATCAAGAACAAACGACAAAAAGGCACCATCCATGTGCGCGCCAGGCGGAAGGGCGAAGACGAAGTCCTGCTCGAAGTTGAAGATGATGGGATCGGCTTCACGCCAGAAAAACTGACTCAACTACGCGCCGAGTTGGAGGAAGACTCGGGTGACATCAAGTTGGAAAGCGGTTTTGGGCTTGGCAATGTCAACAAACGCATCAGGTTGTATTACGGAAAACCCTATGGCATTTCTGTCCAAAGCGAATATACCACTGGCACTTGTGTAACCCTGGTAATCCCGGCCAAAATGGAGAACGCTCTCCCAGACAAAGATTCTGTCAATGGTCAGAATCAGGAACCGTTGTTGAAAGATTCGAGGAGCACCTTTTGATGAAGATTTCACGCATCCTGTTTTTGGGGGCAATCCTCGCCTCTATTCTTGGACCTTGGGGCTGCTCTCAAAAACCTGATTCATTATCCACCCTTCAGCCGGACGCCGCCAAGCCCGAGAAAAAATACGAGGACTTGATCATCGGTTATGCACAATTGGGAGCCGAAAGTGAGTGGCGCGCTGCGAACACCATTTCCATCAAGGAAACGGCTGAAGAATTGGGCGTGGAACTGCGCTTTCTGGATGCCCAGCAAAAGCAGGAAAACCAGATCGAGGCGGTGCGCAAGTTCATCATCCAGAAGGTGGATGTTATCGGAATATCGCCCATTGTCGAAACGGGTTGGGAAGAAGTTTTTCGGGAAGCCAAAGCAGCAGGCATCCCCATCATCATAGTGGATCGGCGTGCGGCGGTTCCGGAAGACCTTTATGTATCCTACCTGGGCTCGGATTTCCTTGAAGAAGGCCGCAAGGCTGCGCGGGTCATGGCGGAACTGGTAGCTGGGAAGGCCAATATTGTTGAGTTAGTAGGCACCATCGGCTCCGCTCCTGCAAATGACCGATATACAGGCTTTCGAGAGATTTTAAAAAATTACCCTGAGATGCAGATCATCGATTCGCAATCCGGCGATTTTACGCGTGCCAGGGGCAAGGAAGTCATGACGGCGTTCCTGCAAAAATATGGCAATAAAATCACGGCGGTCTATGCCCATAACGACGATATGGCGCTTGGCGCAATCGAGGCAATCGAAGAGTATGGTCTCAAGCCTGGAGAGGATATCAAGATTGTTTCAATAGATGCAGCCCGAGGCGCGTTTGAAGCGATGATCGCCGGCAAACTAAATGTGACAGTGGAGTGCAACCCCCTGCTGGGTCCGCAATTTTTTGAACTGGCTTTGAAAGTAGTCAATGGCCAACCTGTTCCCAAGTGGGTTCCATCAATCGAGGGTATTTTCTTCCCCAAAGACGCCAGCGAGATTTTGCCAACCCGCAAATACTGACGATCGGAGCCTACAGGATAAAACCATCAAAAGAAATTTAACCCTTTTCGAAAAAAATCTGCCATCACTTGCGATGGCAGATTTTTTATTTCGTTTGTGCAATATAAAAATCGACTTCTTCCGAAAAAGAAAACATGGTTTTCCGAAGCGTAAAGGGTTATTTTGTTAATAATATGTTATCGATAACATTACCCAAAAGGATAATGCTTTGATCTCTTCCGAACGAAGAAAACGTATCACAATTAAGGATGTTGCGCAGGCAGCGGGTGTCTCCACCCAGACGGTTTCGCGCGTGATGAACAAGTTTTCTTATGTTTCTAAAGAAACTCGTCAACGGGTGGAAGCAGTCGTCAGGCAGTTGGGTTATAACCCCAGCGCTTTGGCGCGTAGTTTAAGTCAGCAGCGCAGTTTTACCCTGGGGGTGGTTACCTTTGGATTGAAATACATCGGGCCATCCCGTACGATCAATGGCATAGCCGATAAAGCGGATGAATTTGGCTACATGTTGTTGATGAAAGAACTCGATAACTTCAACGCCAATAGCATGGATGATGTGATTGATTCACTGCTTGCCCGTCAGGTGGATGGAATATTGTGGGTGGCCCCGGAAATTGGCGATAACCATGCCTGGGTCGAGGAACAGAAGACAAAAATCACCGTGCCGGTCTTATTCCTCGCCATGCAACCGCGCGCCAGTATTTCGAGTGTCTCAACGGATAACTTTCAAGGCGCGGTAATGGCGGTACAGCACCTGTTGGATTGTGGGCGGAAAAAAATCGGGCATATTTCCGGGCCGCTGCGCTGGTGGGAAGCGGATGAACGCAAGCGCGGCTGGCGCGAGACTCTCAAATCTGCGGGGTATGAACCTTCAGATCAGCATTGTGTCGAAGGCAACTGGTCATCTTCCAGCGGGGGACAGGCCTTTATTCAGCTGCTTGAGTCATTCCCGGATATCGACGCGGTCTTCGTCGCCAACGATCAAATGGCTTTGAGCGTTTTGCGGGAGGCTTTCCGTCGGGGTATTCGTATTCCCGAGCAATTGGCGGT
>JACPVB010000126.1 GCA_016191985.1 Chloroflexota bacterium | reverse complement strand
TGCGTTTCGAAAATAGTCTCGCAAAGGCTCCCAGGAGCGTGATATATTCTGCGTGCAGGGTCGGCATTGGCTACCTCTTGGTCGAGCGTTTGCCTTAGCTTACCCTGCTTTTTTGTTAATGTCCAAATGGATAAAGTCTAGATGAGAGTGCGTCGCATATCATCCCCTTGCGGGACCAGACGGGTGGACGAATCTCATTAATTGGCAGAGGCTATTCTTTGGATTCTGCCTAGCGAGTGAGGTGCGTCGCACCCCGGCTTGTTATTTCAAAAAGAACGAAAGTGCCACAAGTACCACGATGAAAAAGCCAGCAAGCGAGCCGATGCGCTTGAGGTCTTTTTTGACCATGCTGTAATCGGGGTTGAACTCGAACTTCTGCGGAGGGGTGTTTCCCACAGATACAGCCTGGGTGGGTCGTTTGTTTTTCTTAGCCATTTTTTTTATTTCTCCTTTATTTTATTCCTATTGCAAATCCAGCAAAGAGATTGTTTAGGCACGTTGCCCTCACAATGACTTCGTCAATTTTGTAATCGCGCGAAAACAATAATGCGCTGGTTATTGACAAGATAGGGGTAACACGAGATGAGCGTCACTGTCGGCGAGCCGGTGGAGGCCATCACTTCCACTGCGGTTGGCTCCACCAAAACGGTGCGGTCTACAATATACACAAATTGCCTTTGCTGTGTGTAGACGATGACCTGGTCGCCGGGCACGAGCCTGTCTAAATAGCGGAAGATTTCGCCGTAGACATCGTTATGCGCTGAAAATACCACGTTTCCATCTCGACCCGGGTCTGGGGAGCCAATATACTGGCCGACTCCCTTCTTGAGCTGTTCCCACCCATCGCCCTGGACAACGGGCGCATCCACGTTGATCGCGGGGATTTGGATGCGAACTGCCTGGTCCGCGGCGGCGGTTGGGACGGGGACATTTGCCAGCGATTGCACCATCGGCAACAGATGGGATGGAATCTCCGCATCATTCGGACGGGTGTTGCCTTGCGCATCCGGCGGGGTGTGACCTGATGGCAATACCACGGCCATCACCAGTGGAGTCGGTGTGACGGTTTCGGGGTTGAGCGCGGCCACGACTTCGTTATTAAGAGTGCGGAGCAGACCCAGTCCATTGAGCAGGACGACAACCAGGCCGACCACTGCGAGCACTTCCACGGCGAGGAGGATGCGGTCCATGATTCTGCGGCGGGGTGGGACGGGCAATTGCTCGGGCGTGGATTCTGTCCCTTCGGCAGTGTCCACTACGGGCGCAGATTGAGGCGCGTCAAAGTCAAAATCTGGCGCGACGGAGACGACACGTCCCGTGCGGCGGTAGTGTTCCAATCTTTCCTTGCGCGCGCCGCGCCGCTTCTCCACCAACAGGCGGCGGAGTTCTTCAACGGATAAATCTTCAGGCGCTTTTTTGCGGGCCATAGCGAGGCGATTATACCGCAAGGAATGGGGAGGAGAGTTTCATGTAAGAGAGGTTGCTTTCAGTTGGTCTTAACGTTGCGTGGCGAATTTAAGACTTGATTTGAGGTTTGGTTTCTGATAAAATACAGAACACTTGTTCTGTTTTAGTGGTCGACTTGTTTTGGAATGAGGAAGATATGAAAAACAGACTTTTTGTTGATGAAATTCAAACCAGCCTGGAAGAGACGCGGGCCAACCTGCTCCATTGGGTGGAGACGGCGCCTGAGGAAAAACGGCTTGTCTGCCTTGGCGAGGATGAAACCTGCATCGAAGAACATATCCATGTGATCGATGAGTCGCTGGAGAAGATCAAGGAAGGCACGTTGGGTGTTTGCAAGATTTGCCATGAGGCGGTGGAAAGCCAGCTTTTGCAAATGGATTACACCAGCGCCGTTTGCCTGGGTCATTTTTCAGATGCGGAACTTCGCCAACTGGAAGCTGAGTTGGAATTATCGCAGGTCGTTCAGCGCGGCCTGCTTCCCAGGGAAGTCCCCTCCATTGTTGGCATGAATATTGCCGCCTTTAGCCGTCCTGCCCAGATCGTGGGCGGTGATTATTTTGATTTTGTGGATTTCAGAGACGGAATGCACGGCCTTGTGATGGCGGACGTGAGCGGACACGGTGTTTCCGCCGGGATGTTCATGAGCAGCCTGCAAACCGCATTCCACACGCTGGTGCCGGATGCAGATTCTCCCATCTCTGTGCTGGAACGCATCAACCGCCTGTATATCCACAACATCAACTTCACAACGTTCGTCACAACGTTTTTGGCAAAATACGATCCGCGAACCCGCGTGATGAGTTACGCAAATGCCGGGCACAACTCTGCCTATTTGTATCGCATGGCAACCAATGAAGAGTTCTGGCTGCGGCCTACCGGACCGGCCATTGGCTTGGTGGAAAAATTTAGTATTTACAAAGAGGATGTCAAACTGGAGCCGGGCGATATTCTCCTGCTTTATACCGATGGCATCACTGAAGCTGCAAATCATCAGGGCCTGTTGTGGGGCGAGGACCGGCTGGCGGATATTATCCGTCAGAACACGACTCTTTCCGCCGAGCAGTTGATCCAACAAATCCTGAAGGCTTTGAAAGATCACACGAATGGAAACCCGTTTGTGGATGATGTGACGCTGGTGATATCCAGGATAACCTAGCCAAAAACTATATTGTCAAATTCGCACACCCTCGGTATAATGTCAATTCTTCGGGCGGGTAGCTCAGTTGGTTAGAGCACATCGTTGACATCGATGAGGTCGCAGGTTCGAGCCCTGTCTCGCCCACAAAGTAAGTAGACAGGAAAACAAGTAGACAAGTAAATTGAAAACGCTTCGACCGGGACGAGTAATTGGTCCAGTTTTCTGACAGAGAGTCCAAGCTGATAGTTGAGAGCTTGAACCAGAAACAACCAGTGAAAACCACCCGCGAGCATTAAGCAGAACAGTGATCAGTAAACAGTGGTCAGTTAGTAAGTGAAACGGGTTGCTCCGTTAGAGGCTCAAGAGTGGTATGTCAAACTTAAGTTTGACGTACAATTCGGGTGGAACCGCGTGAGAATAACTCTCGCCCCGTATTTGGGCGAGAGCTTTTATTTAAGGAGGCTGTCATGACTACTCACACTCGTCGGCGGCCCGGAGGTTGGTTATCGCTTCTCTAGGGTCGCTAAGGCAATTCGAAGCGGTAACAACCATCAGTCAAGAAAGGAAGCGAAAATGTCACAAATGCAAGAACGATACGAAGATTCGTATTTATACAAAATTCGTCACTCGGCGGCGCATGTCATGGCGCAGGCTGTGCTGGAGATGTTCCCTGACGGGAAGATCACAATTGGTCCGCCCGTGGAAAACGGGTTCTATTACGATTTCGATTTGCCGCGCAATCTCACGCCCGAAGACCTGGAACAGGTCGAAAAGCGGATGAGACAAATTGTGCAGGGCAAGCACGAGTTCAAGAAGACGGTCATCTCTGCGGAGGAGGCCAAGAAGATTTTTGCCGACCAGCCCTATAAGTTGGAGCTGATCGAAGGACTCGAAAAAGGCGGCACAGATGAATACGGCAATCCGCTGGAAGGACCGCCTGATATCTCGATCTATCAACAGGATACGTTCACAGACTTGTGCCGTGGGCCGCATGTGGCGAACACGAAAGAGATCAAGCAGGATGCCTTCAAGTTGATGTCCATTGCGGGCGCGTATTGGCGCGGTGACGAGAACAACAAGATGCTGCAACGCGTCTATGGAACGGCGTGGGAGAGCAAGAAACAATTAGAGGAATACCTGCACCAACTCGAAGAAGCGAAGAAGCGCGACCATCGCAAACTGGGCAAGGAATTGGAAATCTTCATCTTCGATGATGAGGTGGGCCCCGGCCTGCCGCTCTGGCTGCCCAATGGCGGAATCATGATCGAGGAGTTGGAAAAACTCGCGAAGGAAATGGAAGAAAAGGCTGGCTACTCCCGCGTCCGCACGCCGAATTTGACGAAGGAAGACCTGTTCATCCGTTCGGGGCATTTACCCTACTATGCCGAGAGCATGTACCCGCCCATGGAATTGGAAGGCGTGAAGTATTACGTCAAGCCGATGAACTGCCCGATGCACCATAAGATTTTCGGTTCAAAGGGACGCTCCTACCGTGACCTGCCAGTCCGTTTGGCCGAGTATGGGACGTGCTACCGTTATGAAAAATCAGGCGAGTTGTTTGGCCTGATGCGCGTCCGCTCGATGCAGATGAATGATGCGCACATCTACTGCGGGGAAGACCAGTTCGAGCAGGAGTTCATGGGCGTGATCGCCTTGTATCACAAGTACTTTGAGTTATTCGGTATTGACAAGTATGTGATGCGCCTGTCTCTGCACGGCAAGCAGGGACTTGGCAAAAAGTACGTGGACAATGAACGCCTGTGGATCAAAACGGAAGATATGGTGCGCCGTGCCATGACGAACGGCGGCGTCCCGTTTGTGGAAGTGGTGGATGAAGCCGCGTTTTACGGTCCAAAGATTGACGTGCAAATCTGGTCTGCCATTGGGCGCGAATTCTCACTCGCCACGAACCAGGTGGACTTTGCCGTGCCCGAACGCTTTGACCTGAAATTCACGAACAAGGAAGGCGTGGATGAAATTCCGCTTTGCATCCACCGCGCGCCCTTGTCCACACATGAGCGCATGGTGGGATTCCTGTTAGAGCATTACGCGGGCAACTTCCCAGTCTGGCTCTCGCCGGAGCAGGTGCGTGTTATCTCGATCACGGATGCGCAGAACGAGTATGCGGAGAAGATCGCGAAGCAGTTGCGTGAGAACGGAATCCGGGCGCATTCCGACCTGAGCGCCTCCCGCATGAACGCCAAAATCCGCCAGGCGCAGTTGATGAAAGTGCCGTACATGATCGTAGTCGGTGACAACGAAATGAAAGCGGAACAAGTATCCCTGCGCGTGAGGGATGGAAGCCAGCAGAATAATATTTCGCTCGGCGAGTTTGTGGCGCGAGCGAAGGATCGAATTGAACGAAGGGCGGCGGAGTTGTAGGCTTGACGACGAAAGACAAAAAAACTGGAGTACCAAAAGGTACTCCAGTTTTTTGAAAACACGATTAACGACTCACTTATTTTGGGCTCTAGCTGCGTCCTATGGAGCAGAGAATAAAACTCTTGAAAACAAATCCAAAACATCCTGTGGCGGGATACTCATCCACTCAATGGACAGGGTAGTCTGTGTGAAAAGGATGGTTTCTGTACCATCAGGCATTTGTTGGGATGTTTGAATTTTGACTTGTTGGCCCGTTCTTGTGTTAATCCATATGCGGCGGGCAATACTTTCATTCATTAAGGTAATCAGCAAACAGGGAGAACCATCGCCGCAAGTAATTTCCTCCCGCAGCGCAGTTTCACCATGATTCAATGCGTAATCTAAATCCAGGAGAATCCAATCGAATGAGAGGCGGTATGTGGGTGACTCCATTGCTTCACCGGTGGTCAGATTCATGTTATGCGCGCCCACAGAAGCACTTTGCTGAAGGATGTATTTATCCTTATCCAGGTGAGTTGTCAGGCTTCGTGTGACCCAGCCATTGGAGTCCACCTCAAGCCACTGGTCTTCCTGGTAATGGGGCGGCGGATAAGTTTGTCCCTCTTGCATGTTCTTTGTAGCGATTTCACGGACGATATGCACCCAGCCCGCTCCTTGGAGAACGGAGTCATCGAATTTTTTCGAAAGAGCCTGCACTTCCAAAAAGAGCGCATCCTGTGACGCAAATTGCGCTTCGGGCTGTGCAGTGGGAACAGAAACAGGCGTAGCGGGCGGTAAATCTATGAACATGGATTTGGCGACGTGGAAATCGAGAAGCCAGACGGAATATGCGTTGTAATATAGCCGGGTGATTTGAATTTGAATGGGCCCATTTGGTATTTCGGAAAACGACAGCGAAGCGCTGATCTTGCCATCTTTCGGCGGGCTGATAATAGAACCATTCGCAGTTTGCGAATAAATAATGACGCCTGTGTAAATTTGCTCTGAATCAAACTCGAAGACTAGTTCGGTATCGGAAATTTTTTGTGCGCTAGTAAGATGGATCGTATATTCATTGACATCCACCATTTCATCCAGAGATATTGATTCTCCAACTTGCAGGCTTTCCGGGTGAAAGGTAAATAGTCCGGGTGCCGCAGAAAAATCCTGGAAGATGGGCAATCCCTGATTGGGCGGAAAAGCCTTCAGTTCCAGTATGATGCGCTCCCCTTCTGGCAATGGGATAGTTTGATATACACGTGTCTGCCCCGAGTCCATGTCTTCGGGAGTGATATTTGTCAATGGATAAAACCTGCCTTGAGAATCGGTTGCGGTTATATTCCAATCACTTGCGAGGGATGTTTCGGGCCTGTCAAAAAGAAGCGATACTTGAAAGACCGTTCGGCCGGCGCCAATTTGAACATCGTCCAGATGGAGCGCAACGCCGCCGTTGTTCGGACTTTGAACGTTATCCCAGCCGCGGAATGCAAGTTTTGTATCTCCACTGCTAACATCCCAAAAACGAATCATGGAGGGAAGTTGTTGTGTATAGCTGGTTTCCAGGGTGGCAATATTTTGCAGATCAAACCATTGCAAGCCTTTGTAAATAATGCCATCGTAAAAACCAAAGGAGGATGAGAGTTCACCTGTGGATGCATCCCAAATGCGGACTGCTCCGCTGGCCGTGGCAATCTGTCTGCTGTCGGGGGACCAATCCAGTCCATCCACCGAAGTAAAATGAGCGCGGATGAATCCCTCGCATTGATTATTCCTTGTATTCCAAATGCAAACTGTCCCACCGAAATGGCCGGATGCGATTTGTTTTCCGTTTGGGGACCACTTCACCTGTGAGGCAGGCTGGGGACGTGTGTCGAACAGCCTCACCGATTTACCAGCAGTGACCCACCAGCGGCGCAAACCATACCCAAAATCACCGGTGGAGATCAGGCGCGAACCATCTGGCGACCATGAAAAACTGAAGGGGAAACCAACAAGATCGTTCAACGAAGCGACGATTTCGCCATCTTCCACATTGACAACGGACATGCCATTTTCTGGATTTGAAAAGGCAAAATGCTTGCTGTCTGGTGCCCATGCTAGTGTGACTGATGGACTCCAACCCAGCTTCCCGCTTTCGTAGGCATGGATGATTTTCCACGACTGTGTATCCCAAATCGTAATGGACAGGGAGTCGCTTTCAAAATATTTCTCAACGATCCCGCTGACGGCCAGTTTGCTTCCATCAGGGGAAAACTGCACTTGGGGCAGGTCTTCTTTTATTATCAGTTTGTGAATTTCTTCCAAGGTTTGCAGGTCGTACAAAAGTAGTTTTTTCGAGGCGGCAATTGCAATCACACTTCTGTCTTTGCTGATGTCAAATGCCTCAATCAATCCTGGAACTTCCACCACATCCTTTGGATCTTGCTTAGGGCTTGGCCTGGGGTCTGGATAATCCTGATAGGATGTGGAAAATCCAGCGGACAATGACGAAGGACCGGCAATATAAATCGCTCCGATGATCAAAAACACCAGAACGAGCAGAATTGAAAATGCTTTCAGAAACGGGGTTGGCTTCATATAGAACCTCCTGACTTCTCGCATCATACCCGCAAAAGCGAAACAAAACCTGACGGTAACCAGCCGATTCCCCAACGAAATCCCGCTGGCATAATTACCTGTGTAACTGCCTGAGAATAAAAAGCGATGTCCCCTGAATAATCAGAGCAGTGAGAGTTGCAAGTCCAAAGGAAATCCCCAAAGAAGTTCGTTCGATCAACAGGCCGAGCACGAGATAAAAGCCCGCAAATGCAAACAGGCCGAAGGTGAGACCGCGCAGTACATGGATGGCCCCATCCGCTCCCTGCTGACGCTGGGCAAAGACGGTGAGGATACCGGCGAACAAAGGGAAGGTGGTCAGCAATCCTGTTAGTTTTGAGCCGATGACAGGGGCGATGCCTGTCACGAACAAAATGAAACTGGTTCCCACCAAAATCCGCGCGGGAATATCCCACTGGTTGAGCGTGGATGCGGCTACCTGCTCCGCTTCTTGTTTTGGCATTAACCATAAACCGAGCGCAATCGTCAGGGAGACCAAACCGAAAAGAGGAAGCAGGGACATGACCAAATCTTCCAGCAGCAGGGTCAGCAGCGCAAACGTGGACAGGCTCCCCAGTATTGATATCCGCCAGTCAAATTTTTTTGCCAGCCAGGCATGGACAAGGCAAAATGCGATCAGTGAAAACCCGCCACTCAACGTGCCGCGGATGGCGTTCGCCGCAAAGGGAATATCATGGCTGATGGCAAGGAAGAAGATAACCGGCCCTGAGGTCAATGGCAAACCCACGATCCAACCGCTGACGGCGGGTCCCCAACGGCGGCCTGCCAGGCTGGCCGTGCCGATGATGAGGGGAGCAAGAATTAATTTTAGCGCGAGAATGTTCATGAAGATGGAAAGCGATCAACAAGATTACTTCGTCATTGTGTAGACGGTCAGCAGGATGGAAAAATCCGCGACCATGTGGCCGAGCACCGCGGCGAGCAGGCCGCGATCCTGGCGGAACATTTGCCGCCAAAGCCAGCCTGCTGAAACAAGGATGGTAACAGCAAACAAAATGGACAATGGATGCACCCTGCCCCACAAGACCAAAGCATGATACCCCGCGTAAACCAGGTCGATAACGGAAAGATTTTTCGTGCCGCTCCCAAGAACCCCGCGCCAGAAATATTCTTCGATCCACGGATTGACCAGCGAAAAATAAGCAATCAGCGGCGGCCAGGAGGAGGAAGTCAGGCCAATGGATTGAAGTTGTGCGGGAAGATTGTGGGCAACTCCAAATAGATTCCAAAGAAAGTACAAGCCAATACCACTCGTGCTGCAAAAAAGCACACTGAACAAAACCCATTTGAGAGATTTACTTTTGAAAAGGATATTAATGGGAGTGTCCGGGCGTATCACCGCGAGTGCAAGCAGAATGGCCGCATGAAACCCAAGCAGTGCGGCCCATGCGCTTTTGAACAAAAATAATCCCGCCCACACGGCGAGATAAAGAAGGATGGGAGTGAGCCATTTTTTGTTGTTCATAACAACGCCCAAGAGGATAGTCACTTTCTATGAGAATGTCTGAAAACATCCTATTGTCTTGATTCCCGTAGGGACACAGCAGGACGACCCATCGTCAAAAACATCAACAAACTCGCTGTGTCCCTACTTTCAGACACCTTCTAACTGATTTCCGTGATGATCGTCCGCCTTGCTCCTGCGGACATTAATGCCCTCGCCACCGACTCCGCCCCGGCCTGCTCGGTCAACGCGATCATATTGCCACCCCGCCCGCCGCCACTGAGTTTTGCGCCGAGCGCGCCAGCGTCTCTTGCGGCAGTGACGAGCGTATCCAGTTCTGGCGAAGAGACAGTCATCTCCTGCAACAGCGCGTGGTTGTGATCCATCAATTCGCCGAGCAGTTCGGGCCGTCCGCTTTCAATGGAGCGGCGCGCAATTAAAGAGATTTGCGAAATTTCGTTGAAGATATTTTCAAAATAGGTTGTGTTTCGTAGCCATAAAAGTCGGACATCGCCAACGGATTCCTTCGTGAGCGCGGGGACGCCGGTGTCGCCGATGACGATGGTGAAAGGCTTGCCTGTTTTGAAAGTCTCGATGGGCTGGCCTTTGATGAAGTACACGGGCATGTTGTAGGTGATGACGGTGTTGTCTATGCCTGAAGGCGTGCCGTGGTGATATTTTTCGATCTCAAAAACAAGTTCGTTGACTTGTTCATTGGTGATGGGATGAAAGAGGAAAGCAGAAAGAGCGCGGATTAACGCCACTGATACCGCTGCACCGGAACCAAGCCCGGAAGCGACAGGAATC
>JACPVB010000108.1 GCA_016191985.1 Chloroflexota bacterium | reverse complement strand
TTTCGAAAATAGTCTCGCAAAGGCTCCCAGGAGCGTGATATATTCTGCGTGCAGGGTCGGCATTGGCTACCTCTTGGTCGAGCGTTTGCCTTAGCTTACCCTGCTTTTTTGTTAATGTCCAAATGGATAAAGTCTAGCTAAACATAAATATCAAAAAAATTTCCGTCCGGGCTAGATATCGATGTTGGCTAGGTTTCTAATTCCTTCGAATGCATCGCATTGATTAACCAGAAGCCACAAATAGACATTACTACGAATAACAGGGTGGAAAGCGCCGTGCTGACACCATAGCGTCCCTTGGAAAACTCCTTAAAAACAACCGTGTAAACTGTCTCTGTTGCATACCCGGGCCCGCCGTTGGTTAGTACCCAAACAACGTCAAACACTTTCAAGCCATATAAAAGATTCAATACCGTGGTTACTGTAAGCGTTGGCATCAATAGTGGCAGGGTTATTTTCCAAAATTCATCCCACTGATTCGCCCCATCGATTTGAGCAGCCTCGTAATACTCAGCGGGAATCACCTGAATGCCGGCGATCAAAATCACCATAATAAAACCGACCCCCTTCCAGGTATCCACGAAGATTACAGAGTACAGCGCAATATCCGGGTTTGTCAGCCATTTCTGTGTTAGGAAACCCAAACCGACACCTCGCAGGAATTCATTTAACACACCGGTTGCAGGATGCAAAATAGAGCGGAATACAATACCCACAACGATCATTGGAATGATGGCGGGTAAATATATGATGACACGATGAAAATTAGAAGATCGCTTTAATCCCCGGGATAGTAGTAAAGCCAGCATTAATGCAATTACAGTTTTCGATACGATAGTGACAACCGTAAAAATCAATGAATTGCTGATACTGTGCCAATAATTTAGCTTGGAAAAGATCAGCGTGAAATTTTCAAAGCCTATGAAATTGATTTCCGATGAATACCTGTTCCAATCTGTAAAGGACAAGTAGAACCCCATTATTCCAGGAATGACCATGAATAAAGAATATAAAACAACTGCTCCCACAGAAAAATAAGATGGATACATTTTGTTCTTCATCTTCAGGTTTCCTAACTGAGGATAGGTCAAAAAATACGTGGTTGTGGGCCTGTACGGCTCCTGCACATCTATTGGAAATACATGATGAAATCCAACAGGCCCACAACTCTTTCGAACAACCGGCTACCAAGTTACTAGAAAATAAGCGCAGTCAGTAGCTTCAATGTCGCCATTACTTCCAGGCTTCGTCACCGGCGGAGACCGCCATATCAGTCCTGCGCTGATCAATTTCTGCCAGCACATCTTCTGGGGTTACCGCGCCTGTCAACAGGGCAGTCAGAACCTGCCCAACATCCATCCACTGGGGGTTGACATAATTCACTGCGGTCTGATAGACAGTTCCCTGCTCAGTATACGTATCGATGAACGCCTGCTGGTCAGCTGTCAACTCAGCTTTAACACCATCAAAGTTGAGCATCGTAAACTGGGCTTCATTATCCAGCATGAATTGCAGGTTTTCGGGCCTGGTCAGGAATTCGAAGTAAGCCTTGGCGGCCTCGATATTCTTTGATCCGGAATAAATGAATTTGCTTGGAGCAGCTGGATTCACATTCCAGATCTGATTATCCGCCAATGGGATTAGGAAGTAGCCAAAATTATCCTCATCGACATCCGGAAAGGCCGTATGAATCTGGCTTGGCAAGCCAAAGCGGTTAACCGTCATGGCATATTTTCCTTCGGCCATGGCTGCCTCGGTGTTCGCAAATTCATTAGAGAGAGCATCGTCCCCAAAATAGCCCTTGTCGTACATTTCCTTGAGTTCGGTCAGGGCGGTCAGCATGGTGGGATTGCCGGAAAATGTTGCCTTATTTATATTCAAGGCGTCTGCAAGGCCTGGGGTTGCGGCTTCATAGACAGGACCCATTTCAAGGAACCATAAGACATGATGCCAACCATCTGCGAATGGCTCGTAAACTGGAATAATTACGGCATCTTGAAGGGTCTGACAGGCGGCCGCAAATTCAGCATAGGTTTTGGGCACACTGATGCCGTTTTCAGCAAAGATAGTCTTGTTGTAGACAATTACCCAGGAACCGCCGATCGTATCCCAGATCGTCAAGCCGTAGGTAACGCCATCCAGACTGATCTGCTCTACCGACAGCGGATTCATCCGCTTGACCCATTCTTCATCGGTCAGGGGTACTGCATTCTTTTCAACGTTTAGTTGAAGTTTGATGTCAGTTTTTCCACTCTGACCGCCGAAGATGTCTATCCCTTCGCCTCCAGCTTCAAGCTTGGTTTCCAGAACATTGAAATACTGATCAGACGGGATAATCTGGAAATCAACGTGAACTCCGGTTTCTGCCTCGAATTTTTTAGCCAGTTCCATCTCTGAATCCAGGACCCAGTTCTGGCTGGCAATGTAGGTAATCGTAGTGCCCGGCGCAAACACAGGAGCTTCTGTCGCTGGTGCTGCTTCTGTTGCTGCAACTTCCGGCGTTTCTGCTGCAGGTTCTTCCACGACAGGTGTTACAACTGCTGGCGTGCATCCTGTTGCCATGACAATGCTGAAAACCATAATCAAAGCAATTAGTGAATTTCTATAACGAAACATTTTTCACTCCTTTTTATCATTTTCGTTTATACTTAAACACCAGACGTACTAGCCCAGCTAGTATGTCGATACACTCGAGAAGTGCTTCTTTCTCTGGAAAGGCGAGAAGCACTTCTCATTTTTTCCACCAATTACCAAATACACCACCTCCTTATAAGGGCAGACTGGGTACTTCGTACTATGCTTCTTTTCTCACGACTCCCGTGCTGGAACGGATAACTAATTTGGGAGCGACCAGTAGCTGCTTACTGATCTTTGTACCTTTCTCCAATTCATTAATAATCACCGTGGCTGCATCATAGCCCATGGATGATGCTGGGAAGTCTAATACCGTCAGTGAAGGGGATGTCAGCTCAGCTCCTTGCGCATCTGCCAAACCCACAAATGAAATATCATCTGGAATACTCAACCCCAACGATTCAATCCCTGAAAATATTCCCGCGACTGCCGTGTCGAAAATAGTGAGAATTGCTGTAATTTCTGGGTGCTTTCTCATGAGGTTCAATGTGGCAAGCTTTACATTTTCAAATCCGTTATCAGCTTCGCAATAGAGTCTGGGAATATTGTATTGGGTACATACTTTTTCATATCCTTCCAAAGCCCTGACGCTGGGTCCATAGTGATTTTGCTGCGAGTCAGTGATCACTGAAACAAACGCGATGTTTTGATGCCCCAAATTTATTAGATGACCTACAGCAACGGTCACGGCAGATTCGAAATCAAAATCGACAAAATTCACCCCGTCATTATTTTCGCAGCGCCCTATCATCACAAAAGGCAAATTATGCTGGCTGAGTAATTTCACACGCCAATCATCCATCCGAATTTCCATTAATATCAGGCCATCGCTCTGGTTTGTGCGATAAAAATCCAAAAGGCTATTTTTATTGAGAGATTGAGTTACCAGATGCAGAGAATAACCATGTTCTTCACAAGCTCTTGTCACCCCCGTGATGAAATGCAGAGATACTTGATTGGATATCGCTAACTTATAGGGATAATGCAAAGTAATTACTTTTGATTTGCCGGAGGTTATCTGCTTCCATTGCATGCTGCGTGCATAACCAAGTTCGCCGATTACCCCCAACACTCTCTGGCGTGTCTCTTCTGAGACATCTGGTTTGTCATTCAAAATCCGAGATACCGTGGCAACAGATACATTTGCCCCTTTAGCGACATCTCTAATTGTTGCGTTTTTTTTCATTGATATGAAACCATGTTCCAAGTAGGTGATATGTAACAGTTACCGTAACTATTACCGTAACTGTTTACAGTTTCCCATAAAAGATATTTTTTGTCAATGTATATGAGTAATATGAAGCAGCGTAAATTGGCTTTAAAGGGCTCAAAATGACAAGTCTAGCGGAATCGCCCATCTGCTTCACATTCACGCCAGACAATTTGTTTCAGTCCAATGGAAGCTCAAATTAAAAGCTCCTGTTGGGCAATAATCATTCACACACAGGAATCCGAGGACATAAAGTGAATTGGTTTGCGAATGGATTGGCTTGATTCGCCAGGTTTATTGCCGCTGAGTTTTTCGTAATCGACCCTGGGAGCTTCGATTTATGATTGCCTGTATCCATACACAATAGACGTCCACAGGCGAATCCTGGTACACCGATGATATTTTGCAGCGCCTATTATTGGCCGTGAAGTTTGATTCTGTAATGTATATCTGACGTGATTCTTAATCGCTCTGTTGCCGCTTCAGGCGTGATGTCTCGCTGGGGCATGGCGAGCATTTCGTAACCAACCATAAATTTACGGACGGTGGCCGAGCGCAACAGCGGCGGATAAAAATGCGCGTGCAACACCCATTCGGGATGCGGTTGACCATCGGCGGGGGCCTGGTGGAATCCCATCGAGTAGGGGAATGAGATTTCAAATAAATTGTCATATCTCGTCGTCACTTGTTTGAAAACTTCCGCCAAAGCAGAGACCTCAACCGAAGATAAATCCTTCAATGAAGCGGATGCGCGATGCGCGTTCACAAGCACCTCGAAAGGCCACACCGCCCAAAAGGGGACCAACGCTGTGAAATGGTCGTTGGCAAAAAGGATGCGGTCTTTTTGCTTGTGTTCTTCTTTTACATAATCCACGAGCAACGGACTGTTATTCTTTTTGAAATATTCCGTTTGCGTGGCAAGCTCTTTGACGATCTCGTTTGGCAGCTGAGACTGTGACCAAAGCTGGCTGTGCGGGTGCGGGTTGGAACAACCCATCATCGCGCCTTTGTTTTCAAAGACCTGTACATATTTTATGTAATCCAATTCCGCGAGCTTTGCGGATTCAACTGTCCATGTGTTGAGCACATTTTCGATGGCGGGCAGGTCGAGTTCAGGCAGGGTCAGGTCGTGGCGCGGGGAGAAACAAACTACCAGACATTGACCCTGCTCGGGAGCAGAGACAAGCAACGGGTGGGATGAGGCGGGAACTTCATCCGATGGTTCAGGTAATAAAGCGGCGAAGTCATTGTTGAAAACGTAGGTGCCTGAATAGTCGGGATTGAAAACACCGCCAGCGCGTTCATTGCGCGGACAGAGATAACAGGTCGGGTCGTATTCAGGCAGAGACACGGCGGCAAGTTTTTCCACCTGCCCAAGCCACGGGCGTTTGGCGCGGTGCGGCGAGACGAGCACCCATTCACCTGTGAGGGCGTTATAGCGGCGGTGAGGATTGTTCAACATGGTTATTCCTTCTCAAAAATGAATTCGATTCAAGGATTTGTCGAAGATACGATCATCCTTAATCTGGAAACTGGTCGTTGCGCCGATAAACATTTCCCCGCCGACGAGAAACGGTGGGGGAGATGCGTCGGTTTTTGCGGATTTTGACCATTTTTGAAATTGCCTCTTGACAAAGCACTATCGTTCTTGTAAACTAATGTTACCGTTCACATGAACGGTAACATTATACATTTCCTACCTAAAAATGTCTACTTCTCACCCTACCCTTCGTGATGTGGCTCGGCTGGCTGGCGTTTCGCACCAGACGGTTTCGCGTGTAATCAACGGGAGCGACGATGTGCTCCCCGAAACCCGCGCGACCGTGGAAGCCGCGATTGAGCAGTTGGGGTATCGCCCGAATGCGATTGCCCGTTCCATGGCGCGCGGTCAGACTCATACCCTGGCTTGCATTTCCCCAAATTTGACAGATTACACCTTTGCCAGCGTCATCGAAGGCGCTGAAGTGGAGGCCAGACAGCATGATTATTTCATGCTGTCTTCTTCTGCCACAGACCCGAAAGCCTTTCAAGCGCTGGTGGATGAATTGGTGGGCCATCGCCGCGTGGACGGGTTGATTGTCATCAACCCATATTCCGATGACCGCTTTTTGCATCTCCCTGAAAATTTCCCGGTGGTGTTCGTGGGGGCGCGTTCGCACGAAAAAGAAATTTGTTCCGTTTCTCTGGATGATGAAAAAGTGGCCTACGAAGCCACCCGTCATTTGATCTCGCTTGGTCATACAGACATTGCTTTGATCACTGGCCCCATGGAAGAGGATTGTTCGCAAGACCGCGCCGAGGGATACCGCCGCGCTTTGCAGGAAGCGGGCATCCCTTACGATGAATCCAGGGTGTTGGGAGGGGATTGGTCTGCGTCTTCGGGCCAGCGGGCTTTGCTTTCCTTCGTTGAGCAGGGACGTGTTCCAACGGCAGTGTTTGCGCAGAATGATCGCATGGCATTGGGCGTGCTGCGCGCGGCGCGTGATGTGAATTTAAAAGTCCCTTCGCAACTGGCTGTCATTGGCGTGGACGATATGCCATTATCCTCCTATTTCGATCCGCCTCTTACCACCATGAGGCAGGATATGCCGCTCATCGGGCAGGAGGCCACCCGTATGTTGTTGGAACTCATTCAAAAGAAAATCCCGGCAGTGCGCGAGTTGAAATTATCGGCACAGTTGGTTGTACGTAATTCGACATCTGATATGGGAGGTGGTTCCTAGCCCAAACTCGACTTTCAATAAAATATAGCTTTTTGTACGACTATCGCTCTTAAATATTCAAGGAGAAGAATACATGAAGAACAGTTTGTTGATGAAGGTCCTTGGCCTTCTTGTTATCGCATCGTTCGTTTTGGCTGCTTGTGGCACTCCTGCTGCCACTGAATCCCCTGTTGTGGAAGCAACGGAGTCCCCCGCTGTGGAAGCCACTGAAGCGCCTGCTACCGAAGCACCTGCTGCAGAAGATGTCGCCATTCGCTGGCGCACCCGCCCCGACAATCAGGAAGAAATTGACGTCTACAGCCAGATCAGCACTGACCTGGATGCCGAACTCGATGGCATTACTCTCACCTACGAACCCGGTGGTTCCGAGGGCGCGAACTATCAAGACCAGTTGAAGGCTGAAATTGCCGCCGGCACCGCGCCAGACGTATTCTGGATCCCCGGAACCGATGTCGCCGATTTCGCAACCCGTGGTTTAATCTTAAACGCTTCCGAACTTGCTGGTGCAACCGAAGGCTACAGCGCTGACGACTTCTATGCTGGCCCCATGTTCCACCTCACTTACAATCCCGAGAGCGGCGCTTCCGGCGCGGATTCTGGCGCTCTGTGGGGCCTTCCCCGTGACGTGTCCACCTTCGCTCTTTACCTGAACATGGACTTGATCAACGAAGCTGGCGCTCCCGATCCTCGTGAACTCGCTGCCAATGGCGAATGGACCTGGGATGCCTTCCTTGATGTCGCTCAGAAGACCCGCGCTCTTGGCTCCGATGTGTACGGATACGGCGCGAGCGCCTGGTGGGGTCCGTACGGTGTTTGGTTGAACGCTTCCGGCGGCGGCTTCTTCACTGAAGACCGCGCCGCCTGCGCCCTCAACACCGAAGAATCCCTCACTGGTCTTGATTTCCAACGCTCCCTCTATCAGGACTACGATGTTGCCACCCCCTACGGTGAAGACCCTGAGCCTCCTTTCCGCGCTGGCAAGGTTGCCATGTTCCAGAATGGCCGTTGGGCAACTCCCGGCGTCCGCACAGTGGACTTTGAATGGGATGTTGTTGAACTTCCCGCTGGCCCGAATGGAACTCCCGGTAACTGGTTGTTCTGGGGCGCGTATGTGATCAACGCCAACACCGAACATCCTGAAGAAGCCTGGGCGCTCGTCCAGGCTCTGACCACCGCTCAGACCCAAGGCAAGATCTCCGCTCTCGGTGCCAACATCCCCAGCCGCGTAAGCCAGGAAGCGCTCGATGCCTTCCTCACCTTCACACCTCCTGCCAACAATCAAGCCTTCCTGAACGGTATTGCTCCTGCTGCAAACCCGACCGCCGAAGGTCCGTTGTGGGCTGGTTCCTGGCCCGAGTTCGACAAGATCATGGGCCCGGCCATCCAGGGTGTGTTGACTGGCGCTACCACTGTTGAAGATTTCGGCGCGACCATCTGCGACGAAGCCAACAAAGTCTTCAACCCGTAATTCATAATCAGTAGTTCACGAAAAGGCTTGAACATGGTTAACTTGGTTCCGACCAAGGAGACCCATAACCATGTCCAAACCTACAAGCAAGATTACCCGAACAATCGGTTCCGAGCAAGTTC
>JACPVB010000107.1 GCA_016191985.1 Chloroflexota bacterium | reverse complement strand
CGGCTTCGCCAGTCAGGACAGGCTGCTGGGAACTCTGCCACCATCTCAAGCAGTTTTCCACGCCTTAGCCTTTTTCTGGTTGGACGGCTTCGCTGTCCCCGTCCTGGTTGTCGAGCTGGTGGTTGAGCCTGTCGAAACCCTGTCGAGACACAGCGCGGGTACCCACAAGGCAAGCCGCAAACCGTTGGGCTGCATCGAGTCTGTACATATCGGATGAAAGGCTTTGTCAAGACCATGAGAAGTCTTAGAATACAGAGCGTTCTCGGATTGTTGATTATCGCGATCGTAGCTTGCGCTCCAAAATCCAGGCTGCCCCGAATCCAACAACATCCGAACCTTCTCCTTCTTCGTCATTGGTGCAGTCGACAAGTGAATCAGACCGCCCATCACAACCCGATTTGATGATCAACTTCATGTATCTCGAAATGGAAGGGAGACAAGGTAACTGTGTGAACGCTTATTCACCCTATGGGATTCGTGTGCAAGTTAAAAATATCGGTTCCGCCAAGACCGGGTCTTTCTTTGTCGATTTGAATGGTATTCTCCAAGAGGTGAATTATGGTCTACTGGTTGGTCAATCGATTGAGCTACATTTCGCAGGTACTATACCGAGCGGGCAATATGAGGCAACTGCGGATGTAACCAATCAAGTTGTCGAGAGCCGAGAAGATAATAATACTTTTTCATTTCATGCGCCGACCCCAACCCCGCCACCGCTCTGTGTAGCCACAGGTACTGCAACCCCATAAAGTCTCTACCGACAAAGCAGCGTTGTCTGTCCGACCTGGTTGTCGACTGGCGAAGCCATGTCGAGACACCGGCATTGACCTTTTCCTACTCCCCAAGCATTATTCACGCCTCCGTTGCTTTACCTCCCAAACTGATACAACAACACCCCCGCCGCTACTGCCAGGTTGAGCGAGCTGACTCGTCCCTGCATGGGAAGGGACACGGTCACATCGCAGGCGGCGGTTTGTTCTTTGGTGAGTCCCTTTTGCTCGTTGCCCAGCATCAGCACCCAGGGAGTTTGCGGAACTAATGTTTGATAATCCACATCCGCTTTGGCGGATGTGCCGATGAGTTGGATATTTCCCTTGCGCGCCCAACCGAGAAAATCATTGAATGAAGTCTGGATGACGGGCTTCCAAAATAATGTCCCCATGCTGGCGCGGACAACGGTGGGATGATACAACTCCACACCGCCGTCAAGCAGGAAGAGCACATCGGCGCC
Organism: Chloroflexota bacterium; assembly: GCA_016191985.1. Taxonomy (GTDB): domain Bacteria; phylum Chloroflexota; class Anaerolineae; order Anaerolineales; family Villigracilaceae; genus Villigracilis. Next base: position 19,334 of record JACPVB010000107.1, on the reverse strand, counting down.
GACTGCATCCAGCGTGCGCAGGATGGTCCCCACATTGCCAGGGTCTTGCGGAGAGACAAGCGCCACCGCGCGCGTGAATGGTTTTATATCTTTAAGCTGGCCCTTCCTCTGATGGACAATGGCAATGATGCCCTGGGGATTTTCCTTGTCAGCCAATGATTCCATCACTTGTGCGGTGACAGGCTGAGGTCTGAAAGAGAAGCGGGAGATCAATTCATGAGCGAAGGGACTGGTCAACAACCCCGAGGCATACAGGATCGTCTCAACTTCCCAGCCCGCTTCCACCGCCTCACCTACGTGGTGAATCCCTTCCACGAGAAATAATCCGCTTTCATTGCGCGCCTTCTTTTGGCGCAAAGCGCGCGCTTGTTTGATGAGTGAATTACTCGTGCTGGCGATCAATGGTTTTTGCATATCCCCATTGTAAATGATTATTCGGTCGGGCAGAAATTTACAAAAAATTGTGTTCCGATTTTAGGTATACTCAGCCGTATTCAATTTAATGATAAGGAAACACATAATGTCCACGATTACCCAACAACCCGCACAGAAAATTTATTGGAATTACGCCCTCTGGCTGGCGGTCTTCACCATCTTTTACAACATCGCCGAGGGACTGGTTTCAATTGCATTCGGCGTCAGCGACGAGTCGCTGGCGCTCTTCGGCTTCGGCGTGGATTCGTTTATCGAGGTGATGTCTGGTATTGGGATTCTCGTGATGGTAAATCGCATTCGGAAAAATCCAAATACGTCTCGCACGCCGTTTGAAATTACGGCCCTGCGCGTCACAGGCACGGCATTTTACATCCTTGCCGTTGGGCTTGGCGTATCGGCAATGTACAATATTTTCACCAATCACAAGCCAGAGACAACGCTTTCAGGGCTGGTGATTTCGACCATTTCCATTGCCGTCATGTGGATGCTGGTAATGGGCAAGCGCAAGGTGGGACGCACGCTCAACTCCATGCCCATTCTTGCGGATGCGAATTGCACAATGGTTTGCATTTACATGTCAGTGGTATTGCTGGCTTCGAGTTTAATTTATCAACTTACGGGCTTCGGCTTCGTGGATAGCCTCGGCGCGGCGGGGTTGATCTATTTTTCGGTCAACGAAGGGCGCGAGTCTTTTGAGAAAGCAAAAGGGTTGGAATGTGATTGCGAGGATGAGGATTGCAAGTAAACTGGCTCACATCGCCGTCTCGGCGACGGTATTGTCAATACCTCTGCGCCGAGGACGGCGCAGGGAGCAAATCGGTCGTTTATAATTACCCTCATGAAAATTTTTCGATGGCTGGCTTTCGCCGTGTTTTTGTTTTTGTCCGCGTGCCAGCCGAACGTTCCCCAATCCATCACAATCATTGACGGTGAAAAATTTCTGTCGGTCAGTTCCAGCCAAAGAACGCCTTTGCTAATTCTCACCGACGCGGGTATTTCACCACAGCCATTAGACCGCGTTTTCGTGAACGGCATTCCCTTTGCGTTGGATAAAAAAATCACAGGCAATGCTCCCATCCAATTGCAATTGCGCCGCGCGGTTTCATTGACGCTTGTCACTCCGCAAGGCGAGCAAATGCTTCAAACATCAGCGCCCACAGTGGGACAGGTTTTGAGCGAAGCAGGGTTTTCACTCAGCGCAAACGACAGGTTCAACCCGCCAGCCGAAACAGCGATCACCGACTTGATGACTGTGACATATTTCCCTGCACGGGATTTGGTTATCACTACCGGTGACGATGAGATCAACATCCGCTCCGCCGCAGGGACGGTTGGTGCGGCGCTTGCCGAAGCTGGGATTCCGCTGACAGGACTGGATACCAGCCGTCCGCTTGAGAATGAGGCGCTGCCTGCGGACGGTCAAATCTACGTGACGAGAGTCTATGAATCCATCAGCACTGCACTGGAGATCATTCCCTTCGATGAGGAAGTGATCGAGTCGGCGGATGTGGCATTTGGGCAAAAAGAAATCATCACCGCTGGCGTGAACGGCATTGCGATGACTCGCACACGCATTCGTTATGAAAATGGCGAGGAAGTGAGCCGCGAGGCCGAAGGCAAAACGATTTTGGCTGAACCGCAGAAACAAATTGCGGCAAGCGGAAATAAAATTGTGCTTGCGCCTGTGGGAGGGAATATCCCTTACGAATATTGGTACGCTACGGAAATGTATGCCTCCTGGTATTCGCCCTGCAATTCCGGCACGGGCGAATGTTCCTACGGAACCGCAAGCGGCGCGCGCGCGGGGTTTGGCATCGTGGCGGTGGATTATTCGATCTATTCGTACCTGGCGGGGATGAAAGTGTACATCCCCGGCTACGGCATCGCGACGATTGGCGACACCGGCGGCGGACCGATCATCGAAACAACCTTCGGCGTGCCGCGCACAAAGTGGATTGACCTCGGCTATGACGACAATGCCATCGGCGGACTCTCCGGCTGGGTGACCGTGTATTTCCTCGCGCCTGCTCCTGTTGAAATCCCATATTTTCTAAAATAGACTCTTGCAAAAGTTAATCGTAGGTCAGGCTATGTGCCCGTAGGGTAAAAATCCTGGTTAAATAACTCACGTTACGCGATTTCACTGTAGGGGCGACCCGTCAGGGTTTGACCTGGTACCCGTCCATAAGAAAGGGTCGCCCTTTGCGAAAAGTTTTCACAAAATGCGGTTGGGTCGCCCCTACTGCGTAACATCAGTTAAATAAACGCAACCCAGGGAACGAAGATATAACGCAGGTAAAATAAAAAATATGACGCGTTCTCAAAAATACATCATCACTCTCCTTTCAATCGTTGCCTGCCTGCTCCTTTTTGGGCTTGGATATTACATGTATTCAAGCTACCGGGTCTTCGCATCCCAGCCGCTTGGGCCTGCGCTGCCAATCGGCCAGCAAAACCTGCCGCCCACATGGACGGCTTCGCCCGGTCCATCGCCCACATCCGCCGGGCTGGTAACTTTTGTCCCCACGGTATCCTTCCCCACCGCCACACCCTCCGCCATGTGCGGCGGACCGAACCGCATGAACATCCTCGTCATCGGCGCAGACACACGCGGAGATAATTACACCTACGGCCTCGCGGATGCGATCCGCATTGTGCGCGTGGATTTTGTCACCCCAAAATTGACCGTGCTTGAATTCCCGCGCGACCTATGGGTTGAAATTCCGCACATTGCCGATAACCTCGATGGTCAGGATCACGAGAAATTAAATCAGGCCTATCTGTACGGCCAGCCCGGTTTCAAATATTGGGACGACCCCAGCGGAGGCTCCGGACTGCTGGCGTTAACCCTCAACAAAAACTTCGGCGTACAGACCGACCATTACGTCTCGATCAACATGCGCACATTTGAAAATATCATCAACGCCCTGGGCGGCCTGGAAGTGAACATCACCACTGAAGCGGCCTCCAAAAGCACAGACCTATCCATCGGCATCCACAACTTGAACGGCGCAGAAACGCTCAAAGTGGTCCGCAACCGCCAGGGCGGAAGTTTTGAACGCGCTGACAATCAAAACATCATTCTGTGCGCCCTGCGTAAAAAAGTCACCAGCCCGCAGATCGTCACACAAATTCCAGAACTCATCAAAGCCTTTGAAGACAACATCCGCACCGATTTCACGCCCGAACAGATTTCCCAACTGGCCTGCCTCGGCACAAAACTGCCGCCGCAAAATATCGCCTTCACCAGTTTCCCGGAAGAACTCTTCACCCAAACCCGCGAGTTCGACCCCGTCTTCAATAAACGTATCTCCATCCTGGCCGCCGATTTCAGCATCCTCAGCGATTACGTCAGTCAATTCCAGGCGGGCACATGGCCCATCATAGGCATCTCCTCTCCTGAAGATGAAGATACCCCGCTGGTCTGCGAATGAAACACGCTTCCATTCCCCCGCTCAACGCATCCGCTGTCCTCAAACGATATGGCTTGCGCGCCGACAAAGCCCTCGGCCAGAATTTTTTGCAGGATGAATCCGCCCTCATAAAAATCGTGAACGCCGCAGAAATTTTGGAAGATGACTGTGTTTTGGAAATTGGTCCCGGCCTCGGCAGTTTGACTCGTTACCTGGCTGTCTCTGCCCGTAACGTGACAGCGGTCGAACTGGACCCGGACCTGCTTGCCCCACTACAGGCAGTTCTCTCGCCTTATCAAAACGTGCGCGTTGTGCAAGGTGATATTCTCAAGCTGCCCATCTCCGAATTAATTGACCAGCCCAATTACATCGTCGCCGCGAACATTCCATACAACATCACCTCCGCCATCATTCGTCACCTGCTCGAAGGCGATATCAAACCCCGCCGCGTGGTATTGACCATTCAAAAGGAAGTTGCCGAACGCATCTGCGCCAAACCCGGGGATTTAAGTCTGCTGGCATTGAGCGTGCAAGTGTACGGCAAGCCGAGCATCGCCGCCAAAATCCCCGCTGGCTCCTTCCACCCCGCCCCAAAAGTGGATTCTGCCATTCTGCGAATCGATATTTCCGATGAACCGCTCATTCCCAATGATCTACTGAATACCTTCTTCAAACTTATCAAAGCAGGCTTTGCGCAAAAGAGAAAGACCCTTCGCAATTCCCTCTCTTCGGGCTTGCACATTCCAACCGCAGAAGCGGAAGCATTGCTCACCTCCGCAAATATTGATTTCATGCGGCGGGCAGAAACTTTATCAATTGATGAGTGGAAAATATTGTGCGAAAAACTATGAGGGCGTAGTACTAATGATTTATCGGTGATTAGTACCAATTGCATATTCCCCTCCTTGACCTTTCTACAAGTTATGTCATAATCCCTATAAAGGAGAGAGAAGATGTTTAAAAGTAGACCACTTTTACTATTATCCGTACTTTTGATTATTGCCCTCACAGCCTGCAACCTGCCCAGCGGGGATGGCACTTCAACGCCAGATCTGGCCCTGACAGTTACCGCTCAGGCAACCCTGCTGCAATTCACCTCAACGCCTGAATTCACATCAACCCCGGGACCCTCAGCCACGCCAGGGTTTACATCCACACCAACTGTGCCCGAAGTCACTGTAAGCACCAACACCAACTGCCGGACAGGACCAGGAACGCAGTATGACCTGATCGGTGGTTTGAACGTGGGTCAAACTGCCATAGTGGTTGGTAAAAATTCATCCACCAACTACTGGATCATCAACAACCCCGGCAAATCAGGAACCTGCTGGCTCTGGGGCGAATATGCCACCGTCAGCGGAAATACAGCGGGATTGACCGAGTACTCCATCCCTCCGACGCCAACCCCATCACCGACCTCCACGCCCACATCAACACCCACACCTCCTACTGCGGCCTCCAACCTGGTGGCAGCAAAGGTTTGTGTCCCTCAAGTAGCGCCGATTTATTTATATGGTGGAGTTATCAACTGGCAGGATAACTCTAATAATGAGACGGGCTTCAACATTTATCTGAATGGCGCATTGTCCGGCTCGACTGAAGCAAACGTCACGACCTATCCGATTCCTGCAATCCCCCTCGCCGCAGGAACGCCCATTACCATGAGCGTGGAAGCTTTCAACAGCGGTGGCAAGTCCGCAAAAGTAGACGTGATAATCATCTGCCCATAATATCAGTAAGTTCATGAAATAAAAACAGCCTCGCGGAAAAAATCCGCGAGGCTGTTTTGTAAATCATCAATCTAAAATCGTAAAACGAATTAGGTTCCTTCTTCCCAGGAATTGAGATAGTGCAACTGCTCATCAGTGAGCAAGTCAATCTTCACGCCCATGGAGAGGAGCTTGAGGCGGGCGATCTCATTATCAATGTCCGTCGGCACAGAATAGACCTTCTTCTCCAGCTTATCGGCATTTTTCGCCATGTATTCAGCGGACAATGCCTGGTTGGCGAACGACATGTCCATAACGGAAGCAGGATGCCCTTCGGCAGAAGCGAGGTTGATCAGGCGTCCTTCGCCGAGGATGTTGATCTTGCGGCCATCCTTGGTGGTGTATTGTTCCACGAACGGGCGGACAAGATTGGGTTCGCCAATGCTCATTTTTGCAAGAGCGGGGATATTGATTTCAACATTGAAGTGACCGGAGTTGGCAACGATCGCGCCGTCTTTCATCACTTCAAAATGCTTGCCATCCAATACATTGATATCGCCGGTAACGGTGCAGAAAATGTCGCCGATTTTGGCGGCATCGGCCATAGCCATGACTTGATAGCCGTCCATCACCGCTTCGAGCGCCTTCATCGGGTCAACCTCGGTGACGATCACCTGGGCGCCCATGCCACGCGCGCGGGAAGCGAGACCGCGTCCGCACCAGCCGTAGCCAGCCACAACAAAATTCTTGCCAGCCAACAGCACGTTGGTCGCGCGGATGATGCCATCCACGGTGGACTGGCCTGTGCCGTAGCGGTTATCAAACAAGTGCTTGGTTAACGCATCGTTCACAGCGATGACGGGGAATTTCAAAACCTTGTCTGCTTCCATCGCCTTCAAACGGATGACGCCCGTGGTGGTCTCTTCGGTACCACCGATGACATTTGCCAGCATTTGCTTGCGTTCTTCGGCACTCAGGCTCTGCGCCCATGAGGCCAGAGATGGTTCGAGTTTTTCGAAGCGTCCCATTTCAATGAAGAACAGGGAAGAAACGAGGTCAGCGCCATCGTCCTGCGTCATATGGGGCATGTGCTCCAATGCGGCGCGGATGTGCTTGAAGTATGTGACTTTATCTTCGCCCTTGATCGCGAAAACTGGAATCTCAAATTGATTTACCAAAGCGGCGGCTACATCATCCTGAGTGGAGAGCGGGTTCGAGGCAGTAAGGACAATGTCCGCGCCGCCTTCCTGAAGGGTGATCATCAGGTTCGCAGTTTCGGTGGTTACATGCAAGCAGCAGGAAAGGCGCAATCCCTTGAGAGGTTTTTCCTTCTTGAAGCGCTCGCGGATCGAACGAAGGACGGGCATTTTGCGTTCCGCCGAGTCAATACGGCTGCGGCCTCCTTCAGCTTGGTTTAAATCTTTAATATCGTAATTGCTCATTTATTGCTCCTTTAGTTATATCAATATGGAATTGTGGAGCTTGCTCCACACCGCCAGCAAGCTGGCGAACTCCATAGGGTCTACTTCAGTAATACATCCAGCTTGCCGTCATCATCAAAATGCTTGCGGAACCGTTCGACAAATTCTTCCTTGGTGTAGGAATGATTCTGCGTACCGCGCTGTTCGAGACAATATACCGCAGAAAGTGAACCGATCTCGCCGCACAATTTCCAGTCGAAGTCATGGGAATAACCAGCCAGGAAGCCGCCGCGGAACGCATCCCCCACACCGGTCGGGTCGACAATTTGGTCCTCAGGAACGGTGGGAATGTGAACGGTATCGCTGCCTGCATATAGATCGGCGCCATCCTTGCCGCGTGTGATCACCAAAACTTTCACATGCTCAAGGATCTGGTCCAAACTCCAGCCTGTTTTTTTGGAGATCAGACCGAATTCATAATCGTTACAAAACAGGAAGTGCGCCCCTTCCATATCGCGAGCCAATTCATTGCCTTCGAGTCGCAATACCTGCTGGCTTGGGTCGTATAAATATTTGATGCCCAATTCACGGCATTCGGCGGGAAACTTCATCATTGCATCCGGCGCGCTGGGTGAAACGATGACGAGGTCTGGTTTTTTATCGAGTCCTTTGATGGATTGGGAGGCGGAATGTGCCATTGCCCCAGGGTAGAAAGAGGCAATTTGAGCAGATTCAGTATCGGTCGTGGCAAAGAACGAGGCGGTAAAAACGCCGGGCACAACGTACATTAGCGAAGTGTCCACACCTTTTGAATCCAACCAGGTGCGATAGTCGCCGAAATCTTCGCCGACGGTTGCCATCACGCGTGGTTTCTGTCCGAGCAGGGCCATGGTGTAGGCAATGTTCGGAGCGATGCCGCCGCGCTGTTTGGACATACCGTCCACGAGGAACGACAGGCTGATGGAAGCCAAACGCTCAGGAAGAATATGTTCCTTGAATTGACCGGGGAAGGTCATCAGGTAATCGTATGCAACTGAGCCAGTAAGAAGAATATCCATATTTATTCCTTGTCGCAGTAAATGGCGCACTCCTGCGAGTGCGCCATGATTAATCAAGCGGACAAAAGTTTATCACGGGGTTTTGTGAATGTAAAGTTTTTGAGCTGGCAATTTTCTAGGGTTTATTTTCAACTAATTTTTTTAAACTTGCTTCAAACGGCGGATAGGCCACACCATTTTCCGTGACGATCCCTGTAACAAGTCTATTCGGCGTGACATCAAAAGCGATATTGCGTGCTTTTGCATTTTTCGGCGCGACACGCTGACCTTCAAACTCCAGGCCAAGCACTTCCTGCGGATTGCGCTCTTCGATGGGAATTAAATTCCCATGCGCGAGCGAGAGGTCAACCGTGGAGGTGGGCACAACGGGGTAAAAGGGAACGCCGTTATCAAATGCCGCAAGCGCCAGCATGTATGTGCCGATCTTGTTGGCGACATCGCCATTGGCAGCGGTGCGATCTGAGCCGACAAAACATTTTTGCACTTTGCCGGCTTTCAGGAAATATCCCGCTGTGTTATCGCTGATGATTTCGTACGGAATCCCGTACTGCTCCAACTCCCACGCGGTGAGGCGCGCGCCCTGCAAGCGTGGACGGGTTTCATCTACAAGGACATGAATCTTTTTGCCCTGCTCATGCGCGGTGCGAATGACGCCAAGCGCGGTCCCCCAATCCACTGTGGCAAGCGCGCCTGTGTTGCAGTGGTGGATGATGGTATCGCCGTCATTGATGAGCGCTGCGCCATGCTCGGCCATGCGTTTATTGATTTCGACATCCTCATCGGCGAGTTTTTGGGCTTCATTCAACACAGCCGCGCGCATGTCATCTGCCGAACTGTTTACGGAATACGCAGTACGCATTACGCGATCCAACGCCCAGGCAAGGTTCACGGCTGTGGGGCGGGCCGCTTTCAAAGTGGCGGATGCTGCCCCTAGGTCAGCGAGCAGGCCGGAGGTCGAGGAGGAGGCGGATTCAAATCCAGCGAGGGCAAGGCCGAAGGCGGCAGCGGCTCCAATGGCGGGCGCGCCACGGACGACCATATCCGTGATCGCGTGTGCGACATCTTTATGTCCGCGATACGAGAGGACTTCAAATCGGCCGGGCAGAATGCGCTGGTCGATCATTTTCAATTCGTTGTTTTCCCAGAATACAGTTCGCATGGTTTACCTTTTAAAATTAGTTTCACGAATGGCAATCAACTTTGCCTGTGCTTCAAGCGGGACCCGTTTTACTTCGCCGAGCATCCTCGCGCGCCAGTAAATTTCAGAAACATGCTCGATGCGTTCCAAATGGATCATGGCTTCGTCAAGATTTTTTCCATAGGTAAGGCTGCCGTGCTGACGAAGCAGCATGGTGTTATGTGTTTTTAAAAACGGACGAATCACCTCGGCATCTTCGTGGGATGCGGGCGTTGCATATTCCGTGATTGGCACATCGCCCAGCGTAAGCAAAACCTCGGGCAAAACATCCAAAGGGAAGTCCAAGCCAGCAACGGTGAGCGTGGTTGCAAAAATAGGATGCGCGTGCATCACCGCATGGACATCCTCACGATGCTTGTAGACTTCAAGGTGCATGGGCGTTTCGGAGGAGGGCTTGCGGTCTGGCCGGGCGGAGATGACATTGCCATCCAGGTCAACAACCAGCATGTCGTCGGTTTGCAGACGTCCTTTTGAAATACCGGAAGGCGTGATGAGAATATATCCATTCTCCATGCGTATGGAAATGTTGCCATCGTTCGAGGTCATCAAGCGGCGTTCGTAAGCGCTGCGCCCACATTCGACAATCGCATGGCGCATTTCAGTTTCGGTTAGGGTTGTGGGAAAATTTAACATGAATTCCAATTCATACGAGTGACAAGGGAATTCACGGAGCACGTGATCGTCACTCGGATCTTTACCTATTGTTTTATTTCGGTCCAAATTTCATCATACAGCGAGAGCGCCGCACCAAGGTCTTTTACTTCATGTCCTTTTGCAAACATCTCCGCGGGAGTGTTTGTGATGGTGGAGGACATATAGGCATCGTACACATCGGTTTGATTTGCCTTCGCGTATTCCAGCGCGGCGGAGTTCGGGTTGGTGTAGGGGTAATCCACGAGCGTCAGCCAGAACACGTCGCCCTGCATCAAATAATTGAACCAGGCATAACTGGCGTCGGGGTGCGGGGCCTTTTCTGGAATCCCCATGCCATCGTAGAAAATGATCGAGCCTTCCTCTGGAAAAACATATTCAAAGGCAGGGTTTTCCTGCTGCGCCAAAAATGCTTCGCCGTTCCAGACAATACCAAGGTCAACATCGCCCGCGAGGAGCGGGGTCTTCGGGCTGTCGCTGTCGAAGACACGGATGTTCGGCATCAACTCGATCAGTTTTTGTTTGGCTTCCGCCAGTTGAGCCTCGTCGGTTGTGTTCACATCATAGCCAAGCGTAAGCAAGGCTGCACCGATCACAACGCGGTTATCATCCACTGCCACAATGCGACCTTCATATTCAGAGTTCCACAAATCCGCCCAGGATTTCGGCGGATTTTCCACCGTCTCGCTGTTGTACACGATGGCCTGAGTCCCCATTTGGTACGGCACGACATAATTCACCGCATCGCCATATGCGCTCACCAGGCCCGTGTCCAAATTTTTACTGTTTGGCAGTTTGCTTGCGTCCAGTTCCTGCAAAAGTCCCTCACGCATCAAAACGCTGATCATGTAATCGCTGGGGTGCACCACGTCGTAGGGATTCACGCTTTCACCAAATGACATTTTTGTGTACAGCTCCTCATTGGATGAAAAATAATCCACGTTCACATCCACGCCGTAGACAAGGCCGAAACAATCAATGATGTCGGCTGGCACATACTCGGTCCAGGTGAAGATGTTGATCTCCTTGCTTTCAAATTCCACGCGCGGGTTTGGTTCCGGGCAAACAAATCCGCTGGATGTGACCTGTTCAGTGGATGACACATTGCCTCCCGCCGCACAGCCCGCAACGCTAAAGGATATAAAGGCAACCAAAATCAACCGAGCCAACCGATAAATTTTGTTCTGTTTGTTCATTCTTCCTCTATTTATTTTTAATAAACTTGCAGGGCGATTATAGTTCACACACAACTCGAATACAACCTTGCTTGACGCTCCCGTCTTTTACCAGTATAAAAACGGAATGAAGACTTTTCGCCCTTCAACGCGCTCAGTACCCCGCCTCATTCTTGGACTTTGGCTTGTCACTGCGATAACGGCCTGTTCCATCCTCCCGGACCTTCCCGTCATCCCTCCGGGCTGGACGTTGACCCCAAGCCCATCCCCCACTCCTGAAGCGACCTTTACCCCAACCATCACGCCAACCCCGCCAGTCACCGCCCGTGTCAGCGTAGGCGACAAGGCCTTATTCAACGGCGACTACGATAGCGCGTTTCAGCAATATCAGATCGTGCTTCAAGATTCGCCCGATCCATTATTACGCGCATCTGCCAAATTGGGGGAGGCGCGCATCTTTTTTGAGAGCGGACGGTACAACGAAACTCTCACTGCCTTGCAAGCTCTGATCAATGAATTTCCCGATTCTCCGTATCTGGGCAGGGCGTATTTCCTGCAAGGGCTGGTCCACTACCGCTTGGAAAATTATCCCGCTGCCGCAGATTCCTGGCAGACTTATCTTACCCTGCGCCCCGGGTATTTGGATGCCTACGTGCAGGAATTGCGCGGCGATGCGCTGTACAACGCCAGAAGTTATTCCGCGGCATTGGATGCCTACACCGCCGCGATTCAAGCTCCCTCCCTCGGAGATGACATTACGCTGGACCTGAAAGCCGCATCCACGAATATGCAAATGGGAGATTACGACTCTGCACTGGCATTGTATGATGGCATCACAGCGCGCGCGCCGAACGATTACATCAAGGCTCAGGTGTTGTATGAGTCTGGGTTGGTGAATCAGGCCCAAGGTCAGAATGAAGCGGCGTTGGAAAAGTTCCGCCTGGCCGTGGAAAATTATCCGCTCTCCTACTATTCCTATCTCAGCCTTGTGGCACTTTTGGATGCGGGCGGTACCGTCGGCGAGTTGGACCGTGGATTGGTGGATTTTTTTGCTGAACAATACGTGGTCGCCATCGCCGCATTCGACCGGTATCTCGAATCGAACCCAGCCGACCACGACGGGACGGCCTATTATTACCGCGCGCAATCACGCCGCAATTTAAGTTTTTACGATGAAGCCCTGTTGGATTATGAAACCTTCATTGCGAATTATCCCAACCACCCCAATTGGGGCGACGCCTGGGGAGAAAAGGCCTTCATCGAATGGTCGCAAAATGGAGATTACACCCGGGCGGCGGAAACTCTTTTGGAATTTGTTTCCATCGTTCCAAATACCACGCTTACCACCGATTATTTAATGAGCGCGGCGCGCATCTACGAGCGTGACGCGCAATACGACAGGGCCGTGGAAACCTGGGCGCGGGTTGCAAATGAATATCCCGGCACGGCGCAATCCTCCAATGCGGTGTTTTTGATGGGGATCATTTATTACCGCCAGGGAAATTTCTCCTCGGCGTTGGATGCGTTCAACCGCAGCCTTGCCCTGTCCCTTTCAGCCACAGACCAGGCACGCGCCAATTTATGGATCGGAAAGACCCAGCAAATTCTTGGGGATAACGAAGCCGCGTTGAATGCCTGGCGTGCGGGACAAAACCTCGACTCAGGCGGTTATTACAGTGAACGCGCCCGCGATATGTTGATGGAACGCGCGCCCTTTGCTCCGCCAAAATCAGCCAACTACACGCCCGACCTGGCCACCGAACGAAACGATGCAGACGCATGGATCCGACTGACCTTCAACCTCACACCCGATACAGATTTGAACGGACTGGGGCCGCTCGGCTCGGATGTGCGGGTAATTCGCGGGAAAGAGTATTGGGATTTGGGTTTGTACGAAAAGGCGCGGCTTGAATTTGAAAGTTTGCGTACCGACCTGGAAACAAGCCAGGATGCGGTTGGCAGTTACCGTTTGGCAAATTACCTGGCGGAACTCGGCTTGTATCGCTCGGCAATTTTTGCAGCGCGCCAGGTGTTGACCCTGGCCGGGCTGGACGAACATACCGAATCGATGATGGCGCCCCCTTACTTCAGCCGCATTCGATACGGGTTGTATTATTCCGAGTTGATCCTTCCCGAATCACAAAAAAACGGGTTTGATCCCCTGTTCACGTTCAGCGTCATTCGGCAGGAGAGTCTTTTTGAAGGGTTTGTCAGCTCAAGTGCGGGCGCACACGGGTTGATGCAAATTGTCCCTGCCACCGGGGCACAGATCGCATCCGAACTTGGACAGCCGCCCAATTACACAGACAACGATCTATACCGCCCTTATGTAAGTGTTATGTTTGGCACACATTATCTCGCCAACAATCTGCGTCTCTTCGGTGGGGACCTGTACGCCGCGCTCGCCGCATACAACGGCGGACCGGGCAACGCGTTGGAATGGAAAAACCTTTCCGGAGACGACCCCGACCTGTTCCTTGAATCCGTCCGCTTTGAAGAGACTCGCAATTACATCCGCAATATTTATGAAATCCACATCGTTTACAGGCGGCTATACGGCGCGGCAGAATAATTTTGCATTGATATTACGCAGTACCGCAAGATTTATCTTGCGAGTGGAAAATTTGCCGCCAAATTAGAGGCAACATGAATGTTGCAGTACAAAAAAATCACGTAAGGGAGTAATTAAATAAAAAGGATGAAAGACCTTGAAGGTCTTTCATCTCTTTTATGTATTTCAAAACAGATCAATCCGTATATGCCACGATGCGCTGGTGGACGGTTTCCACATCCATATCCAGCACTGAGATCAACTTGTCCCTGCCGTTTTCGCCAGCGACGATCTCCACACGTGACTTTGGCACGCCGAGCACTTCCGCAAGAAAAGCCACCAATTCGGCGTTGATCTGATCTTCGGAAGCATCGGCGGCAAGATGCACTTTAATAGTGCCATCCTCCAGCACGCCGACGATCTGACTGTTGCTCGCACGCGGAGTCACACGAACCGCCAAAGCGGACCCGCGCCGACCATTGTGAAGGACATATTTTCTGGGCATAATTCACCTCGTTTATAAGGAAAGCAGGACTGAATTCAAAATCCGCGATAAAAACTCAACGGCCAGGATCAGAATCAACGGACTGAAATCAATCGCTCCCATCTGCGGCATCAAATTGCGGATCGGGTTCAGGAACGGATTTACAATACGGTCCAGCGCCTCGCGCACTGGATGATAAGGCGGTAAAAAGAAAGAAAGCAGGGCAGACGCGATCACAACATAAATAAAAAGACGGGCAATCGATGTGATGACCAGAGCCAAAAATTCAAAATTCATGTAGTCTCCGTTGTATATTTCCTGACGCCTACAATCGCCGTGCCCACCCGCACAAAGGTGGCGCCCTCTTCTACAGCCACTTCGTAGTCCATACTGGTCCCCATCGAAAGTTCCGAAAAATCCACCTGGGGGAATTGCACCGTAAGAAATTCCTGCAGGCGTTTCACCTTCTGAAAGAACGGGCGCGAGAACCCGGCAGTTTCACCCAGTGGCGGCATTGCCATCAGTCCACGCACCTTCAAATTTGGCAGGGCAAAAACCTCGGCAAGTTCGGAAGAAAGCTCATGCCAGCGCGTCTCATCCCATGCGGGCCAGCCGCCTTTGCTTTCCTCGCCGCCAACGTTGAACTCCAGTAAAACTGGCAGGCTCCGTTCCGCTTCACCGCAAAACCGATCCAGCTTTTTGGAAAGTTTCAGGCCGTCCAGCGAATGTAAAAAGTTAAAGTTCCCTGCCACAAGCTGCGCCTTGCGGCTCTGCACGTGACCGATCATGTGCCATTCTACCGCAGAAAATTCATGGAGAGATTGAATTTTCATAACACCTTCTTCAGGGTAATTCTCTCCCAAAATTTGCGCGCCCGCCTCAATGGCCGCGCGCACCACTTCCACAGGCTGGGATTTCGTGACCACCACCAATTTCACAACCTCGGGATCACGTCCCGCTTTTTTTGCCGCAAGCGCGATTCTTTCCAGCGTTGCCAGATATTTTTCCCGGATCGACTCGACTAATTCACTCATGGATTTATTTTAACCGAACCGCGCCTCTTCCCTAACTCAAACCTGCTCAAACAGCCCAAACATTCGCCTACGCTGATTTGACTCTGGAGTCCATCAGCAAGCTGATGGAAAGTTCAGATAACCTATCCCATTGGGCAGCAAGCTGCCCGACTCCAAATTACTCCAAATTACGTTAGCGCCATCAACACACCGAATCGACCCGTCTTCCCTTTTTCTGCGCGGTGTGAAAACCAATCATCCAAATGACAGGCCGTGCACACGCCTGAGACCTGCACCTGTTCCACACCGGCATCCTGCAATTGGATCAAGTTCGCCTCCCAAAGATCAAGATAGGTGCTTCCATTACTAGTTTGAATAATTCGTTCGGAATTTTTTCCAAATTTCTCAC
The DNA here is from genome assembly GCA_016191985.1 of Chloroflexota bacterium. Lineage (GTDB taxonomy): Bacteria > Chloroflexota > Anaerolineae > Anaerolineales > Villigracilaceae > Villigracilis. The sequence continues at coordinate 3,817 of JACPVB010000107.1, read as the reverse complement.
GGAATTGCATAGCGACATCCTCGCCGACCTCGTAATGGTCCACGCTTATGGATGGGCCGATGCCAGCCACAATATCTTTGGGGTTACAGCCATAGCGGGATTGCATTTCTTCGATTGCAGTTTTTGCAACACCCTTTACAGTCCCCATCCAGCCTGCGTGGGCAATTCCAATGACATGTTTCCCTGGGTCGTGGAAGAGCAGCGGAACACAGTCCGCGAAGCGCATGAAGAGCGAGACTTCGGGATTATTTGTCAGAATAATGTCGGCGCGTTCGGGATGCTTTTCAAGCGGGCGGGGTGCGTCAGCGTGAACAATGTCTGTGCCGTGAACCAGCCATACGTCGTGGATGGAAGCGGGAGCGCGGCCAAGCGCATCAAAAATGCGGACTCGATTCTCCGCCACGTGCGCAGGGTCATCCCCCACCGATCCACCGAGATTAAGCGAATGCCAGGGAGCAGGGCTGACACCGCCGCGACGAGTGAAGACAGCCTGTAGGATGGAATTTGAAAAAATATCGAAGCTGTAATAACGCAAGCCAGTATGTTCGTGAAACGGCATTATTGGGAAGCCTGTTTGACTGCAAATTTTTTGATGTAGTACTGGCGGGTTTCGCTCATGGACTCTTCGATGTTGGGGTAGGCAAACCATGCGGTTGCGAAGCCGAAGAACGCACCCGTGAGCGCCCGCAGAAAAGGCGTGCTCTCGCGATACGGCACAACGGACGCGAGCCATTCCCAATTGAACTGGCTGAAGAGTTGCGAGAACCCATCGAGGCCGATGGGACCAATGCCGATGAGCAGCCACAACACCCAATGCAGCGATTTGAAACGGCGGCCTGTGAAACCGAAGACGATGCCAAAGCCAAGGATGGCAAGGTAGATGGCAATATCACGTTCACATAAAGCCACCTTGTAACCGACGGTTTCGCTGCCAATGTAATTTCTGGCTTCAAAGCGTGTGAAGCTGTATGGGTCGTTCAGGTTGGTAATGCCTGTTACTTCTTCAAATGTTTTCACACCTTCCAGCCCCGCCTCGGCCAGCGGATAGTAGGGCTGTTCGCCGTAAAGAAAGAATGAACGAAAACCAAATTGATGGCACAACGGTTTGTAAATTCGATAGATGATCTGCGCGGGCAATGGCGCATTTAATTTCATGAGGGTCGGCGCGAGAAAAGGCAGCCCGACATAAAAAAGCATAAAAAGATTCAAAATGAGCAGGTAACGTTTTGCGATCCACAACGAGACGCGGTCCCCGGTGGTGACGCTCTGCCCCTTCTGGATGCGCTGTTTATATTCTGGGTCTTCCAGCCTTTCCAATTGATTCCGCCTGTCGGATGCGGCGCCCAGGGTGATTTGTAATTTTTGGCGTGTAATGGGAGCCTGCAATGTATAAGGGCCTGCCTCCACCACAGGGATGATCTGCCCATATTTCGAGAGCAGGGCGGCGTCGGTGTCAATATCCACTTCAACGAGTCTGTGAGGATATTGCGCCTGGAGTTCAGCCAGGTTGGCTTTGACCTCGTCACAGAGTTTGCAGTTCTTGCGGGTGTAGAGGGTTACATTAAGCATGGAAGATTCCTGTTTGGATATGAATTCGTAGGGACACGGCGAAACGATTGATGGTCAAAATTATGAATCGACTCGCTGTGTCCCTACGGTTCAGACACTTTTTCTTAGGGTCTATTAATTACAGCAATTCTTGCTGCCGAACTAAATGCCAAAATTAAAATAAAAGAATTGGCCCTGCTGGGCAATGAGTTCAAAAACTCCCGTGAAGAGCATCACACCGACGATGACCAGCACCACACCCATTGCGATTTCAACATAACGCATCACTTTATTATATTTTTTAAGAGTGGCTGTCACCCAGCCAATGCCCAAAGCGGCAAGTAAAAATGGAATGGCAAGTCCGGCGGAATAAAATGTGAGCAGGGTTGCGCCAAGCGAGACGGAACCACCATTAATAGCAAGGGTCAGGATCGTGCCGAGGACGGGTCCCACACAGGGAGACCAGCCCGCCGAAAAGAAAACTCCCATCAATGCGGAGGAGAGGTAGCCAAGCTTCGGGTCTGGAGCTTGCTGCACGCGCGTATCGTAAGCAAGAAAGGGAATATGGAATACCCCGATCATGTGCAAACCAAAGATAATGACAACAATGCCGCCGATCTTCGCCAGCCAGGTGCGCAGGTCATACAACAGACCGCCCGCAAAGGAAGCCGCCACGCCCAGCAGGATGAAAACCACGCTAAAGCCCAGCACAAATGCAACCCCGTGGCTGAATGTCAGCCACCGGTTCGGTTGATCTCCCGACCCTGCCGCCCGCCCGCCGAGATAGCCAACATACGCCGGCACAAGCGAAAAGACACAGGGGGAGAGGAAGGAGGCCAGCCCAGCCAGAAAAGCAAGCCAGACACTAATTTGAGAAATTTCCATAATTATTTAGTTCCTCGCAATGACGTAACTGATTGATTAGAATGTTCTCTCTGTTGACAGCACGATCGTGCCATGGTCTGGGAGGGAAAGGCGCATTTCACTTTGAGCGAGGGAAATGTAGGGCGTTGTCCAACGGAAGATCCATTTTGCGTTTTCCGGCGAGACGTTAATACAGCCGTGCGAGCGTTTCTCACCAAAGGCGTTGTGCCAAAACGCGCCATGGATGGCAATGCCTTCGCCACTGACGAAGGTGGACCAGGGAACCGCCGGGGTGGAATAACCAGCCTGCGCCGAGCCAGCAGTCATATTTTTGGAAATGATTTTCCAATGGGTTATCAGGTTCCCGGCGGGGGTGGCGAACTCATCCGATATTTGGCCGGTGACCGGGTCATAAGCTTTCCCGCTGGAAATTCGGCAAAAGAATACTTCATTCTTACCTTCAAAACAGGACAATGTTTGGTAATCCAAATCTACAGCGATGGTCTTTTCATCGGGGTTGAAGTCCGGGCTGATGGGCGCCACGTCCGCTTCGGTGAGTACCTTCACGCCAGCGCCGTCCAGCCAGAAGAATTCGCCGTAAGAGCCGCCGTATCCATAGCCATGTCCGTACGCATCTTCACTCCAGCGGTATTCCACAAAACCGTTGCTTTGACGGATCTGGTCGATCCATACCACCTGGCCGTAATACAAACGCGGCGGGAAGTTATATGTAATGAGATCTTGAAGCCAGGGTGAAGCAACCACACCTTCATGGGTCAGGTCGATGTATGGAACAGTTACTTCCACCCAAAAACCCTGACCGCCAGGCAATTCAGTGATCGGTGTATTAGGCAAATTGCGCGTGGGCTGAACCATGGAACCGTAAATATAGCCCTGCGGCGTTTCCAGATAGCGTTGGTTGGACAAGCCACCGATCACATTCCCGATCACCTCGCGGCCCCACTCCACAAGCGTATCGGCGGGCAATTTGCTGATGGATGAATTCAAGTTGGGGTCGTTCGTAGGGCGGTTTCGCAGGTCTACATCCGAGTCAACCACGCGGCCAATGATTTCACTCGCCGGGAATTGCGGCAACCGTTTTGGCGTGTACAGCGCCTCAAGCTCGGGAAAGTTATAGGGTTTGAACGCCATCGCGCCCAAACCAACCCCCGCCAGTTTTAGAAAATCACGTCTTGAAATCGGTCTTTGCATAATGCACCTTTTGTAATAATCTGAGGTTGTTTGACAAGCATACCTTCAAATAAAACGAGCGTCAACGGGCTGGTGAGAGGGGCTTAATATTTAGTGGGCAGTGCGTGGCACCCAATCAACTTGCCAGATAATTTTCCAAAGCCCGCAAACAATTTGCGCTCAACTTATGTCCAACTTCATCCTCGCAATACGT